>NZ_JBNPMK010000023.1:0-251 GCF_050313955.1 Desulfovibrio sp. SGI.133 | reverse complement strand
TGAACTCACAATCGCTTGTGCTTTCTTTCAGAAATGATCCGCAGCATGATTGTCTGGTGGAGGTAGACGGAATCGAACCGACGACCTCCTGCGTGCAAAGCAGGCGCTCTCCCAACTGAGCTATACCCCCGACAATGGTGGGCCTGGAAAGACTTGAACTTTCGACCTCACGCTTATCAGGCGTGCGCTCTAACCACCTGAGCTACAGGCCCAATCATGCTCTTCTTGTCAATGAGCTCGTGGCTCATTGT
>NZ_JBNPMK010000022.1:0-291 GCF_050313955.1 Desulfovibrio sp. SGI.133 | reverse complement strand
TTGCGGCTGTCGTCCAGCCACAGAGCCACATAAGCGGCATCCAGCATGACGGTGAAGTTGTCGTACATCTTGTAGGTGTTGGTCAGACCGATTTCCAGAGCGGTGTCGCCGGTGGTCAGATAGATGGGATCGTAAGCAGTAGCATACTGAGCGACGTCGCTCACACCATGCTTTTCATAGGGATTACCGTAATCACGGATGTACTTAGCCATCTTAGGAGCGTTGGTGCCGCCCATGAAGTTCACACGCAGGGTGTGCTTCAGGTCTTCCAGGAAGCTCACGTCCTTCAGG
>NZ_JBNPMK010000021.1:0-297 GCF_050313955.1 Desulfovibrio sp. SGI.133 | reverse complement strand
TCTGAAGGACGTGAGCTTCCTGGAAGACCTGAAGCACACCCTGCGTGTGAACTTCATGGGCGGCACCAACGCTCCCAAGATGGCCAAGTATGTGGGTTACAACGACCTGACCGCTGGCAAGCGCGGCATGAACGCCGACTACCTGCACATGGGTGCTGATGCTTTCGATCCCATCTACCTGACCACCGAAGACTACGCTCTGGAAGTGGGCCTGACCAACACCTACAAGATGTACGACAACTTCACCATCATGCTGGATGCTGCCTACATTGCCATGTGGCTGGACGACAGCCGCAG
>NZ_JBNPMK010000020.1:0-379 GCF_050313955.1 Desulfovibrio sp. SGI.133 | reverse complement strand
CGAGCACCGATGCCCCAGGTACCCACCATGGTGGAACCCAGCACGCATTCACGGGCGATGTAGGGGTTGCCGTTGAAGGCGAAGTTGGAGAAGTCGTTGTTACCGTTGGCGCTCACAACAGGCATGCGCTCGGAACCGTTGCGGGGGTTGTTGTCGTCACCGGTGGAGTACCAGCCGTACAGACCGGGAGTACCCCAATCCAGCTTGTATTCCAGCAGCAGGCTGGCCAACCAACCTTCGCGGTTCATCTTCTGGTCAGCATAAGCGGCGGAACCGTAGTTCACATCCCAAGCGATGCGGAAGGGATCCCAGTAGGTCACTTCGCCGGTGATGCCAGCCCAGAAGGCGTTGCCGTAGGTGTCGTTCCAGTCGGTGCCCT
>NZ_JBNPMK010000019.1:0-524 GCF_050313955.1 Desulfovibrio sp. SGI.133 | reverse complement strand
CCCCATTCCTGCCCTGTGCGGAGCGGGACAGGAATCCCGGCCGATACGGCCGGAGCAAAAAGCTCGTTTTTGAAAGTCCGCGGCAGCAGTCTGCTTGTCCGTCGAACTTGTAAAAATTTTTATACCCCTTTTCCGCGCTTGTCAACGTTTCTTTAAAAAAAACAGTAACTTACATAGATTATCCTATATCTATTTTTTGAATAAATCGTTTTACACGCGCTTCTCGTAGCCTCAAGTCCCCTCATTGCGCCGAAAAAATCATCCGTTGAGCATATCTCCCCGCTTAGCCGGGGCTTGAAAACCAAGAAAACGAAACCCAGCCCCGGCATACCGTTCAAATCAGGAGAGGAAGAAACCCAAAAGCTGGTGGGGCAGGAAAAAACGTGCACGGCCTTTCTTCGCCCAAGTGCACAGCGCTACAGACGTATTCAGTGTTCTGCATCATTAATAATAGAGGCAGCTTTTCAAGAGCAGGAAGGTACTCGTTCATCAAACGCAAAAAGCCCCGCCGAAGCGGGGCTTAC
>NZ_JBNPMK010000018.1:0-646 GCF_050313955.1 Desulfovibrio sp. SGI.133 | reverse complement strand
TCTTTCGACTACGGCATGCACGGCGACTTCGCCAAGAGCAAGGCCAATCGTAACTCCGGTTACAGCAACGAAGACGAATTCGAAGCCCGCCAGCGCGTTCGCCTGCAGTTGGACGCCGTGGCTTCCGAAGCCCTGTCCGGTACCGTGTTCTTCGAAATCGGTGACCAGATCTGGGGCGACCAGGAAAGCGGCGGCGCCATGGGCGCTGACCAGAAGGTCGTGGAACTGAAGCGCGCTTACATCGACTGGATGGTGCCCCAGACCGATCTGAAGGTCCGCATGGGTATCCAGGGTCTGGCCCTGCCCAGCTTCACCACCAATGCCTCCCAGATCATCGACGATGACGTGGCCGCCATCACCCTGAACTACCAGTTCAACGAAAACGTTGGCCTGACCGCTTTCTGGGCTCGCCCCTACAATGACAACGGTGGCTACAGCAGCCGTTGGGATGGCACTGCCTACGACAAGAACTACATGGACAACATGGACATGTTCGCTGTCCTGCTGCCCCTGACCTTCGACGGCGTGAAGGTGACTCCTTGGGTCATGTACGCTGCCATGGGCCCCGGTATGTTTGACAACCTGGATGACAAGGGTCCCGGCAATGCTTGGGACCGTGCCAGCACCGGCATGATCTCCGGCTTCC
>NZ_JBNPMK010000017.1:0-658 GCF_050313955.1 Desulfovibrio sp. SGI.133 | reverse complement strand
GATTTCAACTACGGCATGCACGGCGACTTCGCCAAGAGCAAGGCCGCTGGTAACTCCGGCTTCAGCCGTAACGGTAACCATGAAGACGAATTCGAAGCTACCCAGCGCGTTCGCCTGCAGTTGGACGCCGTGGCTTCCGAAGCCCTGTCCGGTACCGTGTTCTTCGAAATCGGTGACCAGGTGTGGGGCGACAACGACAACGACAACGGCGGCGCCCTGGGTGCTGACGGCAAGTCCGTGGAACTGAAGCGCGCCTACATCGACTGGATGGTGCCCCAGACCGACCTGAAGGTCCGCATGGGTATCCAGGGTCTGGCCCTGCCCAGCTTCACCACCAATGCCTCCCAGATCATCGACGATGATGTGGCCGCCGTTACCCTGAACTACCAGTTCAACGAAAACGTGGGCCTGACCGCTTTCTGGGCTCGCCCCTACAACGACAACGGTGGCTACAAGAGCCAGTGGTCCGGACAGGCCTATGACAACTACATGGACAACATGGACATGTTCGCTGTCCTGCTGCCCCTGACCTTCGACGGCGTGAAGGTGACTCCTTGGGTCATGTACGCTGCCATGGGCCCCGGTATGTTTGACAACCTGGCTGAGAAGCCCGGCAATGCTTGGGGCCGTGCCAGCACCGGCATGATCTCCGGCTTCA
>NZ_JBNPMK010000015.1:0-3027 GCF_050313955.1 Desulfovibrio sp. SGI.133 | reverse complement strand
AACCGGATATGATCCGGCCATCACGAAAGTGATTGCTCTTTTACAATTGAATAGGGATGGAAGGAAGTTTTTTTCGAGAAGACAAGTTGACAAGAGCATCGGGTGGATGCCTTGGCGTCGGAAGGCGATGAAAGACGTGGTAAGCTGCGAAAAGCCTCGGGGAGAAGCTAAACATTCTATGATCCGGGGATTTCTGAATGGGGAAACCCGGCGGAGGTCATGCTCCGTCGCGGGTACTTGAATACATAAAGTGCCCAGCGCCAACTCAGGGAAGTGAAACATCTCAGTACCTGAAGGAAAAGAAATCAAACGAGACTCCCAAAGTAGCGGCGAGCGAAATGGGATGAGCCCAAACCGGCTGGATTCGTTCAGCCGGGGTTGTAGGGCCGGCATATGTGATTCATGAGTAGGCAGGGGAAATGAGCTGGAAAGCTCTGCCAGAGCGGGTGACAGCCCCGTACCTGAAACTGAAAGCGACACAGCCGGTACCTGAGTACCGCGAGACACGTGGAACCTCGTGGGAATCCGGGAGGACCATCTTCCAAGGCTAAGTACTAACCGACGACCGATAGTGTACCAGTACCGTGAGGGAAAGGTGAAAAGAACCTCTGTTAGAGGAGTGAAATAGAATCTGAAACCTGGTGCTTACAAGCTGTGAGAGCGGACTTGTTCCGTGATCACGTGCCTTTTGCATAATGAGTCAGCGAGTTAATCTGTACTGCAAGGTTAAGCGTGAGTGGAGCCGTAGGGAAACCGAGTCTGATAAGGGCGATGAGTAGTGCGGATTAGACCCGAAACCGGGTGATCTATCCATGAGCAGGTTGAAGCAAGGGTAAAACCTTGTGGAGGACCGAACCAATACCGGCTGAAAACGGTTTGGATGACTTGTGGATAGGGGTGAAAGGCCAATCAAACCCGGTGATAGCTGGTTCTCCCCGAAATATATTGAGGTATAGCCTCATGGATTGTCTACCGGAGGTAAAGCACTGACAGGGCTAGGGGTCCTACCAGATTACCAAACCCTATCAAACTCAGAATGCCGGTCAGATGTACCATGGGAGTCAGACGGCGGGTGCTAAGGTCCGTCGTCGAGAGGGTAAGAGCCCAGATCAACAGCTAAGGTCTCCAAATCTATGCTCAGTGGTTAAGGTGGTGACGTTGTAGAGACACCCAGGACGTTGGCTTAGAAGCAGCCATCGTTTAAAGAAAGCGTAATAGCTCACTGGTCTAATGACGTTGCGCCGAAAATGTAACGGGGCTAAGCATAGTACCGAAGCTTTGAATTCCGCGTATGCGGTCTGGTAGGGGAGCGTTCTTCACGGGCTGAAGGTGTGTCGTAAGGCATGCTGGACTGTGGAGAAGTGATTATGCTGACATGAGTAACGATAAAACGGGTGAAAAACCCGTTCGCCGTAAACCCAAGGTTTTCCGGGTAAAGGTAATCTTCCCGGAGTTAGTCGGCCCCTAAGGCGAGGCTGAAAGGCGTAGCTGATGGGAAACGTGTTAATATTCACGTACTTGTGTGTTCGCGCGATGAAGGGACGCAGGAAGATAGGCAAGCCGGGCGCTGGTTGTCCCGGTGCAAGTGTGTAGGGATGAGAAGTTGGCAAATCCGCTTCTCTCTATCCTGAGACACGAGTCCGTGACCGAAAGGTCTGAAGTTGTTGAGTCTATGCTGCCTAGAAAAGCTTCTAAGTATAGGACACGCAAACCGTACCGGAAACCAACTCAGGTGGGTGGGATGAATAATCCAAGGCGCTCGAGAGAACTCTGGCCAAGGAACTCGGCAAAATAACCCCGTACCTTCGGAAGAAGGGGTGCTTTTTAGGGTGAAGCGATTCACTCTGTCGAGCCCTGAAAAGCCGCAGAGAAATGGTGGTGGCGACTGTTTACTAAAAACATAGGTCTGTGCCAAGTCGTATAGACGACGTATACGGACTGACGCCTGCCCGGTGCTGGAAGGTTAAAAGGAGGAGTCAGCGCAAGCGAAGCTCCGAATTGAAGCCCCAGTAAACGGCGGCCGTAACTATAACGGTCCTAAGGTAGCGAAATTCCTTGTCGGGTAAGTTCCGACCTGCACGAATGGCGTAACGATCTCCACACTGTCTCGGCCAGAGACTCGGTGAAATTGAAGTCGCGGTGAAAATGCCGTGTACCCGCAGAAAGACGGAAAGACCCTGTGCACCTTTACTATAGCTTGACATTGGGATTTGAGCCTGCATGTGTAGCATAGGTGGGAGCCTGTGAACCCTGTACGCCAGTATGGGGGGAGGCAACGTTGAAATACCACCCTTGTTTGTTCAGGTCCCTAACTCTTCGCCGTTACCCGGTAAGAGGACAGTGTCTGGTGGGTAGTTTGACTGGGGCGGTCGCCTCCCAAAATGTAACGGAGGCATGCAAAGGTTCCCTCAGGCTGATTGGAAACCAGCCGTCGAGTGCAAACGCAAAAGGGAGCTTGACTGCAAGAGAGACATCTCGAGCAGGTACGAAAGTAGGTGTTAGTGATCCGGTGATCCCGAATGGAAGGGTCATCGCTCATTGGATAAAAGGTACGCCGGGGATAACAGGCTGATCGCATCCAAGAGTTCACATCGACGATGCGGTTTGGCACCTCGATGTCGGCTCATCACATCCTGGGGCTGAAGCAGGTCCCAAGGGTACGGCTGTTCGCCGTTTAAAGTGGTACGCGAGCTGGGTTTAAAACGTCGTGAGACAGTTTGGTCCCTATCTTCTGTGGGCGTAGGAGAATTGAAAGGGCCTGTCCCTAGTACGAGAGGACCGGGATGGACACACCACTGGTGGACCTGTTGTCGTGCCAACGGCACAGCAGGGTAGCTATGTGTGGAAGGGATAACCGCTGAAAGCATCTAAGCGGGAAGCCTGCCTTAAGATAAGTTCTCCCTGACGCAAGTCCTGAAGGGCCGAGGTAGACGACCTCGTTGATAGGCTGGAGGTGGAAGCCCTGTGAGGGGTGGAGCTGACCAGTACTAATAGCCCGTGCGTCTTGTTTCTCGAAAAAATCCTTCC
>NZ_JBNPMK010000014.1:0-12364 GCF_050313955.1 Desulfovibrio sp. SGI.133 | reverse complement strand
ACCCATTCCTGCCCTGTGCGGAGCGGGACAGGAATCCCGGCCGATACGGCCGGAGCAAAAAGCTCGTTTTTGAAAGTCCGCGGCAGCAATCTGCTTGTCCGTCGAACTTGTAAAAATTTTTATACCCCTTTTATCGGTTTGTCAATATTAAGTGGATAAAAACGATATCGACTTATTTATTTTTGGAACAGACATAAAAATTGTCTTTTTTTATAATAGGATAACTACTCTTCATTCGAAAATCATCCATGCCAAGCCTACCCGCCAAGCGAAAATTTCTACAGCTCTGGCTCAATAATCTCCCGGGAACGGGACAGAAAACTGAACCATGACATACCCTCATCAAGCGTAGCCACAGCACCACAGACAAGTTTGCCCCAACATGCCAAGCCTGTTCCCCAGCCCAATTACCCTGGTGGTACGCAAGATCTTCACGCAGCCTGTCCAAGACCAAACGCTACCCGCTGCCCTGAGCACTCACGATACGGGACGAGCATGGTCCCCCCCACACCGCCTTCCCCACTTCCTTTCTGTGTCCCGATCCACACCGGCACAGAAGTCTGACAGTTTTTTTCGTACGGACAGCCCCCGCACTACATTAATATATAGAGGTGGACGGGCATGCCGCATGCAGGGACACGCATCCTTCCTCGCCCTGCTCTTGTAAAAAATTTTACCCGCCTGCCCCGCACTTCCGGCCCTTTTCTTGCATTGACATAGATACGAGGAATGTATATGATTATATATTAAATTTTGTTGAACAATTCCAGCACATTACGAGGCAAATATGTTCACCAATCGCGGCAAGGCCCTGACTTTTGACGATATCTTGCTTGTCCCCAGCTATTCGGAAGTGACTCCCGACGCCGTGGACATCTCCACCTGGCTCACTCCTTCCATCGAATTGCGCATCCCCCTGCTCTCCGCCGCCATGGACACGGTCACCGAATCGGCCATGGCCATCAGCATGGCGCGTATGGGCGGCATCGGCATCATCCATAAGAACATGCCCATCGAACGCCAGCGCCTGGAAGTGGAACGCGTCAAGAAGAGCGAAAGCGGCATGATCCTTGACCCCGTTACCGTTTCCTCCCGCAACTCCGTGCAGGAAGCCCTGGACCTGATGGCGGATTTCCGCGTGTCCGGTCTGCCCGTCGTGGATGACGGCAAGCTGGTGGGCATCCTCACCAACCGTGACGTGCGCTTCATCGAAGACGCCTCCGCCATCCGCGTGGGCGAAGTGATGACCAGCAAGAACCTGGTCACCGTGCCCATGGGCACCTCCCTGGAAGAAGCCAAGCGTCACCTGCACGAACACCGCATCGAAAAGCTCCTCGTGGTGGACGAGAACGAGCGCCTGCGCGGCCTCATCACCATGAAGGACATCGACAAAGTCCAGAAATACCCCAACGCCTGCAAGGACAGCGCCGGCCGCCTGCGCGTGGGTGCCGCCATCGGCATCGGCCGCGACTGCGACGAACGCGCCGAGCAGCTCATCCAGGCCGGTGTGGACGTGCTCGTCCTGGACTCCGCCCACGGTCATTCCCTGAACGTGCTCAAGGCCATCCGCAAGGTCAAGACCGCGTACCCCAACTGCCAGCTGGTGGCTGGTAACGTGGCCACCTACGAAGGTGCCCGCGCCGTGCTCGAAGCCGGTGCCGACGCCGTCAAGGTGGGCATTGGCCCCGGCTCCATCTGCACCACCCGCATCGTGGCCGGTGTGGGCGTGCCGCAGGTGACCGCCGTCATGGACGGCAGCCGCGCTGCCCGCGAGATGGACCGCTGCTGCATCGCTGACGGCGGCATCAAGTTCTCCGGTGACATCGTCAAGGCCCTCGTGGTGGGCGCCCACTCCGTGATGATCGGCTCCCTGTTCGCCGGTACCGAAGAAAGCCCGGGCGAAACCATCCTCTACCAGGGCCGTACCTACAAGATCTACCGCGGCATGGGCTCCATCGACGCCATGAAGGACGGAAGCTCCGACCGTTACTTCCAGGAACGCAGCAAGAAGCTGGTCCCCGAAGGCATCGTGGGCCGCGTGCCTTACCGTGGCCATGTGATGGAAGCCATCTACCAGCTCATGGGCGGTCTGCGTTCCGGTATGGGTTATGTGGGTGCCCGCACCCTCAACGACCTGTTCGAGAACACCACCTTCTGTGAGATCTCGGCGGCGGGCCTGCGTGAAAGCCATGTGCACGACGTCATCATCACCAAGGAAGCCCCCAACTATCGCATCGACAACTAGCCTCAGACCTGCGGGCGATCGCTGCAGCGACCGCCCGCATCCGTTTGGTGCTTGCATCCTGTTTTCCGGCAGCCAGGCTGCCCGTTCATGACATTATATAAAGGACGCCGTCCCTCCCGGGCGGCGTCCGCATACATTGCAAGGAACACTCATGGCGCACAGCAAGGTCATTATCATTGACTACGGTTCGCAGGTCACCCAGCTCATCGCACGGCGTGTGCGTGAAGCCGGCGTGTATTCCGAAATCCATGCCTGCAACGTCACCGCCGCCGAAGTGGCTGCTATGGCTCCTTCGGCCATCATCCTTTCCGGCGGTCCTGCCAGCGTGGGCGAAGCCGATGCCCCCACCCTGGACAAGGGCTTCCTGGAACTGGGCGTGCCGGTGCTGGGCATCTGCTACGGCATGCAGCTGCTGGCCCAGAACCTGGGCGGCGAACTGGCCCAGTCCCTGACCCGCGAATACGGCCCGGCCGACCTGACCCTGAAAGCCTCCTGCGCCTTGTGGGACGGCCTGGACAGCTCCAAGGCCAGCCGCGTGTGGATGAGCCACGGCGACAAGGTCAAGACTCCCCCGCCCGGCTTCGTGATCACCGGCAGCACCCCCACCCTCGAAGTGGCTGCCATGGCCGATGAAAGCCGCAAGATCTACGCCGTGCAGTTCCATCCCGAAGTGCACCACAGTGTGGACGGCGACGCCATGCTGCGCAACTTCCTGTTCAAGGTCTGCAACATCGTGCCCGACTGGAGCATGTCCAGCTTCGTGGAACGCGTGGTCAAGGAAATGGCCGAAAAGATCGGCGACAAGCACGTGGTCTGCGCCCTTTCCGGCGGCATCGACTCCACCGTGGTGGCCGTGCTGCTGCACAAGGCCATCGGCCATCGCCTGCACTGCATCTTCGTGGACAACGGTCTGCTGCGCCTCAACGAAGGCGAGGAAGTGGTCAGCTACCTGCGCGAGCACTTTGACCTGAACCTCAACTTCGTCCAGGCCCAGGATCGCTTCCTCGACCTGCTCAAGGGCGTGGAAGATCCCGAGAAGAAGCGCAAGATCATTGGCCACACCTTCATCGACATCTTCGACGAAGAAGCCAAGAAGCTGCCCGAAGTGGAATACCTGGCCCAGGGCACCCTGTACCCCGACGTCATCGAATCCGTGTCCCACAAGGGCCCCAGCGCCGTCATCAAGAGCCACCACAACGTGGGTGGTCTGCCCGAGACCATGAAGCTCAAGCTGGTGGAACCCCTGCGCGAACTCTTCAAGGACGAAGTGCGCAAGGTGGCCGCCGAGCTGGGCATGCCCGATTCCATCGTCTGGCGTCATCCCTTCCCCGGTCCCGGCCTGGCCATCCGCGTGCTGGGCGAGATCACCGAGGAGCGCCTGAATATCCTGCGCCAGGCCGACAAGATCGTGCAGGAAGAACTGCGCGAGTCCGGCTGGTACCGCAAGGTCTGGCAGGGCTTTGCCGTGCTGCTGCCGCTGAAGACCGTGGGCGTCATGGGCGACGGCCGTACCTATGAGCACGTCATCGCCCTGCGTGTGGTGGACAGCGTGGACGCCATGACCGCCGACTGGGCCCGCCTGCCCGCCGACCTCATCGCCCGCATGTCCGGCCGCATCATCAACGAAGTCAAGGGCGTCAACCGCGTGGTCTACGACGTCTCCTCCAAGCCCCCGAGCACCATCGAGTGGGAATAATGCCGAAGCAGCAGGCTCCTTGTCCTGCTCCCGGCCACAGTGCCGGCGCACTGTGAAGACAGCATAAAAAAAGAGCTGACAGATTATCTGTCAGCTCTTTTTTTATCATGGCGCTGCAACGCTATGCCAGCTCGTCTTCCTCCACATCACGCAGCGCCTTGTTCCCCGCCGTTTTCCACTCCGTCCGGCCATTGGCGTTCCTGCCCAGGACGACAGCCGCCGCCAGAGAAGGGCTGGTGAAGATATGGTCTTTCACAAAATGGAAGTCCGCATCGACGATCCCTTTTTCGAGCAGACTCTCACGCAGACGGCGCAAGCTCTCTGCCATGCTGGGGACCACGGGCGAAGCGATGGTCGATCCCTTGAGCACGGCAAAACCATCCGCCACGACAAGCCCTTTGGCGGCGGCCCCTCGGGCAGCATTGATGAAAAAGCAGGTCGGCTCATTCTGTTGTCCCACACTGCTTTCTTCCAGGGTATCGAAAAGCTTGTAGCCCAGCGTATTGACGAGCAGACGGGCGTTGCTGATGAACTCCTGCAACATGGCCTCGTCATATTCCGAGATCGAGGAGCATGTGGGGACCGTGCTGTTGATGATGACGGCTCTTCCCGAATCCTGCGCCAGGCAATAGAACCTGTTCTCAAGATATTTCACATGCGCCTTGTTGAGCAAATCGTCCTTGCTGATGACGACGATGGCATCACTCCAGTAATCCGCATCATGCAGATGCTGCTTCAGGCGTGTGCAGACCTTTTCCGCCTCACCGATATAGACGGTATCCGTATTGTTCTCATCCTTCCCCAGCAGGAAATAGACGCCGGTATTCTCGGCATCGGCCCGCTGGGAAAAGACGGAAAGTTCATTGCGCGAGACCTTGTAGATACGGCCGTTCCAGTTGGAGAGCTCGCACATGATGCGACCATTGGGATTACCGTCAAAAATATACATCTGTATCGTTTTGCTGAATGCCACAGATGCCCCCTCGTGATGGCAGGTGCTTTCAGGATATTTTTTACCATGCCAGTCTATCCTTCCCGGCCGCGGCATTCAACAGCCTCGTCCATATCCTCGAAGCAGTCCATCCCCTCATCCGCACCTGACGGTGGCTATCGAGCTAACATCGTCGCCCCGCTGGCCAAAGCCACGGGGCCCTATGACGCACAATCCAGCTGGACTCCGCTTTCCGTTCCGATACAGTACGTCCCTGTCCGGGGCACATTTTCCTCTTGTCCTTGCTGGGGCCAGTCCCTATCCTCCCGAAAACATATGATGAGGCCTGCCCGTATCTTTCGGGTATCTCCATAGAACACCGCATCCCTGTGAGCTTTCCATGTCACGCATCTTCTCTGTCCTCTTCCTCTCCCTGGCTCTGCTTTCCCCTGCCATGCCTCTCCAGGCGGCCGAAGGATTGCCCGCTACGCCGCAAGCCGCCGTGGACGCCCTGTCCCTGGAGCGGGACATCCATACCCTTATGCGGGACAAAAAGGCCCTGGCCGGTGTGGCCCTGCTCACCGAAGACGGCCTCTGCGCCGGTGTCCACATGGATGCGCCCTTCCCCCTGCTCAGTGTCATCAAGTTTCCCCTGGCTGTGGCTGTGCTGGAAAAGATGCAGCACGAGCAGACCACACTGGCGACCATGATCCCCGTGCGGGCGGAGCAACTCCACACCGGCACCCACAGCCCCCTGCGCGACCAGCGTGGCCGCCGCGACATGAAAGTCAGCCTGGAGGATCTGCTGCGGTATACCGTCACTTTCAGCGACAACAACGGCTGCGACATCCTTATGGAGTATGTGGGCGGCCCGGCCGTGGTGGAGGCCTGCGCCCGCCGTCTGGGGGCTGACAGCGTCTTCATCGGCCATAATGAAGACTGGATGCACCTGAATATCTACAACCAGTATGCCAACTGGAGCACGCCGCGCAGCATGGCCCGGATGCTGCTGGGCTTTTTCAACTCCCCGGACATCCCCCAGGAGCACAAGGACTTCATGGCCGGCATCATGGCCGGGACGCCCGCCCTGCCCGGCAAGATCCTTGAGGGGCTGCCGCAGGGCATGACCGCCGGACACAAGACCGGCTCTTCCGACAGGACGGCCCAGGGCCTCAAGCTGGCGGACAACGATCTGGCCTTTTTCCGCCTGCCCGATGGGCGCTATGTGGCCCTGGCAGTCTTTCTCTGCAATTCGCTGGAAAGCCCCGAGACGAACCTCTCCCTCATCAAGGACATCACCCGCCTGTCTGTGGACTGGCTGGCTCGGCAGCCCATGCTGCTGCGGGGCGGTACCGCGCGGCCCTGAGGCCCTGACATCCCGCTTTTGGATACGAAGCCCATTCAGGCAGTATCCAGCCTCCATCCACAGAGCCTCCTGCCTGCTTGAAGAGTGGATGCAGCAGGCGGCCGGCGTACTTTACAAGGCCTGCGGGCTCAGGTAATTTTGCGTTTTAGCATTTCCGCGTCCATGACGCACAGGACTAACAGCAGAGGAAGATATGTTCGGTATCGGCAGTACGGAATTTCTGGTTATCCTTCTTGTGGCCCTTGTGGTGCTGGGGCCCAAGAGTCTGGCAAGTGTTTCCCGCACCCTCGGCAAGGCCATGGGTGAATTCCGCCGCGTCTCCACCGATTTTCAGCGCACGCTGAATGCCGAAGTGGAGCAGGAGGAGCATCTCAAGCGCAAGCAGGAAGCTGAAAAGGAATTTTTCAGCCCCGAAGCTCGTGCTGAACACGCGGCCAAAACAGCCGCCCAGACGCAGGCAACGGCCCAGCCCGCAGCCTCCCAGCCCCAGGCGGCACCCGCTGCCGCACCTGCGGCAACGGAGACCGCGGCCCGTCCTGCTGTCCAGCCGGAAGTCGTCCCCTCTGCCGCGCCCGTACCGCCTACGGACAGTCCTCTGGCTCAGGCCCTTGCCAAGGCCCAGGCCGAAGCCGGTAATGCCGCCACGCCTGCCAGTGGAGCAAAAGCATGAGCACCATCCAGGACAAACAGGATCTGACCGTCACGGTCACGACTCCCGAACAGGACGCTCCCGCCGCTTCCGCGGCTCCGCAAACGGTCGCAGCAGGCGAAGATCTGCCCGAAGCGGCTGCGGACAAGACCGCTCCTGCCATGGCCTCCACTACGGAACCGGAACAGACGGCCCCCCTGAACGTACAGGAAGGCACCGTGCCCTCTGCTTCGGACGGAGAAACCGCCATCCCTGAACCTCCGGCGGACAGCCCTCTGGCCCAGGCCCTTGCCAAGGCCCGGGCCGAGGCCGAGGAAGCTCCCGCCCCTGTGGAACAGCCTGCCGCCCCCGCTCCCGAAGCCCAGGCAGACGATGCTGCCCCCGCAGCGGCGGAAGCCCCTGCTGAACCGTTGCCGGACGCGGCAGCTCCGGCCCCTGATGCCGTGGCCGCTCCCGCGCCGCAAGGTGGGGATGATGCAGGCCAGCCGCCTGTCCCTCCTGCCACGGCTGCTGCCGGTACCGGCGGGACGCCTGAGCCCGAAGAAAAGACCATGGGCCTCATGGATCACCTCAACGAGCTGCGCTGGCGCCTAGTGCGCTGCTTCATCGCCGCCGGTGTGGGCTTCCTGCTCTGCTGGACGGTGGTCGAGCCCATCTTCAACTTCATCACGGCCCCGCTGCTCAGCGCCTTGCCCGCACACGGCACGGCCATGTACACCACCTTGCCCGAACCCTTCTTCGTGCGCATGTTCGTGGCCTTCGTGACCGGCCTGTTCGTGACCAGCCCGTACATCTTCTATCAGATCTGGGCCTTCATCTCTCCCGGCCTGTACGAGGAAGAGAAAAAGGGCCTGCTGCCCATCGCCCTGCTTTCCGCCATCTTCTTCATCGGTGGCGGCGTGTTCTGTTACTTCATCGTCTTCCCGTACGCCTTCAATTTCTTCCTGGGCTTCTCCTCCGAGCAGATCCAGGCCATGCCCCGCATCACGGACTACCTTGATTTCGTCATCAAGCTGCTCCTGGCATTCGGCCTCATCTTTGAGATGCCCCTGTTCTCCTTCTTCCTTTCCCGCATGGGGGTCATCACGGCCCAGATGATGCGCAAAGTGCGCCGCTATGCCGTCCTGTGCATCTTTATCGTGGCCGCCATCCTGACGCCGCCGGACGTTGTCTCCCAGCTGCTCATGGCCATGCCCATGCTGCTGCTCTATGAGATCAGCATCCTCGTGGCTGCGGCCTTTGGTCGCAAGAAGAAGGAAAAGAAGGAAGAGGAAGAAGGAACGCCCGGCGATCCCTCTCCGGCCGACCCTGCGCCCGCCTCTCCCGCTCCCGAAGGCCCGGACGGCACGACGGTCGCGGCCGCTGCCGCAGCTGCCGCCACTGTGGCTGCCATGAGCGATGACGACGCCCAGCGCATGCCGCCCGAAGAGGAAACGCCCGCCCCCGCCATGGAGACGGCCGAAAACTCTACGGCCGAAGCAGCCGAAACGGAACGGACGTCCGGGGAACTCCCCGAAGAGACCGGAGACCATCCTGTGGAGCAGGAAGGCCTCGCGTCCGATGCTGCCGATACGGCCACATCTGCGGAACAGCAGGACGATCCCGCTTCCGTGGCGGAAGTCCCTGCCGCTGACGACGATCCCGCAACGCCTGCCAAGGACAAGGAATGATGATGGAAGCGACTCTGCCCCAGCGTTCGGCCCGGCATGCCCGCAAAAGCGCCGAGACCGACATCAGTCTGAGCCTTACTCTGGACGGCTCGGGCAAGACCGATATCCAGACCGGCTTCGGCATGCTGGATCACATGCTGACCCTGACGGCATTCTGGGCCGGAATGGACCTGCACCTGCGCTGTCAGGGCGATCTGCACATCGACGCCCATCACAGCGCCGAGGACATCGGCCTGGTCCTGGGCCAGGCCGTGCTGGAAGCCCTGGGGGACCGTGTGGGCATCGCCCGTGTGGGCTACGGCCGCGTCCCCATGGATGAGGCCCTGAGTGATGTCACCATCGACCTTTCCGGCCGCCCCTGGCTGGAGTGGCGCGGTGATGAACTCCTGCCCCCGGTCATCGCCGGGGAGGAAAAAGACCTCTGGCGGGAGTTTTACAAGGCCTTTGCCAGCAGCGCCCGCTGCAATCTGCATGTGACCATGCATTATGGCAAAAATGGCCATCACCTTCTGGAATCCGTCGCCAAAAGCCTGGGCCTGGCGCTCGCCCAGGCGGTCCGGCGTAGCGGGAACGTCATCCGCAGCACCAAGGGAGGGCTGGATTGATGAAGAACCGTTTCCTGTGGATATTGTGTGCGCTTCTGTCCCTGCTGGTCCTGACGGGCGGCTGCAACCGCAAACCTGCCAGCACGGCGGACGTGCCGCGTTCGCTGTCCCATCAGTACAAGATCGCGGTGGCGCCCTTCACCCAGCCCCGCGACATCAGCCAGCTCATCATGGGCCAGCTTCCCCAGCCGCAGGCCCTGGCCGCCCGTGACGTGCTGATCGCCCAGGACCGCCAGCTGCGTGATGTTTTGTACACCACGACCAAACGTTCCTATGACTTCCTGCCCCGTACCCGTCCCCTGCCGGACCTGAAGCGTTTCCACACCTCGGAGCGTCCCCAGGCCCTGCCCCTGTGGGTGGAATACGCCCGCAAGACCTCGGCGGACATCCTGTTCATCCCGCAGGTCCTCACCTGGCGGGACCGTCAGGGCTCGGCGGCCGGTGTCACCGAACCCGCCCATGTGCGGCTGGAGTTCTTCCTGCTGAACATCAAGGAAGGCAACATCATCGGTCACTCCGTCTACGAGGTGGAGCAGCAGGGCCTGACGGAAAACCTGCTCAACGTGGGCGACTTCTTCAAACGCCAAGGCAAGTGGGTCACTGCTGAAGAGCTGGCCCGCGAAGCCATGATCAAGGCTGTAAAGGATCTGAACTTATGATTATCTTTCCCGCTGTCGACATCCAGGACGGCAAGGCCGTCCGCCTGAAACAGGGACGTGCCCACGAGAGCACCGTGTTTTCCCCTGATCCTGTGGCCGCTGCCGTGGCCTGGCGGGACAAGGGCGCCCGCTGGCTGCATGTGGTCGATCTGGATGGCGCTTTCGATGGTCTGCCCAAAAGCCGGGACATCGTGCGCAACATCTGTCGGGAGCTGGATATCCCCGTGCAGCTGGGCGGCGGCATCCGTGACGAACAGACGGCCCGTGCCTATCTCGAAGCCGGTGTGCAGCGCCTGATCATCGGTACCATGGCCCTGGAGCAGCCCGAAGCTTTTGCTTCCCTCTGCAAGACTTTTCCCGGGCAGATCGGGGTCTCCCTCGATGCCGAGGGCGGACGCCTCAAGACCAAGGGCTGGGTGGCCGATGCCGGTCTGAGCGTGGACGACGTCCTGCCCCGCCTGCAGGAAGATGGCGCTGCCTTCATCATCTATACGGATATCGAGCGTGACGGCATGCAGTGCGGCGTCAACCTGACGGCCCTGCGCCATCTGGCCGAGACCTCCAGCGTGCCGGTCATCGCCGCCGGTGGTGTGGCCACGCTGGCTGATGTACAGGCCCTGTACCCGCTCAGCACGCAGGCCAATCTGCAAGGTGCCATCAGCGGCCGGGCCCTGTACGAAGGCACGCTCGACCTTGTGGAAGCCAACGCCTGGATCGCTGCCCAGCAGTAGCTTTCAAAATACCGCAAACAGCAAAGGGAAGGGGATCACATCCTCTTCCCTTTTTATGTCTTTGCTCTCCCCGATGCAGATGGGATACCCGGCTCTGGCAGGATTCCTTTTTTGCATCCGACTTTGTCCCCTTGTCAGAATCTGCCGTTCTTCGGATAGCCTGGCAGCGCATACCTGTTTCCGCCTATATCAACCGGCTACATTTCGCCCTGCATGGGCTCTCCGGCTTACTTTGCTGCACTCGATGAGTAGAGAACCCGATCACCTCTTTCCTGCCCCTACATCCTCATCCAGGGCCTTTTTCCAGCCCTTCTGCGCGAAACTTGCCTCATCTCTACTTCTAGCCTATCATATAAAGATGCAACATCCTCTGCTCATACTCTCCCGGCTTTTCTTCGCCGTCATGGCAGAGCGACACTGGCGCAGCCATCTGTAATCCCGATGCCCTTTCTGCCAGTCCGCTCCGGACCGGCACGTCTGTAGCAGCTCCGCAATGTCGTTGCGGAGCCCTTTGCGTTCGACCGCATATTCTGAAAGGTGCATCATGAATCCCACACGCCCCTATCACTGGTTCTGTCTGCTGGCGGCCATCGTTTTTGAGGTGGCCGGTACCACGCTCATGAAGCTTTCCTTTGGCTGGAGCTTTGCCCACGCGGCCCTTGCCGGCCTTGTCCTCATGTGGATAGCCATCGGGCTTTCCTACTACTCCCTTGCCAAAGCCACCACCGGCCTGCCCGTAGGGGTGGCCTTTGCCTTCTGGGAGGCCCTGGGGCTGGCTCTCATCACACTCTCCAGCATCTACATCCTGGACGAGCCCTTCTCCCTGCAGCGCCTGGCCGGTCTGCTCTGCGCCCTGAGCGGCGCCCTGCTGGTCCATCACGGCACCGTCCAGGACAAGGATACGTCCTCCGATACCAGCCATACCGCCAGCTAAAAGGAGTTCCCCATGAATACGGAAACGCTGCATCTCATCCTTTCCGCTGGCCTGGTGGCCGCAGCTGCGGCTCTGGACGTGGCCGCCAACCTCATGCTGGCCCGTTCTGATGGCTTCAAAAAGCGCTTGATCGGTATCGCCGCCCTGGCCCTGGTCGGTCTGGCCTTTTACTGCCTCTCTCTGGCCGTCCAGTATATGGACCTGGCCGTGGCCTACTCCATGTGGGGCAGCCTCGGCATCCTGGGTACCTCGCTGTGCGGCTGGCTCTTCCTGCGCCAGCGCCTCAAGCCCTGCGCCTTTGCCGGTATGGGGCTGCTCATTATCGGCATGATCCTGCTGCGCACGAGCTAGGCATCACGGTGCACAATGAAGGGGGAGGCCCCCCCTTTTCCTTGCGGAAAAAAGTGGTTTCCTCCCCTCGTCCACTCCTTCCCCCAAAAACGCCCATCAAGACTGCCTGCATCACAGACAGTCTTTTTTTATGGCTGGCGCAAGTTGAGGGATGTTCCTGCTCTGAAAAAAATTCTGCCCATCACCAGCCGGTAGGGGGAAGAACGCCTTGAAAAGGCTTGATGGTCCATAAAATACCATCGTGCGCTTTCCGTGCCAGGCCCGGAAATTCGCAAACGCTATTCCGCTGGAGGTTCGATGTAACACCGCTGCCTTACAATATTTTCGATTTGAGCATCTTCACAGCAAGGCAACCGCATTCCCATCCTCGCACAGGCCCAGCGGCAAAAGTTTTTGGAAGGGAGGGGTGCGGGGAGGGAGAACCTTTTCCCAAAAAGGTTTTCCTCCCCGCAAGCTTTTCCCTTCTTCACATCTCCAGGCGTCTGCCTGCCGTCCCCAAACAAAAAAATCCCCGATGGAGCGGGGAT
>NZ_JBNPMK010000013.1:0-29886 GCF_050313955.1 Desulfovibrio sp. SGI.133 | reverse complement strand
GGGTAAAAGTTACACCCACCCCCCGGCCCCCTCCCTTCCAAAACCTTTTCTTCCGATCTGCATGCAGGTCCCCGTCTTCGGATGAAGGACCGCCAGACGAGAGGAGCCCGGTCAAGAACTGACCGGGCTCCTCTCGTCTGGACATCCTTTGAGCAGGGGACAAAGGTGTCCCGCAGTCATCCTCCTGCCCCCTGGACTGTCAGCTCTCCACTATTCCCGAAGGGGATGGACATACACGCAGTGGATAGAACAGAGCCTGCCCGCTCCCCCAGCCTGCCAATACAAAAGCGCCCGGTCGTTGTGGCCGGGCGCTTTTTATGCCTGAGCAAGACAACTCGTGCCGTCCTCCTCCATGCTCTCCGGGGGACTGGCCATCTTTTTCCCGCCTGTGGCGTTACGCCACCTGCCGGGGACCAGAGCAAAAGTTTTGGGAAGGGAGAGGGGAGCATGAGGGGAGAGGGAGGACCCTTTTCCAAAAGGGTCTCCCTCTCCCCTCAGCAAACGTTTTCTTCAACCATCCTGCCTAGGACTTTTTGAGCATGATATCCAGGATGACCTTGTCGGCCTCCTTCATGCCCGTGGAGCCCAGACGGCCCAAGTTGGCGATGCAGACTTCGATATCGTCATCGGTGATGCCTTCGTTGCCGGGCACCACGGAGCCGTCCAGGGCCAGCATGACGGCCTGGATGCCCGCGCCCACGGCGGTGGCCACCTTGAGGGCGCAGCTGCTCTTGGCGCCGTCGCAGATCATGCCGGCCACGTTGCCCACCATGTTGCGGATGGTGCGTTCCATGACCGCCAGATCGCCGTCCAGCAGCAGGGCGATGCCGCAGCCGGCGGCCGTGGCGGCCACCATGGCGCCGCAATGGGCCGACAAGCGACCCAGATGATGCTTGATGTGGATGGAGGTGAGATGGCTCATCATCAGGGCACGGGCCAGATCCTCGTTGCTGCTTTCCTGCCGGATGGCGCAGGCCACCACGGGCATGGTGCAGGTGATGCCCTGATTGCCGCTGCCCGAATTACTCATGACGGGCATCATGACCCCGGCCATGCGGGCGTCGGCCGCGGCGGCGGTCAGACGGATGGCGAAGGTCGGCAGGTCATCGGAAAGGATGTGCTTGCGCACCCGGGCATCCATGGATTTGCCCACGCCCAGACCGTACTGGCTGGAAAGGCCTTCCTCGGCCACCTGACGGTTCATGCGCGCGGCTTCAAGGATGAAGCTGATCTCTTCCAGCGGCGCGGTGGTGGCGAATTCGTAGACCCGGGCCAGGGTCAGGGGCCAGTCGGCGGGCGCAGCTTCGTTGGCTTCCGCAGGCATATGGTCTTCCACCAGGGCGCCGTCCTGCCAGACACGGGTGATGTTGTCATGGCTGTCACGCAGCTCGGCGGCGGCGCTGTGCCCGTCGGCATGGGCCGTGACCAGGCAGTACAGCAGCAGGTCGTTGTCCGGCAGGTGCAGTTCCACGGCATCGGCAGCCACCATGGCCCGGGCGGCTTCGGCCTGCGCGGGATCGAGCGAGGCCAGGCACTCCAGGCCAAGGGCGCTCTTCCCGCCCAGGGCACCGGCAGCGGCGGCGATGGCCAGGCCCATCTCGCCCGTGCCGGGGACCATGACGCCCATGCCGTTCTTGAGCAGATTGGCGCTGACGGCCACGTCCAGGCGTTCCGGCTTCCGGCCCAGCGCCTCGGCGGCACGGGCCGCGGTCAGCGCCACGGCGATGGGTTCGGTGCAGCCCAGGGCGGGCACCACTTCCTGATGCAGCAGGGCCAGGATGGCCTGCCTGTCGGCAAGAGACAGACTCATGCATTCTCCGGGCCTGAGGCCCACGATGTAGAAGGTTGGAGCAAGGAACGGGAGACAAGCTCCCGGAAATAGCGGGCAGATACCCTTTTCGGCAACGGCACGACGCGGACAGCGGGGCGCACTTTCGGCGGACACCCGTTCAGGAATCCCGGCAAGACAGGGGACGCACGGGCTCCCACGAAGGGGAAAGGACTGCCGAAGAGGGCACAACAAGACGGGAAAGGCCCGGAGACAGGGGCCGGAGCGTACCTGCCGCCGGGCCCCTCCCCGTCAAACGATCGAAACTGAAACGGCTAGACCTTTTCCGCCGGGGCCACGTCCTGCAACGGCCCAAGCTCGCCATTGCGGTTGAACAGGCCTTCCAGCATCAGGGTCAGGGCGCCGTCGCCGGTCACGTTGCAGGCCGTGCCGAAGCTGTCCTGCAGGGCAAAGATGGCGATGAGCAGAGCCACACCATTGGGGTCGAAGCCCAGCACGCCGGTCACGATACCCAGCGAGGCCACCACGGTACCACCGGGCACGCCGGGGGCGCCCACGGCAAAGATGCCCAGCAGCACGCAGAAGAGCAGCATGGTGCCCACGGAAGGCAGGGAACCGTACAGCATCAGGCTGATGGTCATGACGAAGAAGGTCTCGGTCAGCACGGAACCGCACAGATGCACGGTGGCGCCCAGGGGCACCATGAATTCCACCATGGTGCGGCTGAGGACGGAGGACTTGCGGGCGCATTCCAGGGCCACGGGCAGGGTGGCGGCACTGGACATGGTGCCCACGGCGGTCAGATAGGCAGGCGCGTAATGACGGAATACCTGCGAGGGATTGCGGCCGGACAGGGCGCCGCCGATGCCGTAGAGCACGGCCAGCCAGATGAAGTGGCCCACGATGACGATGAGCACCATCATGATGAACACGGGCAGGTGGCGGCTGAGGGAGCCCTCATAGGCCAGGCCCAGGAAGGACAGGCCCACGAAGAAAGGCAGGATGGGGATCATGATGCGGTTGACCAGGGCGGTCATGATGCGTTCCATCTCGCAGAAGATCTTGCCCAGGGTCTCGGACTTGGTCCAGACGATGGCCACGCCCATGGTCAGGGCCAGCACCAGGGCGCTCATGACGCTGAACAGCGGCGGGATGTCCAGACGGAAGACCATCTCGGGCAGGGAGCGCAGGGTCTCGGTGCTGGTGGCGATGGAGAGGTTGGGGATGATGCAGTAACCGGAGATCATGGAGAACAGGGCCGCGCCCAGCGAGGAGACGTAGGCCAGGGCCACGGCCACCAGCAGGATCTTGCTGGCGTTCTGGCCCAGACGCACGATGGCGGGGGTGATGAAGCCCACAATGACCAGGGGCACCAGGAAGAAGATGATCTGGCCGAAGATATGGCGCAGGGAGACCACCACGTCCATGACGTGCTTCAGGGAGCCTTCGGCGTTCTCGCCGATGTACAGACCAAGCAGGGCGCCAATAATGATGCCGCCCAACAGTTTGAGAATAAGGGAAAAATCGCCGACCTTAGCAGCCATCCTGCACCTCCGGGGGGTTAAGATACGCAAACCATAGACACCGTGGCTAACGTAGCGCAGGCCAGAGGCTTTTGCAATGTGCCGTGCCGCATGGCCTGCTTTCCCCGACAAAAAAAGGAGGCCTGCAAAGCAGACCTCCTGTGGATTCCTTAACTAGAAAAAGACGATGCCCTAGCGGGGACGGGGACCGTCAGGCCGATGATCGGGCCGCGGGCCGCCGGGACGCGGGCCGGGGCGGGGACCATCATGGCGCGGGCCGCGACCGTCATGGATGCCGGGGCGGGGACCGGGACGGTCACCGGGGCGATGATAGCCCGGGCGCGGACCGTCGGGGCGAGGACCGGGACGGTGATACCCCGGACGAGGGCCGGGGCGGTCACCGGGACGGTGATAGCCGGGACGGGGGCCAGGACGGTCGCCGGGGCGATGGTACCCGGGACGAGGTCCGGGAGGGGGCCCCTTTTTGTAATGCCCCTTGGGACGGGGCTTGTCCTTGTACCAGCCTTCATGGCGGCCGTTGTCGTTGCGGGCCACCAGGGTCCCGGGCAATACGCCCATGTGATCCACATGATCCGCGACCACGGGCATCCCGTCAGCGACATGCTGCGCGGCCTGTCCTTCATCCGCAAAAGCGAACGTAGCCATACAGGCCAGGGCCAGAGCCGGCAGCAACAGACGAAAGTTCTTTGCGCTCATGGCAAAACTCCTTGCGAGTCGGGGACTGCCCGTTGCGGGCAGATTTGCCCCACATTTCCCGCATAGCATTCCCGCAGGAACGGAGCAAGGCTAAATATTTTTACAGGTAGCGGAAAAAGTTTTCATTTTCTCCCAAAGCGCAATGCCGGGGCCCCCAGTCCGAGGGCCGCCGCCTGACGGGCTACGGCGTCGGCCTCAGGCCGGACATACACCCTGCCTTCCAATTCGTATTCCTTGGCGGGCAGGCTGGCCCCGCCACAGGCACAGGTGGTGGCCCTGCGGGGCAGCACCAGGCGTTGCAGCAGCTGGCGCCGCAGGCCCAGGGTATGCGTATGCCGCAGGACGGCCCGGGCCACATTCTCCGTATCGGCAGGACGGCAGAGCACCCGCAGCAGACCCGCGGGACGGTTCTTCTTGCCCGTGCCCGGCAGCCACAGCACGTCCAGCACCTCGGCGGCAGCGGCCAGCTGCTCCAGGGCCGTGCCCAGCTCCTCGCCGGTCAGATGGTCGAGATGGCATTCCAGCTGCATCACGTCTTCCTCGCCCCCCTGGCCGTGATCGGCCTGCAGGGGCTCCCGGGCCTCCACGAGCCAGGCCCGCAGGCCGGTGGGTGCCGGACGCGCGCCGTAGCCCGTGCCCATGGCCAGCAGACGCCCTGCCGGGCCTTCCACGAATTCGTCCACCAGCACACGGGCCAGGGCCGCGCCGGTGGGGGTCACCAGCTCCGTCTTCGCCTCGGTGGGGTACACGGGCAGGCCGCGCATGAGGTTGGCCGTGGCGGGCGCGGGCAGGGGGATCTCGCCATGGGCGCAGGTGATGCTGCCCCCGAACCAGGGCAGCGCACAGGCCGTCACCCGCTCCACACCCAGCTGGTCCAGCGCCCAGCAGGCGCCCAGGATGTCCACCAGAGTGTCCACGGCGCCCACTTCATGGAAATGCACCTCTTCAGGCGCGATGCCGTGGGCCTCGGCTTCGGCCAGGGTCAGGGCCTCCAGCACGGCCAGGGCTTTGTGACGTACCCTGTCGGCCACAGGCACGGCGGCAAAAATGGCGGCGATGTCCGCCGGGTGCCGCAGGGGCTGGCCCTCCGCCTCCCAGCTGACCTCCACCCGGCAGCCGGGACCGCCGCCCCGCTCTTCCTGCCAGACCTCCAGACGGCAGGCCACGCCCGCCTGTGCCAGCAGGCCCGGCAGAGGGGAAAGGTCCACGCCAAGATGGGCAAGGGAGGCCAGGGTCATGTCCCCGCTCATGCCGTGACTGCAATCAAGGAAAAGATGCTGCATCTGATAATGACTCCGTCATGAAAATCCGCGCTGCCACTTTTGCCTACAGACTTGTTTGTGGGCGCAGCTTGGTATATGGTGAGAGGACAGGACAGAAAAGGGAACCTTCCCGCCCGCGGTATGCCGCAGGGTCTCTGTTCAACAGGAGGATCCATGCTCGTAGAAAATTGGATGGCTACCAACGTCATTGCCGTCAAGCCCGACACGTCCCTGCTGAAGTGCCGCAACCTGCTCAAGGAACACCAGATCCGCCGCCTGCCCGTGGTCGATGACCAGAACCGGGTGGTAGGTATCATCTCCGACAGAGACGTCAAGGGCGCGTCGCCCTCCAAGGCCACGGCGCTGGAAGTGCATGAAATGCAATACCTTCTGGCAGAACTCAAGGCCAAGGACATTATGACCGCCAAGCCGGTCACTATCAAGCCCTGGGACAGCGTGGAACAGGCGGCCATCATCATGATGGACAAAAAGTTCGGCGGTCTGCCCGTGGTCTCCGAAGACAACAAGCTGGTGGGCATCATCACCGACCAGGACATCTTCAAGCTGCTGATCAACATCACCGGTGCCCGAGTGGAAGGCATGCAGTTCGCCTTCGAACTGCCCGATACCCCCGGCAGCATGCGCGTGATCTTCGATACCATGCGCAAGCACAATGCCCGCATCATTTCGGTGCTGTCCTCTTATATGGAAGACAACAAGCGCCAGATCTACGTCCGTATCCGCAGCATGGAAGAATCGGCTGTCGAAGCCCTCGTCAAGGATCTGGAAGCGACCGGCACGCTGCTGCTGGCTGCTCCCTATGACGTGTAGCTGACCGCCTCCCTGAAGGAAACAGCAGACGCAAATCTTCGTATATGCGTAGGTTTTGACGGTTTTTTCAGGGCTTGCCAAGATTATTTTTTTGTGGCAAAAGAAGTGTGCATTTGCGATTGCAGAGCTTTCGCAATCAATGGGGAATGAGCCGAACATCATATGCTTCGGCTGTCTGGCTCGGGCCGCAAGGCCCGAATAGAGCAAACGTCCAAGGAGGACACGCATGGCTGAAATTAGCTTTCAGGGCAAAACCTTCGAAGTTGATGAAGACGGCTTCCTGCTCCGTTTCGACGACTGGTGCCCGGAATGGATGGAATTCGTGAAGGAATCCGAAGGTATCGCCGAAATCACCGCTGACCATCAGAAGATCCTGGACTTCCTGCAGGACTACTACAAGAAGAACGGTATCGCTCCCATGGTCCGCATTCTGTCCAAGAACACCGGCTACAAGCTGAAAGAAGTGTACGAACTGTTCCCCTCCGGCCCCGGCAAAGGCGCCTGCAAAATGGCTGGCCTGCCCAAGCCCACCGGCTGCGTGTAGTTCTCAGCATTGCTTGAAAGGCGGGGCTTCGTCCCGCCTTTTCCCTTTCAGGCGTCCCCTCTCGCAGGCGGACGCCTTTTTCTTTCCCGGCCCGCGGCGCCCCGCGCCCTCCCTTTACGCGCAGACAAAAAAACGGTATCCGCCTTGCCATGAACGTAAAAAAAGTCTTCCTCTGGTCCTTCGGTCTGCTGTTCACGCTGGGCATCCTTGGCTGTGCCGCCGTGGCCGGCCTGTTCTACTGGGCCTCGCGCGACCTGCCCGACCTGGAACGCCTTACCGGATATGAAGCCCCGCAGGCCACGGTCATCCTGGCCCGTGACGGCTCCACCATCGGCACCCTTGCCACGGAAAAACGCTACAGCATCACCCTCAAGGAGATGTCTCCCTGGCTGCCCATGTCCTTCCTGGCCGCGGAAGACGATTCCTTCTACCAGCATCATGGCGTCGATCCCGTGGCCATCGTGCGTGCCTTCATCTACAACCTGCGCAACAAGGCCTCCGGCGGCGGCCAGCAGGGCGGCAGCACCATCACCCAGCAGATCATCAAGCAGCTCCTGCTGAGTTCGGAACGCAGCTATACCCGAAAGATGAAGGAAGCCATCCTGGCCTACCGGCTGGAGCACACCGTCAGCAAGGACGACATCCTCCAGACCTACCTCAACTATATCTATCTGGGACAGCACTCCTACGGCGTGGAAGCCGCGGCCCGTACCTATTTCGGCAAGCACGCTTCCGACATCACCCTGGCCGAGAGCGCCGTCATCGCCGGTCTGCCCCAGGCCCCCAGCCGCTACAATCCCTTCCGGCATCCCGAGGCCGCCAAGGCCCGCCAGATGTACGTCCTTGGCCGTCTGCGCACCCTCAAGTGGATCACCGAGGAACAGTACCAGCAGGCCATCAACGAGCCCCTGGTCTACTGGAGCATGCCTGAGAACCGAGGCGGGGCCTCCAAATGGTATTTTGAAGAAGCCCGCCGCCTGCTGGTGGAATTCTTCACCGAAGAGAACCTGCGCACCCTAGGTATCGATACCCTGAAGAGCGGCGAGGAATACGTCTACACCGCGGGCCTCACCGTGCGCACCGCCATGGACCCCGTGCAGCAGGATGCCGCAGGCGCTGCCCTGCGCCGCGGTCTGGAAGAACTGGACAAGCGCCAGGGCTGGCGCGGCCCGGTCAAGAAGCTCTCCCCCGCGGAGGTGACCGAGTTCCGCGAAAAGAGCACCTTCGCCCCCGCCGACCTCATGGGCAAGGCCTGGGTGCAGGCCGTGGTCACGGCCGTGGACGCCAAGGGCGCCCGCGTCCTGCTGGGCAAGGGCTACACCGGCTACATCCCCGTGGCCAACATGTCCTGGGCCCGTACCCCCAACCGCAAGATCTCCGGCTGGGGGGCTCCCGCCGTGCGTGACGCCCGCAAGGTGCTGAACGTCAACGACCTGATCATGGTCTCGGCCGCGCCCGTGACCGTCCAGGCCGAAGGCGGCAAAAAGGGCAAGGCCGCCACCAAGACCGTGGACTTCGATCCCGCCACGGCCTCGCCGCAAAAGCCCATCACCCTGCTCCTCCAGCAGGAGCCGCTGGTGCAGGGCGCTCTGGCTTCCGTAGAGACCCAGAGCGGCGACGTGGTGGCCCTCATCGGCGGCTACCAGTTCGGCGACAGCCACTTCAACCGTGCTACCCAGGCCCGGCGTCAGCCCGGTTCCAGCTTCAAGCCCGTGGTCTACTCCACGGCCCTGGACTTCGGCTTCACGCCCACGTCCTCGGTGCTGGACGGCCCCTTCGTCTACGTGAACCCCTACACCAACGAAGTCTGGCGCCCCGGTAACTACGAAAAGAACTTCCGCGGCATCATGCCGCTCTATGAGGCCCTGACCCTTTCCCGCAACACCTGCACCGTGCGCCTGGCCCACAAGGTGGGCATCAGCAACGTCATCCAGCGCGCCAAGATGCTGGGCCTCGAACCCCACTTCCCGCAGGAACTGTCCATCAGCCTCGGTGCCGTGGCGGTCTCGCCCCTCAACCTGACGCAGGCCTATGCCGCCTTCGCCAACCAGGGCCTGGGCGTGCGCCCGCGCATCATCACCTCCATCACCGACAACAACGGCCGCGAGCTCTACCGGCAGGACATCCAGCACTGGCAGGCCCTCACCCCGCAGAACGCCTACCAGATGGCCACCCTGCTCAAGAACGTGGTCAACTCCGGCACCGGCAGCCGCGCCCGTGTGGACGGCCACGTCATCGCCGGCAAGACCGGCACCAGCAACGACGAGAACGACGCTTGGTTCGTGGGCTTCTCGCCCTCTCTGGTCACGGGCGTCTATGTGGGCTTCGACCAGCTCCAGTCCCTGGGCAAGCAGGAACAGGGCGGGCGTACCGCGGCCCCCATCTTCCGCTATTACCGCAGCCAGATCGAAGACCTGTACAACGACCAGCCCCAGGACTTCACCATGCCGCCCGGCATCACCATGCAGGACGGTCTGGCCTTCCAGGGCGTGCCCGGCCCCGGCCTCTCGGCCATCGACAACGCCAGCGAGGACCCGGCCACAGGCAGCAGTACCCCGGAGACTCCCGATACCTCCGGTGGCGGTGAAGACCTCATGCGGCAGATGTTCTAGCTCCTGAAACAGGGCCGTCCCCACAGGGGACAGCTTCTGAAAAACAGACACACGCACACTGCGGGGCCTCCTTCCGACGGATGGAGGCCCCGCCTGATGTCCCCGAAGCCTCCGCAGCACGGGCTGCGGGCGCTGCCACATAGTACAGATCGCCCTGCCCTGCCCCTTCGCGGACGGGCAGGCCCGGACCATAACGAAAGGCCCCGGCCGCCCGGCAGTTCCTGCCCTGCGGCGCCCCTTTCCGGGCAGTGCCCGCGCCCTGCCCCGACCCACTCCAACCACAAGGAAACACATGATCCCCTACGGCTCTCTGGTGGTCTACGTCACCCCCAACAAGGACCGGCGCTACATCAAGCGCCTTGAGGAAGGTCAGGACTGGCACAGCAACGACGGCGTCCTCAGCGCCGAAGCCGTACACGCCGCCAACTTCGGCAGCGAAGTGCGCACCAGTCTGGATATCCCCATCCGTGTGCTGGAAGCCACCCTGCACGACCGTCTCAAGGGCCTGAAGCGCCAGACCCAGATCATCTATCCCAAGGATATCGCCTACATCTGCCTGCGCCTCGGCGCCGGTCCCGGCCGTACCATCATCGAGGCCGGTTGCGGTTCCGGTGGCCTGACCACCGGTCTTTCCTGGTTCTGCGGCCCCACCGGCCGCGTCGTCAGCCACGAGGCCCGCGAAGAATTCATGAAGCTGGCCCGCCGCAACCTCGAATGGGCCGGCGTGGGCGATAATGTGGAGATCATCCACCGCGACATCGCCGACGGTTTCTGCATCGACAACGCCGACGCCCTCTTCCTCGACGTGCGCACCCCCTGGGAATACCTCGACCACGCCGTCAAAGCCGTGAAGCCCGGCGCCATGTTCGGCTTCCTCGTGCCCACCGTGGACCAGGTCAGCAAGCTGCTCATGGGTCTGGAAAAGGGTCCCTTCGCCGATATCGAAGTCTGCGAGATCCTCATGCGCAACTGGAAGCCTGTGGCTGACCGCCTGCGCCCCGAAGACCGCATGAACGCCCATACCGGCTTCCTCATCTTCTGCCGCCATCAGGAGCGCAGCGCCGACTTCGAATACAGCCGCCCCCTGGGTACCCGTCAGCGCAAGCAGGAAGCCGCCCGTCAGGCCCGCCTTGCCGAAAGCGGCGCCAATCCCTACGACGACAACGAGACCGCCGGCGACGACGAATAGTTGTCCGCAACGCTTTTTTGAACGAGAGGGGGGAGGGACGTTTTTTGTAAAAACTGTCCCTCCCCCCTCTCGCGCTCTCCCCCCACCCTGAAAAAACTTTCCTTTGGTCAAGATGGCAGGTCCCCGTCGTTGCCTTACAGACAAAAACTGTTAAATTTACTCTTATAACACTAAGTCCTCATCAAATATAGTTATATCTATTTGAAATACTTTAAAATTTACATTTAAAAAACTTTTCTATAAAATATGCAAATACTAATTATGGAGGTATCTCATGCTAAAACATATCGCATCCGTGTTAGGTATCTTATATTTTGTTATAGGATTTCAATCCATTGCATATCCTTTTTTCACTCCACATGAAATTTCTTTAGTAAAAGAAACCAAAGTGATAGAGGACCCTACATTAACCTACGAAAATCTTTTTTCTACATATGAATTCTGTCAAAATGGAACATGGTACCTAAAAAAAGATAGCCGTGGGAGAGCTTTTGTAATTTTTGAAGCTAACTATTTAAATAAAGCTTTCGTTCAAGACTACATTTTAGAACTAGACAAAACAAATATCAATTTGTCAAATCATATTGACAAAATCAGTAAAACAATACCCAATCTTGAAGCAAAATTAATTTCTATTTTTTCTTTAGATGCTTCCCAAAAGCATATAATAAATATGAGCACATATTTGTCCATAAACGGCGTAAAAAAAGAACTCAGTTCAATATCATTTCTCATTAAAAACAATCCAATCAATATTTATAACTATTTAGATTTAAAAAGAAAAATAGAATTTTACACTTTAAAATATATATTCTCAAATATTATAAAATTACAAAATAAATACACCCTAAATACAGCATTTAAAAACGGCCCTATAGTCATTAGCAAGGTAAAAAATGTAGATTTTGATGTAACTTCTGATAATATAACTATTTATGTTGAAGATATCCTCTCCAATTTAACAGCCGAAGAAGTTAGCCCATATAATACACCAGCGACTGTTTCCGACCGTTATTTATCAAACATCCTTGATAAAAATGCGGTCAAATTTTATGAGAAGCATATAACACCATATATATTTGAAAAAAATATCCTTTCAGTTCTTATATTTAAATCAACAAAAAATAAATGCAACCTTTCTATCTTCTTCACAAATAAAGATACTTTGTCAATAAAAATTGATTACCCAGAGAATTTTTTTATTGCAACTGAGACGCTCAAGAAAAAGAAAGAGCTTAAATATATAACAGAATTTCTCCCTAAACATGTAATAGGAAAAACGCTAGAAGGATATGTAAGATATAGAAACAGCGGAGGTTGTACAGTTTTTAAAATTATAGATGATAATCATGACCTTACGACAGATGAACTACTCTCCGAAGTCCCTGAAAGTAGCTTAAAATGCATAAAAGATATTCCTGAAAGTACGAAAACAAAATTTCATGCTCTTTTCTGGGAAAATCCTGATGGCACATTAACTATTACAGATTATAGTTCATTAAAATGTATTACTACTGAATAGCTACTTATAATTTTGCAAAATTAAATTCTTAGATTTTTCATTTATACGTTCTTGCCAACGGAGACCGGCAGCCAGCGACCAGGCCGTCGCCCCTCCCGCCACTGCCATCCTTCAAAATAAAAGTTTTTGGAAAGGATGGGGGGATGCAAGGGGGGAAGGGAGAACCTTTTTCCAAAAAGGTTTCCCTTCCCCCCTGCAAACAACCAGCCCCCGCCTATACCTTGAAAAAGCGCAGTCGCAGCGCGTTGCTGACGACCGAAAAGGACGACAGGGCCATGGCGGTACCGGCAATCATGGGCGAGAGCATGGGCCCGCCGAAAACATGCAGCAGCCCGGCGGCCACGGGCAGGCCCAGCAGGTTGTAGCCAAAGGCCCAGCCCAGGTTCTGGCGGATGTTGCGCATGGTAGCGCGGGAAAGGGCCAGAGCGGTGAGCACGGCCTCCATGCCGCCGCGCATGAGCACGATATCCCCGGCTTCGGCGCTCACGTCCACACCGCTGCCCACGGCCATGCCCACGTCGGCTACGGCCAGGGCCGGGGCGTCATTGATGCCGTCGCCCACCATGGCCACCAGCAGGCCTTCGGCCTGGAGTTGGCGGATGCGCTCGGCCTTTTCGGCGGGCAGCAGTCCGGCGGCCACATCGGCGTCATCCAGACCGGCCTGCCGGGCCACGGCCCGGGCGGTGCGTTCGTTGTCCCCGGTGAGCATGACCACCCGGATGCCCATCTCGTACAGACGGGCCACCACCGCAGCGGATTCGGGACGCAGGGCGTCGGCCAGCGAGAGGATGCCCGCTATCTGGAGGTCGTCCCACTGCCAGCGGGCGCTGTCGTCATCACCGGCACCGGCAAGGGCGGCACGGGCCGGAGCCAGCGCCAGCAGCAGCGGCGTCTGCCCGGCCTCGGCCAGTGTGGCCAGCCGTTCCAGCACAGCGGTATCGGGAGCGATGCGGTTCTGCTCCATGAAAGCGACATTGCCCAGGGCCACGCGCCAGGCCGTACCGTCCAGCGTCACCACACCGGCGATGCCCAGGCCGGGCGCCACGTCCACGGCATCCACCGGGCAGGCGGGGCAGCCGCGTTCCTTGCCCGCGGCCACCAGGGCCAGGGCCAGCGGATGTTCGGAGCGAGCCTCCAGTGCGGCGGCCAGAGTGACGAGGGCCTGCTCATCCTGGGCGGCAAGGGGGATGACACCGGTCAGCACGGGCTTGCCGGTGGTCAGGGTCCCGGTCTTGTCCACGGCGATGGCCCGGACGTGACCGGCCTGCTCCAGAGCCGCACCGTTCTTGATGAGCACGCCCAACTGGGCACCGCGACCGGTACCCACCATGATGGACATGGGCGTGGCCAGGCCCATGGCGCAGGGGCAGGCCATGACCAGCACAGCCACGAAGACCGTGACGGCCACGGTGGCGGGCTCGTCACAGAAGACCAGCCAGGCCAGCCCGGCCAGCGTGGCGATGCCCATGACCGCGGGCACGAAATAGAAACTCACCCGGTCGGCCAGTCGGGCGATGGGGGCCTTGCTGCCCTGGGCCTCGCGCACCAGACGGATGATGCGGGCCAGACGGGTGTCCTGCCCCACATGTTCGGCGGTCATGGTCAGGGCGCCTTCACCGTTGACGCTCCCGGCCACGAGGCTGTCGCCGGGGCCCACGGCCACGGGAATGGATTCCCCGGTCAGCAGGGAAAGGTCCACGGCGCTCTTGCCGCCGGTCACGCTGCCGTCCACGGGGATGCGGGCACCGGGACGGATGACCAGGGTATCGCCGGGCATGACCTCGGCCAGCGGGATCTCGCGGCTCCGGCCGTCAGCTTCCAGACGCAGGGCCGTTTCCGGCGTCAGGCGCAGCAGCGCGCCCATGGCGTCCCCGGCCTTGCGCTTGGCCGTGGCCTCCAGGAACTGGCCCAGCTCGATCATGGTCAGCAGCACGGCCACGGATTCATAATACAGGTTCATGGCCCGCAGCTGGGGGTCGCTGCCCGCAAGGCCCAGCAGGGTCGTCCACAGGCTGTAGAGCAGGGCCGAGCCCGTACCCACGGCTACCAGACTGTCCATGGTGGGGGCCTTGTGGGCCAGAGCCAGCAGACCTTCACGGTAAAAATGGCGGCCCAGCCAGACCACGGGCAGGGTCAGGGCCAGCTGCGCCAGCATGAAGGTACGGGGCGCGTGGTGCGGATCGAGCCAGGCGGGCAGGGGCATGCCCAGCATATGCCCCATGGAGAGGATGAGCAGGGGCACGGCAAAGACCAGCATGGGGCCCAGACGCCCCAGACGCACGCGCCGGTCTTTCTCGTCCTGTCGGCGTTTTTTCTCGTACTGGACGGCCACGTCCTCTTCCTGTGACGGCACGGCACTGAAGCCCATGCCCGCCACGCGTTCCATGATCAGGGGCACCGTCTCGCTTTCCGTGCCCGGCTTGAGCCAGATCTGCGCCTTGGCCGTGGCCAGGTTGACCGCGATGCGCTCCACGTTCTCCATGCGCCCCACCACGCGCTCGATGCGCGAGGAGCAGGCGGCGCAATGCATGCCGCCGATATCAAAACGCAAGGGACCTGCCTTTCGCGTTTCCATAAAACCTCCTGCCTGCCGGTGGTCTTGACGCTCCGTTCCGGCAGTATTATTCCTGATGGTGCTCCCATTGAAAATGAAAATCAATATGTGGGAACACAGCAAGGAGTGTCGCATGAAGATCCTCAAAGTCAACGGCATGCGTTGCGGCCATTGCAAAGCCGCTGTGGAAGAAGCCGCCGCCAAGATCCCCGGCGTGAGCAACCCCGTGGTGGACCTGGACGCCAAGGAACTGCGCTACGAAGAAAGCGCTCCGGTCGATGAGGCCGCCCTGCGTCAGGCCATCTTCGACATCGGCTTCGATCCCCAATAACCCCCACGACCGCCACATCTTTTTCAGGCCGCGCATGCGGCCTTTTTTTGTCCCCAAACGGCAGTCGCTTTTCCCTTAGAAAATATCTTATGAAATATTTTCTAATTTATTCCAATGATTCTACACGCATAGAACAACAAGCGTTCCCTACTTGCCGTGATGGCACAAAAGCCGTAATAACGAAGAGTTTTATTGTCCGCAGATCGTCAGGAGAGAACATGCGACACACCATCACTGTGGCCGGTGGCGGCAGCTGGGGCACGGCCCTGGCGCATCTGCTGGCAGTCCGCGGGCACAGGACGCGCCTGTGGCTGCGCGATGCCGCCGTGGCCGAGGCCATCAATACCAGGCACGAGAACCCGCGCTACCTGCCGGGGCTCGCCCTGCATCCCGACCTGGAGGCCGGGACGGGGCCGGAACTGCTGGGTACAGAGCTCCTTCTGCTGGCCATCCCCTGCCAGCAGCTGCGCGGCTGGCTCCACGCCATGCGGGAGCATCTGCACGCCGAGCCCGTGCTCATCAATGCCGCCAAGGGGCTGGAGCTGGGCACGCTTTCCCCGTGCAGCCGCATCGTGGCGGAAGAGCTGGCAGGCAGGCCGTTCCACTACGCCATGCTTTCCGGACCGTCCTTCGCGGCCGAAGTGGTGCGCGACCAGCCCACGGCCGTGGTGCTGGCCACGGCGGAAGAAGCCCTGGGCTGCCGTCTGCGTGAGCTTTTTTCCTGCGCCACCTTCCGTTGCTACTCCAGCACCGACGTGCTGGGCGTGGAGCTGGGCGGCGCGCTGAAGAACGTCATGGCCATTGCGGCCGGCGTCTGCGACGGGCTGGGGCTGGGCCACAACAGCCGGGCTGCCCTGCTGACGCGCGGCCTGGCCGAGATGAGCCGTATCGGCGAGGCCTGCGGGGCGCAGGCGGCCACCTTCATGGGCCTTTCCGGCCTGGGCGACCTGGCACTGACCTGCACGGGCGACCTTTCCCGCAACCGGCAGGTAGGCCTGCGCCTGGGACAGGGGGAGAGCCTGGAGCACATCACCTCCAGCCTGGGCATGGTGGCCGAGGGGGTCAAGACCACCTCGGCGGTCTACGACCTGGCCCGGCGGCTGGGTGTGGAGACGCCGGTGACCGATACCGTCCAGGGCCTGCTGCACGGGGGCGAATCCCCCCGCGAAGCGGTCATGCGTCTGATGACGAGGACTTTGCGCCAGGAATGACAAGCAAGCCAAAAAGAGGCTTGCACCAGTCAGGAATGTCGCGTATCTTTTGGCTAATCGTGAAAAAAATTTTTTTCACGAGGATATCCCGCCGGAAGGGCAAACACGGGCAGATGACGCGCATCCACGTCCTCTGCAATAATTTTGTACTTTTTACCCGGCAGACAATGGGGCGCGTATGACAATACCATCCTACACGGCAAGCGGTTCCTTCATTCTTTTCATCCCGGGCCTGCTGTTCCTGCTGTACGGCGCATGGCAGGCGATCCGCCAGCGGCAGAACGCCCGCCGGCTCATCCTGTGGGGGGCCGTGCATGACGCGGGCCTCATCTGCATGGCGCTGGGTGCGGCCAATGCTGCCGCCGGCACTGGCGTCTGGCTGTTCGTGGCTTTCCAGCTGCTGGCCCGCGGCCTGAGCTGGAGCGCCCTCAATTCCCTGGCCGGGCCCGCCGCTCCGTCGGCGACCTTCGCGGCCCTGCGCGGGGCCGTCAAACTCCAACCCGTCAATGGTGCCCTGTTCGCCCTCGGCCTCATGGCCAGCGTGGGCGGTTCGCCCTTCCTGATCCCGGAAGGGCGTCTTTTTATCACCCAGGGCATACTGGCCTCTTCCCTGCCCCTGCACTGCGGCCTGTTCTGCACCGTGCTGGCGGCCGTCACGGCCACGGTCCTCATCGCCCTGCATGTGGACGCCCTGCGCCAGTGCTTCCTGCAGCCCTGTAGCACCGCCTGTGACGGCGATGCCCCCAGCAGCTGCCGTTCCGACGCCCTGACCCTGGTGCTGGGCGTGCTGGTGGCGCTCATGGGCCTGGCCCGTGGCCCCATGCTGGACGTGGCCGCCGGCTGGGCCGGCCTGCAGGTGGCCCACGCCACCGTGCATCCCGCCTTCTGGATCTACTTTGCCGGTGCCTTCGTCTGCGGCGTGGCCGCCTGGGCGAAATTCCGCTGGATGCCCCACCTTGGCGTGCTGGCCTGTGCCGCCGCCCTGGCCGCGACCCTGACGCTGGATGCGCCCGCGCCTGTGGCCCTGCTCTTCCTGGTGATGATCGGCTTCATCGCCTTCATCGTCTCGGTGTACTCCCTGGGCTACATGGCCCACGCCCACCGGCAGGGCTGGTACTGGTTCTTCCTGCTGCTGACCTTCGCCTCTCTGGCCGGCATCGTTTCCACGCCCGACATGGCCGCCATGTACGGCTACTGGGAACTGATGACCTTCGCCTCCTACTTCCTGGTGGTGCACGAAGCCAACCGCGTGGCCTTTGACGCGGGCTTCAAATATTATCTGATGTGCGCGGGCGGCGCCCTGCTGATGCTGCCCGGCATGCTCCTGCTGGGCAACGGCGGCCTGGGTCTTGCCGATGTCCGTATCCAGAGCGCCCTGCTTTCGCCCCATGTGCTGAACATGGCCGCCCTGCTCTGCCTCGTCGGCTTCGGCGTCAAGGCCGGTCTGGTGCCCCTGCACTCCTGGCTGCCCGATGCCCACCCCGCCGCGCCTTCCTCGGTGTCCGGCCCCCTGTCCGGTATCATCACCAAGATGGGCATGTTCGGCATCGTGGTCCTGCTGCTGGGCCAGACCAACGGCGCCCTGTTCGCCAAGGCCGAGGTCTTCGGCCTGTCCTGGTTCGGCTCCATCCTGACCTTTATGGGTGCGGCCACCCTGATCTTCGGTGAGCTCATGGCCCTGAAGCAGGACGACATCAAGCGCATGCTGGCCTACTCGACCCTGGGCCAGCTGGGCGAGATCGCCCTGGTGCTGGGCATGGGCACCTGGCTGGCCACGGCCGGCGCCCTGTCGCACATGCTCAGCCACGCCATCATGAAGGACCTGCTCTTCCTCGGTGCGGGCGCCCTCATCCTGCGGGCCGGCAGCCGCAAGCTCGCCGACCTGCGCGGTCTTGGCCAGTGCATGCCCTGGACCGTGAGCTGCATGGCCGTGGGCCTCATCTGCATCATGGGCCTGCCGCCGTTCACCGCCTTCTTCAGCAAATACCTGATGATCCAGTCCGCCATCCACGCCGGGCATCCCGCGCTGGCGGCCCTGATCCTCATCGGCTCCCTGGTGGGCGCCATCTACTACGTGCGCATCCTCAAGACCCTGGTCTTCGAGGAACGTCCCGCCGACCTGCCCATGGTGGAAGAGGCCCCGTGGTCCATCCGCGGCGCCCTCATGGCCCTGGCCGCCCTCAGCCTGCTGCTGGGCCTGGCTCCCTGGGCCCCGCTCACGCTGGTCATCCCCGTGGCCTCGGCCTGCTTCGCCCCGGCCTCCATGGATCTGGTCGTGCTCCAGTCCGTCATGGCGCCCTGGCCCATCTATGTGGCCGTGCCCGTGTTCGGTGCCCTGCTGCCGGCCTTCTTCCGCCGCAATCCCATCTGGGCCGCCCGCTCCAGCGCCTTCGTGCTGCTGCTGACCGCCGCCCTGGTAATCTTCCTGGGCCGCGACCTGGATACCCTGAGCTACTGCTTCGCGCTCATCGTGCCGCTCATCGGCGCCCTGAACGTCTTCTACGCCCAGGGCTACATGTCTCACAGCCACACCCAGTGGCGCTTCTACTGTGCCTTCACCGCCATGTGCGGCGGCCTGGTGGGCATCTCCGCCAGCACCTATCTCTTCCAGTTCTTCCTGTTCTGGGAGATCATGAGCTCGTGGACGCTCTACATGGCCATCGCCCATGAAGGCGACAAGGCCTCGCTGCGCGAAGCCTTCAAGTACTTCTTCTTCAACGTGCTGGGCGCCGGCTTCATCTTCGTGGGCGTCTGTGTGCTTGGTCCGGCCACGCCGTTCTCTTCCGAGTCCATGCAGTACCTGACCAAGCTCTTCCTGCTGCCCGGCTGGGTCGTCTGGGGCGGTACCGCCCTGCTGGCCATCGGCTTCGTCATGAAGGCCGCCCAGCTGCCCTTCCGCATCGACTGGCAGATGCATCCGGCCCTGGCCCCCACGCCCGTGTCCGGCTACATATCCTCGGTGCTGCTGAAGAGCTCCATCCTGGGCCTCATCAAGCTCTTCATGCTCATGGGCGGCAGCCTGGCCATGATCGGCGTCAGCGCCGCCTGGCCCAATGAACTGATCCAGACCGTGGTCATGTGGATCGGCGGCATCACCATCGTCATGGCCGCCACCCAGGCCCTGCTGGTCAACAACGTGAAGCTGGTCTTCATCTACTCCACCGTGAGCCAGATCGGCTACATGGTGCTGGCCGTGGCTGCCGGCGGTGCCCTGGGCTACGCGGGCGGCATGCTGCACGTGGTCAACCACGTGTTCTTCAAGGACCTGCTCTTCCTCGTCTGCGGCGCCGTGATGTTCGCCACCCATGCCGACAGCCTGGATGACCTGGGCGGCATCGGCCGCAAGATGCCCTTCACCCTGTGCATGTTCGCCATCGCCGGCCTGTCCGTGGTCGGCGTGCCGCCCACCAGCGGCTTCTCGTCCAAGTGGATCATCTACCATGCCCTGATGCAGGCGGACCAGCCCTTCCTGGCCCTGCTCTCCCTGGTGGGCAGCGTGCTGACCCTGGCCTACATCGCCAAGTTCCTGCATGCGGCCTTCCTGGGCCAGCCTTCCAAGCATCTGGATCATGTGCAGGAAGCTCCGCTGACCATGCGTGTGCCCATGGCCATCCTGGCCATCGGCTGCATCATCACCGGCATCTTCCCCGGCCTGATGCTCTGGCCCATCAACGCCATCCTGGGCGACTACAACGCCGGCAGCCTGGTGGTGGGCCTCTCGGGCCTGCAGGAAGGCCCCGGTGCCTGGAACGCCACCGGCCTGAGCGTGATGATGGCCATCGCCGCCGCCGCGGGCTGGTACTTCGTGCGCCGCTTCGTGGTGCTGCGTGAAGTGGACGTGCATACCTGCGGTCTGCCCACCGAGGTGGCCACCAGCCGCATGGCGCCCTCGGGCATCTACGGCGGGCTGGTTCGCCGCCTGGCCTGGTTCCCGGGCAATACCAGCGTAGACAACAAGAGCTAGGAAGGAGAAACCGAGATGACCGACATCATTCTTGGTGTGCTGCACATGTGCATTTTCCCCGGCGGCCTGTTCGCGCTGGCTGTGGGGCTGTTGTTCAAAGGCCTTGACCGCCGCGTCGAGGCCCGCCTGCAGCGCCGCGTGGGCCCGCCGCTGATCCAGCCCCTGCTGGATATCGCCAAACTGCTGACCAAGGAGACCCTGATTCCCAAAACGGCCGTGCGCAGCGTCTTCCTGGCCGCGCCCGTGGTGGGCTTTGCGGGCATGGCCGTCTGTGCGGCCTTCATCCCCGTGCCCGGCGTGTTCAGCGGCCTGTACAACATGGGCGACCTGCTGGTGCTCTTCTACCTGCTGCCCATCCCGGCCATCGCCATCATGCTGGGCGGCTCGGCCTCCAGCTCGCCCTTCGGCGCCATGGGCTTCTCGCGTGAGATGCTCATGATGCTGGCCTACGAGACCCCCCTGCTCATGATCCTGCTGGCCGTGGCCATGCTGGTGGGCAAGGCCACCGGTACCGGTGCCGAGTTCTCGCTGCTGGCCATCGTGGACTGGCAGCAGAGCGCCGGTTCCCTGGGCCTCAACCCGGTCATGATCCCGGCCCTGCTGGCCTACCTGATCTTCCTGCCCGGCACCATGGGCGTGCCGCCCTTCGACATCCCCGAAGCCGAGACCGAAGTGCTGGAAGGTCCCCTGCTGGAATACGGCGGCCCCCTGTTGGCCCTGTTCCAGATCGGCTCCGCCCTCAAGACCTTCGTGGTCCTGGGCCTGGGCGTGGCCCTGTTCTTCCCCGGCACCATCTCCGACTTCTGGATCGTCAACCTGATCTGGTTCGTCTTCAAGTGTCTGGTGCTGATGCTGCTGTCCCTGACCCTGGTCAAGTCCGCCACCGGGCGTTTCCGCATCGACCAGGCGTTCCGCTTTTATGTGAAGGTCCCCACCGTCCTGGCTCTGGTGAGCCTGGTGCTGGTGTGGGCGCTGTAAGGAGGTCGGGCATGAGTCTGGACAACATGCTCAAGAAACTGTCGGTACGCTCGCCGTGGCTCTTCCGCATCAACGCGGGCTCCTGCAACGGCTGTGACGTGGAACTGGCCACCACGGCCTGCATCCCCCGCTACGACGTGGAACGCCTGGGGTGCCGGTACTGCGGCAGCCCCCGCCATGCCGACATCGTGCTCATCACCGGCCCGCTGACCACCCGTGTGCGCGACCGCGTGCTCGCGGTCTGGAACGAGATCCCCGAGCCCAAGATCACCGTGGCCGTGGGCATCTGCCCCATCTCCGGCGGCGTGTTCCGCGAAGGCTACTCCATCGAGGGCCCCATCTCGCGCTACATCCCCGTGGATGTGAACGTGCCCGGCTGTCCGCCCCGCCCCCAGGCCATCCTGGAAGGCGTGGTGCTGGCACGCAAGATGTGGCTCAAAAAGCTGGGCATCGAGGAATAAATGGACAGGGGGAAGCCTTTGCATCGGCTGGCCGTCTGGCTGGGGCTGCGTGACGCCGCTCCCGCTGACGGTACCGCACCTGCTGACGGTGCCTCCCCCGCTGCCGAGACAACATCCGGGGATCAGCCCTGCCGGCGTTGCGGCATCTGCCACCACGTCTGCGGTCTGATTCCCCGTACGCCCAAAGGCCCGCGCCCGGGCCCGGAGGAATAATTATGGCGGGTTTTCTGAAAATTCTGTTCCGCAATCTGCTGCAAGGCCCCAGCACGGACCCGTTCCCGCTGGGTGAAACATTCACGCCCGAGCGCTTGCGGGGCCGGGTGAAGATCGACCCCAACCTGTGCATGGGCTGCGGCGTGTGCCGTCATGTCTGTGCCGCCGGGGCCATCAACATCCGCCAGAAACCGGACAACAGCGGCTACACCATCACGGTCTGGCAGGACTCCTGCTGTCTGTGCGCCTCCTGCCGCCAGTACTGCCCCACCGGTGCCATGAGCATCACCAATGACTGGCATTCGGCCCACCTGGAGTCCGAAAAGTTCGGTCGTGTGGAGCAGCAGACCATCAATTACGAACCCTGCTCGCACTGCGGCACCCTCATGCGGCCCCTGCCGCTCAAACTGGCGGAAAAACTCTACGCCAAAAACAGCGAGATCGACCCCGACCAGATCCGTCACCTGTGCCCCAAGTGCCGCCAGATCGAGGACGCCAAGCGCAGCCTTTGTCATCTGCCCGAGCCCCACAAGGCCATGGAGCCCGCACAGACCCCCGCTTCTGCCGCGCCCACCACGGATTAGCCGTTTTTACGAGGATTGAACATGCAAGAGATTCTGCAAGGCAACGCCGCGCTCATAGAGGCTCTGGGAGCCCTCTGCACCCGCGACAAAGCCATACATCACAGCACCGACGCCTACGGCAACGCCTTCCACTGGTTCCGTCTGGACCATCCCCGTTTCATGAGCCAGGCCGCCACCGCCCTGCAGGGCGCCCATGCCCGTCTGTGCATGATCACGGCGTACAACCTGAAACAGCTGGGCGAACAGCAGCAGGAACTGTGCTACCACTTCGAGCTGCAGGGCGTGGTCTACAACATCACCGTCACCCTGACCGCCGAACACAACACCGTGCCTTCCATCACCCCCCTGTTCGCCAATGCCGACTGGCATGAGCGCGAGATGATGGAACTGTACGGCATCCGCGTGGCCAACCAGCCCAACCCGCGCCGCCTCTTCCTTGACGAGGAACTGGACGCCGGCATCCTCAACGAGGCCGTGCCGCTGTCCATCATGATGAACGGGGCCTGCACCACGGACCTCTGGGAACGCATTCTGAAAGAAAAGGAAGGGGAACGCGCATGAGCAAGCTCACCACTTTCAACATGCCGCTGGGCCCCGTGCATGTGGCGCTTGAAGAGCCCGTCTACTTCAATCTTACCGTGGAAGGTGAGACCATCCGCAAGGTGGAACTGACCTCCGGTCACGTGCACCGCGGCATGGAAGCCCTGGCCACTCAGCGCAACCTCATCAAGAACGTCACCCTGACCGAGCGCGTCTGCTCCCTGTGCTCCAACAGCCACAGCTTCACCTACAGCATGGCCGTGGAAAACGTGCTGGGCATGGAGATCCCCGTCCGCGCCCGCTACCTGCGCGTGCTGGCCGAAGAGATCAAGCGCGTGGCCTCGCACCTGTTCAACACCGCCATCCAGGCCCACATCATCGGCTTCAAGTCCCTGTTCATGCACGTCATGGAAGTGCGCGAGATGATGCAGGACGTGAAGGAGACCGTGTACGGCAACCGCATGAACCTGGCCTCCAACTGCATCGGCGGCGTCAAGTGCGACGTGCCCCCGGACATGCTCAAGTATATCCTGGGCATGATCGACAAGGTGGAGCCCGCCGTGGACGAGATCCGCGAGATCTATGCCACCAACGCCATGGTCCTGGGCCGTACCAAGGGCCTGGGCCTGCTGCCCAAGGAAGACGCCCTGCGCCTGGGCGTTGTGGGCCCCGTGGCGCGCGGTTCCGGCATCGCCATCGACGTGCGCAAGGATTCGCCCTATGCGGCCTATCCCGACCTGGAGTTCAAGAGCATCACCCATGACGGCTGCTGCATCCACTCCCGCACCATGGTGCGCCTGGATGAGATCTTCGAATCCTTCAAGCTCATCCGCCAGTGCTGCGAACGCATGCCCGAAGGCCCCCACTGCGTGCCCATGCGCCAGATCCACACGGCCGAAGCCTGCGCCCGCAGCGAAGCGCCCCGCGGTGAAGTCTTCTACTACATCCGTACCAACGGCACGGACATCCCGGCCCGCCTCAAGTGGCGCGTGCCTTCGTACATGAACTGGGAGGCCCTGGGCGTCATGATGCGCGACTGCGCCGTGGCCGACGTGGCCCTGATCACCAACAGTATCGACCCCTGCGTCTCCTGCACGGAGCGCTAGGCCGGAAACAAGGATGCACGAAGCCAGTCTTGTCCAGGGGCTGCTCAAGATAGCCCTGAAAACTGTGGAAGACCACAATGCGGCCCACCCGGAACAACGGGTGCGCCGCATCCGCAGCATCACCTGCGAGCTGGGCCTCATCTCCTGTGTGGAGCCGCAGACCCTGAAAGGCTGCTTCGAGATCTTTGCCCAGGGCGGCATGGCCGAAGGCGCGGAGCTCATTCTGCAGACCGCTCCCCTGCCCTGCCGCTGCACGGATTGCGGACATACATTCGAGCTGCACAGAAGGCACTTTACCTGCCCCCACTGCGGCAGCGACGCCATACGCTTCACCGGCGGACACGGTCTTGTGATGACCAATCTGGAGGTGGAGCCGGAGGAAAGCCATGATTGAGCATATTCAGGTAATACCCGACAAATGCCGCGCCTGCCGCCGCTGCGAAGTGGCCTGTATCGCCGCGCACCACGGGATGACCTTCAAGGAAGCCATGAAGCACCGCGACGTGCTGGTCTCGCGCGTGCAGGTGGTCAAGGCCGAAGGCTTCAAGACCACCGTGCGCTGCCACCAGTGCAACCCCGCCCCCTGCTGCAACATCTGCCCCACCGGCGCCCTGCAGCAGGAGGAGGACGGCCGCATCACCATGCGCGTGCAACTGTGCGTGGCCTGCAAGATGTGCATCGCCGTCTGCCCCTACGGCACCATCTCGCTGGATACCATCGGCATGCCCGAAGAAGGCGGCGAGACCATGGCCCAGCGCAGCCGCCGCGAAGTGGCCGTGCGCTGCGACATGTGCAAGGCCTGGCGCGAAGAGAACGGCAAAAAGATCACCGCCTGCATGGAGGCCTGCCCCGTGCACGCCCTTTCCATGGTGGAGCCCGACGGCACCATCATCGAAGCGCCCAAGCCCGAAAAGAAAAAGCCCGCTGCCGCCGAATAGCGCGCACGGGCCCACACAGGCTGCACGGCAGCCGCGTTTTGACGAGGGGGAAGAGGGAAACCTTTTTGGAAAAAGGTTCTCCCTCTTCCCCTTTGTGCTCTCCCATCTCCCTTCCAAAAACTTTTGTCCGTCCCGGTCTGCTCCCGCCGCCGGGACACGAAAAAACCACGGGCCACCCCTTCTAGGGAAAGGCTTCTCAAACAAAAATGATAAAGCGTCCCTGCTGCCGCACCTCATGCGGCAGCAGGGACGCTCTCTTGCTTTGCATCAAACAGCCCATCCACCAGTTCGCCCCGCCGGTGCCGAAGGCACCGTGGGAAAGCGCGCTGGGGAGGGGGAGTTTGAGGGGGGAACCCCTCTCGCGCCAGCAGAGGGGGGCCCCCCTCAAAAACGATCTGCTTCCGGGCTACTTCCCGGCCATGAAATCGGACCAGCGGGCCAGCAGGGCACGCAGGGCGTTGCCGCGATGGCTGCGGGCGTTCTTCTCGTCACGGGTGAGCTGGGCGGCGCTTTTGCGGATGCTCTCGTCCCAGAACAGGGGATCGTAGCCGAAGCCGTTCTCACCCAAGGGCTCTTCGAGGATGCGGCCTTCCCAGGTACCGCGCACCACAAGCTCGCGGCCGTCGGGATGCACGGCCACCATGCAGCTCACGAAGCGGCAGGAGCGGCGGGCCTGGGGCACATCGCGCAGTTCAAAAAGCAGCTTGCGCATGTTGCGCTTGTCCACGCTCTCGCCGGGCAGGCTTTCCCAGTCGTTGGAATAGCGGGCGGAGTAGACGCCGGGGCCCTTATCCAGGGCGTCCACTTCCAGGCCGGAGTCGTCGGCCACGGCCACAAGGCCGGTAGCGGCGCACACGGCACGGGCCTTGATGAGGGCATTCTCTTCAAAGGTGGTCCCGGTCTCTTCGATCTCGCCGATCTCGGGGAAGAGGGAAAGGCCCACCACCTCGATGCCGAAGTCGGCCATGGGATCGGCCAGTTCCCGGATCTTGCCGGCATTATGGGTGGCCAGCACCACCCGCAGCTTTCCGTTGTCGTTCATGAGTTCTCCTTGCGCACCGGCAGGTGCGGTCGTTGCAGTGTCGCGATCAGGATGCCGCCGATGATGAGCATGCCGCCCACCACCTGGGCCGTGTTGACGGCCTCCCCAAGGACGATATGGGCCCCCGTGGCGGCGAAGACGGGCATACTGTAGTAGACGATGCCCGCACGCACGGGACCGATGCGGCTGATGGCGGCCGTCCAGAGGCAGAAAGAACAGAAGGAGCAGCCCACCCCGGCATAGAGCACGCCTATGATGACGGCGGGCTCCCATTGCACGGGCGGCAGCCAGCACATCTCGGCCAGCACGGGCGGCACGCAGAACAGCGCCCCCAGGCCGAAGGTGGCGGCACTGAAGCCGAAGACCGAAAGGTCCGTGCCCCGATGGCGCATGAACAGCGAATACAGGCCAAAGCTTGCCGCTCCGCCCAGGGACCAGAGGTCACCGGGGGCAAAGCGCAGGGCCGCCAGGCGTTCCATATCGCCGCGGCTGACCAGGATCACGATGCCTGTAGCCACCACCAGCATGCCCAGCAGACGGCGCGGGGTGATGGCCTCGCCGTAGAGCAGGCGCGAGAATATCAGGATGATGATGGGGGCCGTGGGCGCGATCAGGGCCATGTTCAGGCTCTCTGTGCTTTGCCCGGCCTTGTAGAAAAAGGTGTTCATCAGCGTCACGCCCAGCAGGGACATGACCACCACAAAACGCCAGTGACGGCGCAGAGCGGTCCAGTCCTCGCGCAGATGGCGCCAGGCAAAGGGCAGGATGGTGACGAAGGCCGTGAACCAGCGCCAGAAGTTGCACTGCCACGGCGGGATCATGTCCGCCACGGCGCGCGCTACCACGAAATTCCCCGACCAGATGACCACGGCCAGCAGGGCCAGCAAATAGCCTGATGTGTTCTGTTTCATGCTTTTCCCGGCGCTGCCGTCCTCCTGCGCTCTCATAACAGGTTGCCCTGCAAATGGCAAAAGCGGGACGGGGCAGTCTTTCCTTTTCCCTGCAAACCGGCTATCTTGGCCGTTACGCGACGCATGTCGCACTGTCTCCACTCCCGCACGGGGTTCCCCCGCTGCCCACTTCCACCAAGGTTTGCTCTCATGGCTCAGACGCGCCACCTTGTCCTGGGGCTCATGCCCCGTGGGGCCGATCCCGATACCCATTGGGCAGCCGGGCCCTGGTGTTTCGATACGGAAGAAGATTTCTTTCCCGGCTGGGAAGACAGCTTCGTCTTCGGCCGGGAGCCCCTGCGCGATCCCGGCACCCTGGACAGGGCCGTGCTCATGGCCCAGTCCCTGACTGTGGACAGCATCCCCGCCCTGGGGCGGCATCTTCTGGACCTGCAACGCCGCCGCGCCGAGGAAAACAATCCCGTCAGCACCCTGCTGGGCCCGGACGAGGTCGATCTGCCCGGCGTCTACTGGGAGACCCTGCTGACCCCCTGGGCCTGCACGGTGGCGCGCCAGCTGGTGGAACGCTGGCTGCGCGTGCGCGCCATGGTGGAGGACTGGGGCCATCTGCCCCTGCATGTGGAGCTGCTGCCCGAAGACTGCGCCTTTTCCTTTGCCACGGAGCATGATTTCGTCATGAGCGGCGCCCTGGGCGCGGACTGGAACACCTGGCTTATGTCCCGCCTGCTGGAGGCCGTCTGGCCCGAACGCTGGACCCGCTCCTATGCCCTGCCCGTGTGTGCCTCCTATGGCCAACTTATCCCGCCGGAAGACAGCGGCAGCCTGAAACAGCGCCTGCGGGCCTGGGCGCGCTCCTGCGTGCTGCGCCTGCCCTGCCCGCCCCTGCGCGGCATGCGGCTGCATCAGGCCCTGCGCTACTCGCTGGCCCTGCTCCATCCCAGCCGCCAGCCCGATGCCAGCCGTCCTCTGGCCGCCCATTTCGGCAGCGCGGCCACCGGTGTGAAGCATGACCTGCCGCTCGATCCCCTGCCCATTTTCATCGGTGCCCTGCCCCAGACCCTTGCCGAGCTGGATCATCCCGACCACGTCGCCCCGGCGCGTGTCCCGCGCGTGCGCGTGGCCTCGGTCCGTGCCCACGAGGATACCCATTACCGCCAGCAGCTGGCCCTCTGGCGTGCCCGCGGCCACCGTGTCATGTTCGTCCAGCACGGGGGCAACGTGGGCCAGGTGCGCTGCCTGTGCGAGACCCCGCTGGTGGAGTTCAGCCAGCACGCGTTCGGCACCTGGGGCTGGAGCCATTACGATGCCACAGGTGCGGGCAAGGGCGGCCAGTTCCTGCCGCTGCCCTATCCCCTGCTGGCCAACATGGCCGACCAGTGGCGCGGCGGCGACGATACCCTGCTCTTCGTAGGTGCGGAGATGCCCCTGTACGGGCACCGTCTCGATTCGCGCCCCACGCCCCTGCAATGGCTCCAGTACCGGGAAGACAAGCAATGGTTCCTTGAGGATCTGCCCCGCCGCCTGCACGATAAGATCCTCTACCGCCCCCATTTCGACGCGCCGGGCGCGCTGGACGATGCGCCCTGGCTGTTACCTCGCTTCCCCCATGTGCGCCTGTGCAGCGGCCCGCTGGAAGCCCAGATGCTCACCTGCGCCCTCATGGTGCTGGACCATCACGGCACCACCCTGCTCCAGGCCCTGGCGGCCAATGTGCCCACCATCGCCTACTGGGACAGATCCATCTGGCCCATGACCGACGAAGCCCTGGCCCGGCTGGACCTGCTGGCCGAGGCCGGCATCTGGCAGCCCTCCGCCGAGGCGGCCGCCGCCAAGGTCCGGGAAGTCTGGGACAACCCCGCCCGCTGGTGGCTGGATGAGCGCGTCCAGTCCGCCCGCCGGGCCTTCTGCCGCGAGCACGCCTTCGTCGATCCCAAGGGCCCGGATGCCCATATCGTTTCATTGCTGCAACGCCTGTAAGGAGACCTTCCATGTCCCGTATGTCCACCGGCAGCGCCCTGTGCCGCCTGCCGTTGTTCGCTCTGCCCGCCGTCCTGGCCCTGAACCTGCTGCTGCCCGCGCCCATCCCGGCGGCCGATGCCACGGCTCCCGCCCCTGACGCCGCTCAGGCCGTCGAAAGCGGCCCCAGCCCCGAAGAGCGCGCCGCGGAAGCCGTACTTGGCGAAGTCCAGAGCGCCCTGGACAGCAAGGATTACAAAAAAGCCGTCACCCTGCTCACCCCGCTCACCAAGAACGGCAATGCCGAGGCCCTGTACATCCTCGGCCGCCTGACCCAGGACGGGCGCGGCGTCAAAAAGAGCCCCCAGCGTGCCGTGACCCTGTTCCGCCAGGCCGCCGACAAGGGCCTGGCCAACGCCCAGAACGCGCTGGCCACCGCGCTGGCCACGGGCGACGGCGTGCGGCGCAACTACGGTGAGGCCGGACGCTGGTTCCGCAAGGCCGCCGAACAGGGTCTGGCCATGGCCCAGTACAATCTGGGCTATCTCTACGCCCACGGTCGCGGTGTGCGCAAAAGCGAAAATGAAGCTATCGACTGGTACGGCCGTGCCGCCAACCAGGGCCTGGCCGATGCCCAGTATTCCCTGGGCTGGATGTACCTCAACGCCAAGGCCAGCAACCAGGATGACACCAAGGCGGCCCACTGGTTCCAGCGCGCCGCCGAACAGGACCACCTCAAGGCCCAGAACAATCTGGCCTATATGTACGCCGAAGGCCGCGGCTTTGCCCAGGACAACCTCAAGGCCGTGGAATGGTACACCCGTGCCGCCGAGCGCGGCTATGCCGAGGCCCAGTACAACCTGGGCTTCATGTACGAACAGGGCCGCGGCGTGCCGCAGGACTACGCCAAGGCTGTGGAATGGTACCGCAAGGCCGCTGACCAGAACGAGCCCGCCGCCCAGTACAGTCTGGGCCTTATGTACGACCAGGGCACCGGCGTGCAGCGCAACCTTTCCGAAGCCACCCGCTGGTACCGTCTGGCCGCCAAGAACGGCGACCCCGACGCCAAGGCCTATCTGCGCGCCCAGAACCGCAAGTAACGGCGGAG
>NZ_JBNPMK010000012.1:0-40845 GCF_050313955.1 Desulfovibrio sp. SGI.133 | reverse complement strand
GCTGGGCCAGACCGATGCCGGGCAGGGCGGCTTCGAGACCGGCGCCCAGGCGGAAGAGACCGGCTTCGTCAAAGGCCTTGCCGATGAGCTGCATGCCCACGGGCATCTTGCTCTCGGCGGCCATGCCCACGGGCAGGGACAGGCCGGGCAGACCGGCCAGGTTCAGGGACAGGGTGTAGGCGTCCATGAGGTACATCTGCAGCGGATCGGCGCTGTGGCAGCCCATTTCCCAGGCCGTGACGGGGGAGACGGGGGCCAGCAGGGCGTCGCACTGTTCGAGGGCGGCCAGGTATTCGTCGCGGATAAGGCGGCGGACCTGGGCGGCCTTGCGGAAGTAGGCGTCGTAGTAGCCGGAGGAGAGCACATAGGTGCCCAGCAGGATGCGGCGCTTGACTTCCTGGCCGAAGCCTTCGCTGCGCGAGCGCACATAGAGCTCGGCCAGCTGCTTGACGTCGGCGGCACGATGGCCGTAGCGCACGCCGTCGAAGCGGGCCAGGTTGGAGCTCGCTTCGGCCATGGCGATGATGTAGTAGGTGGCGATGGCCGCGTTGGTATGCGGCAGGCTCACTTCCACGATCTCGGCACCTTCGGCGCGGGCCGTTTCGATGGCTTTTTCACACACGGCGCGCACTTCGGGGGCCAGACCTTCGGCATAGAATTCCTTGGGCAGGCCCAGGCGGGCGCCCTTGAGGGAAGGCGCGGCGGCAGCGGCGTCATAGTCGTCCACGGGGCGGGGATCGCAGGTGGCGTCGCGCTGGTCATGACCGGCGATGACGCCCAGCACGCGGGCGCAGTCGGCCACGCTGCGGCCCAGGGGACCGATCTGGTCCAGGGAGGAGCCGTAGGCGATGAGGCCGTAACGGGACACGCGGCCGTAGGTAGGCTTGATGCCGGTGCAGCCGCAAAGGCTGGCGGGCTGGCGGATGGAGCCGCCGGTATCGGAGCCCAGGGAGGCGAAGCACTGGCAGGCGGCCACGGATGCGGCGGAACCGCCGCTGGAGCCGCCGGGCACGCGCTGGAGATCCCAGGGGTTGTGCGTGGTCTTGTAGGCGGAATTTTCCGTGGTGGAGCCCATGGCGAATTCGTCGAGGTTGTTCTTGCCCAGGATCACGGCACCGGCCTCACGCAGGCGCTGCACGGCAAAGGCGTCGTACACGGGCATGTAGCCTTCGAGGATGCGGGAACCGGCGGTGGTGGGCATGCCCTGGGTGGACAGGGCGTCTTTGACGGTGACGGGCACGCCCCAGAGGGGCCGGGAGGCGTCGGGGCCCTGGGCGTCCAGCTGGCGGGCATGGGCCAGAGCGCCTTCGGCATCCACATGGAGCAGGGCCCCCACGCGTTCTTCAGTGGCGGCGATGCGGTCGAGGCAGGCGCGGGTGGCTTCTTCGGCACCGATCTCTTTCTTTTGCAGGGCATCGGCCAGCGCGGTCAGGTTCAGCGAGCAGATCTCGTTCATTATGCGTCTCCTTTAGACGATGCGCGGCACGATGAAATAGTCTTCATCATGTTCGGGAGCGTTGCCCAGCACGTCCTCACGGCGACGCTTGCGCTCGGGCTGGTCGTCGCGCATGGGGGTGGCATGACTCACGGGGCTGTAGAGGGGTTCCACGGCGCTGGTGTCCACCTGGGCCAGCACATCCATATAGGCGAGGATGTCGCCGAACTGGCGGGCAAAGAGGGCCTTTTCCTCGTCACTGACGGCAAGGCGGGACAGTTGGGCCATGTGGGCCACGACGTCCTGGCTGATATTCTTGTTTTCGGACATGGGATCTACCTTGAGGTGCACCGTTATCGGGCGGTACGGGTTGTGCCGGTGGTGGCCGGCGAAAGGCGCAGTTTGTACGACGGCTGGGGCGTGGTGGACAGGGGCGCCACACCGGGCGTCGGGGACGTGGCCGCGGGCGTGTTGAGCACGGCAGGCCCGGCCGACATGCCGGGCAGGCCCGGAATGAGGGAGTTGCCCTGCTCGTCCACGGTGGGCAGCCCCTGCATGCGCAGGGCGGCACGCTGCAGGATGGCTTCACGCATGTTGCGGAAGCGGGTCAGATCCAGCGGCTCCATACCGTTGGCGCCGGGCTGGAACAGATGCAGTTTCTGATGGGCGATGCCTTTTTCGTCCCAGGAAAGGGGAGCCATGGCCCACTGGATCTTCATGTTGGCAGCCTGGGCATTGACCGTGGCGGCCGGGGGACGGCTGTCGAAGGCCATGCGCACGGCAAATCGCACGAAGTCATAGCCCAGGGCCACCCAAAAATCGGTGCCGGGGGCCCGCAGGGCGGCGGGGGCCTGCGTGGCGTCCCAGGCGGCGGGGAAGACGGCCAGGGCATAGCGGTCGGGCTCGGCCACGGTCTTGCCGTCCAGGCCCTGCTCCCACAGGGTGGTGCCCAGCAGCACGAGGCGGTCCTCGCCGTTGTACATCAGGCTGGTGGTCAGCAGGTTCATGTTCTTCCAGGAGTCGGGCAGGAAGAGCGCCTCGAACTGCGTCTGGGGGATGGGCGCGGTGATGTTCTCCTGGGTGGTCGGATTGATGAGCGTGGCGGCCTGGCCGCTCCAGGTGCTGGACTGACCGGGCGTGTAGCTGGCCGAATGCAGGGTGATGCCCATGCCGGTGAGCTTCTGGTCCAGCAGGCCGGTCATGCGGGGGCCGTAATTGTCCGTGGGATAGAAGGCGCCGAAGGTACGCAGGCCCAGGTCTTCGGTGACGAAGCTCACCAGACGGTCGATCTGGTCCTGGGGGCTGGGGAAGAAGCGCCAGGCCCGCACGCCTTCGTCACCGGGCAGCAGGCTGGGCATGAAGGCGAAGAAGACGCGCTTTTCCAGCATGCCGGACGTCTGGAGCTGCTTGAAGACGGGGGCCTGCAGGGGGCCGCCCACCATGACGCAGTTGGGGGGCAGGGCGGCAAGCTGGGCGTTCCAGTCGGGCTTGCTGGTATCCACCACATGCAGCTGGGCCAGCAGACCGCCGGCCTGGAGTTCGCGCAGGGCGATCTCGGCGCCGTTGCGGATCTTGGCACTTACGCCGGCATAGGGGCCGCTGCTGGGCAGGGCCAGGGCGATGTGAGGCCCCGTGGGCGTGGCGGGCTTGGGAGCCGGAGCCTTGCTGGGAGCGGAGGAAGAGAACTGGCAGGCGCTGAGCGCCAGAGCCAGGAGCAGCAGGATCGGGAGAAAAACGCGGGGCGAGCAGCTGTTTTTCATGGCAGTACAGGGCTGAAAGGATGCGTCGTTTCCGGACGCGGGACGGGCCGGGACCGGATGGCCGGTGATGGCATGCCTCAGGCAGGCGGCATGACGGACATGCTGCCGGGCACGGGACGGGCAGGAGCGGCGTTCCCGGGCAAGTCTGGAATCATAGCCCGCTCTGCGGCGTGGCGCAAGGGGCGGGAGAGAGGCAGGCGGGGAGGGGAAAGGGACAAAAAAACGCGACGCGCCCAAGGATTGGATTGGAGCGGAGCGCGTCGCGGCTGTGCCTGTGGGAGGCACAAATATGGAGGTCTTCCGGTGTGCCGGAAGGGGGGACCATCTGCAAATCCAGAAAGTTATGCAGCAAAAAAAAATTTTTGTAAAGATGCGTCATGGCAGGAAATATCCTTGTCCCGACAAAGCGTTTCCCGGTAGCGGCCGGCGGTGTGCGCAGGGCCTGTTGCAGGCCGTATGCGGGGCTGCGGCCATCCCCGTTCCATGCCCTGTGCGGGGCCGGAGACGAAAAATGCGGAAGCTCCGGGGAGCTTCCGCAAAGGGGATCAGCGGCGCGGGGGATGGTCCCGCCTGTCGTCACGGCGGTCATGGACCGGGATGGGCTTGTTGTCCCCGTGACGGGGTTCCGGGCGGGGAGACACATGGGGCGGCGGCGCGGGCTTGCTGGGCTGGGCCCTGTGCGGCGGTGGCGGCGGTTGCCGGTGATGGCGCGGCGGTGGCGGGTCGTCATACCAGGGGTCATTGTTATGCACACAGCCTGTCCCCAGGACGAAGAGCCCGGAGAGCAGGATCAGGGCCAGGACATGCAGGAGCCTGACAAAAGCGGGATGCGTACGCATAGGCACTCCTTGGTTCCCTCCAGGATAGCACCCCCGGCCAAGGAACAAAAGAGGCTGCGGGCATAAAAAAAGGGACGGCCCCGAAGGGCCGTCCCTGAGATGCACAGGGTATGGGGATTATTTCTTCACTTCGGTGAAGTCGGCGTCCACCACGTCGTCGTTGTTGTTGCCCTGGGCGGCACCGGCGCCGGGGTTGGCGCCCGCACCGGGCTGCTGGGCACCGCCGTTGGGGGCCTGCTGCTGGTAGAGCTGTTCGGCCAGCTTGTGGGAAGCCTTGGCCAGCTCTTCGGTGGCAGCCTTGATGGCGGCGGCGTCATCGCCTTCCATGGTCTTGCGCAGGGCGGCGATCTTGCCTTCCACGTCGCTCTTCACAGCGGCGTCCACCTTGTCGCCCAGATCGTTCAGGGACTTTTCGGTACCGTAGATCAGGCTGTCGGCGTGGTTGCGGGCCTCGATGGTCTCCTGCTTCTTCTTGTCTTCGCTGGCGTGGGCTTCAGCTTCACGCACCAGGCGCTGGATGTCTTCTTCGGACAGACCGGAAGAGGACTGGATCTTGATGGACTGTTCCTTGCCGGTGCCCATATCCTTGGCGGACACGTTGACGATACCGTTGGCGTCGATATCGAAGGTCACTTCGATCTGCGGCACGCCACGGGGTGCCGGCGGGATACCGGTCAGGTCGAAGCGGGCCATGGTCATATTGTCGGCCGCCATGGGACGTTCGCCCTGCAGCACGTGGATGGACACGGAGGGCTGGTTGTCAGCGGCCGTGGTGAACACGTTGCTCTTGCGGGTGGGGATGGTGGTGTTGCGGTCGATCAGCTTGGTGAACACGCCGCCCATGGTCTCGATACCCAGGGACAGGGGCGTCACGTCCAGCAGCAGCACGTCCTTCACGTCACCGGCCAGGATGCCGCCCTGGATGGCGGCGCCCATGGCCACCACTTCGTCGGGGTTCACGGAACGGTTGGGATCCTTACCGAAGAACTCGCCCACCTTCTTCTGCACCAGGGGCATACGGGTCATGCCGCCCACCAGGATGACTTCGTCGATCTGGTTGGGGGAAAGACCGGCGTCGGCCAGAGCCTTCTGGCAGGGAGCGATGGTGCGGTCCACCAGGTCGCTGACCAGGGCTTCCAGCTTGGCGCGGGAGAGCTTGACCACCAGGTGCTTGGGACCGGTCTGGTCGGCGGTGATGAAGGGCAGGTTCACTTCCGCTTCCATGGAGGTGGACAGGTCCTTCTTGGTCTTTTCAGCGGCTTCTTTCAGGCGCTGCAGGGCCATGCTGTCCTTGGACAGGTCGATGCCGTTTTCCTTCTTGAATTCTTCCACCAGGTAGTTGATGACGCGCTGGTCGAAGTCTTCGCCGCCCAGGAAGGTATCACCGTTGGTGGCGAGCACTTCCACCACGTTGTCGCCCACTTCCAGGATGGAGATATCGAAGGTACCGCCGCCCAGGTCGAACACGGCGATCTTTTCGTTGGCCTTCTTGTCGAAACCGTAGGCCAGAGAGGCGGCCGTGGGTTCGTTGATGATACGCTTCACTTCCAGACCGGCGATGCGGCCGGCGTCCTTGGTGGCCTGACGCTGGGCGTCGTTGAAGTAGGCGGGCACGGTGATGACGGCTTCGGTCACGGATTCGCCCAGGTAAGCTTCGGCGTCGGCCTTCAGCTTGGCCAGGATCATGGCCGAAACTTCAGGAGCGGTGTAGGTGCGGCCGTCCACTTCCACACCGGCGTCGCTGTTGGCGGCGGAGGTGATGGTGTAGGGGGAATGTTCCTTCCAGCGGTCCACTTCAGGAGAAGCGTACTTGCGGCCCATCAGACGCTTGATGGCGAAAATGGTACGCTTGGGGTTGGTCACGGCCTGACGTTTGGCGATCTCGCCCACCAGGCGTTCCTTATCGGTGAAAGCCACCACGGAGGGAGTGGTGCGGCCGCCCTCAGGATTGGTGATGCACTTGGGGTCCTTGCCTTCCATGACGTAGACACAGGAGTTGGTGGTCCCAAGGTCGATGCCGATGATTTTGGACATATGTGGATCCTCCTCGGAGAAATAAAAACTGTATCGGTGAACGCCTTAGCGGCGTCTCTTTCGCTTGCGTCCTCTAAGTAAGTCTTTCTGCGTGCTCGTCCAGTGGCAAATGAAAATTTTTTTCTGTAGGCCCGGCATCCAGGCAGGGAGGAAAGGGGAAGCGCGGAGGATGGGCAGCCATGAAAAGATAGCCGTCCGACACTGGCGGCAGGCCCTGTCTACAGGCGGGGAGGGGCGGGCAAGAGCGCCTCATGCCCGCATGACCGGCAGGGGAGCGGAGCTGTTTGTCGAGGGCCGGGACCCGGCCGGAGCGGAGGAAAAGTACCCCTGTTCCAAGGGATGTGGTCTTGCTTTCCCCGCTGGAAAAATGTAGTGAAAAAAGTAACGACTATCATAGAGGGCGCAACGCGCCGAAGAAGGAGGATATATGGACAACAGCAGACGCAATTGCCTGTGTGGCCTCGGTGGTCTGGCCGTAGGCGGGGCTGTGGCAGCCCTGGTGGGTACCGGCAGCAGCATCGCCCAGGCGGCGGCTCCGGCCAAGCGCTTCGAGCAGGTCAACGGCGAATTCGGCTGGAAGCCCCACAAGCTGGATCCCAAGGAATGCGCCAAGGTGGCCTATGAAGGTTACTGGTACAAGGGCTACGCCTGTGGTTACGGTGCCTTCTACAGCATCATCGGTGTGCTGGGCGAAAAATACGGCGCTCCCTACAACCAGTTCCCCTTCAGCATGCTGGAAGCCAACAAGGGCGGCATCTCCGACTGGGGCACCATCTGCGGCGCCCTGTATGGCGCTGCTGCGGCCTTTGCCCTGTTCTGGGGCCGCAAGGAACGCACCCCCATGGTCAACGAGCTGTACCGCTGGTACGAAGTGACCAAACTGCCTATCTACAACCCCGGCGACCTGGCCCAGGGCGTCAAGGGCGACCTGCCCAACAACGCTTCCGGCTCCGTGCTCTGCCACATCTCCGTGTCCAAATGGTGTGCCGCCAACAAGATCGAAGCCACCAGCAAGGCCCGCAGCGAGCGCTGCGGCCGTCTGACCGCCGACGTGGCCTACAAGGCCGTGGAGATCTTCAACGCCAAGATCGAACAGGGCAAGAACTACAAGGGCACCTTCGCCGTGCAGCCCGTCGTGAGCGGCTGTGGCGAATGCCATCAGACCAAGGGCAACGATGCCAACTGGGCCAAGGGCGTCATGGACTGCACCCCCTGCCACAACGGTGCGGAACCCCTGCTGAACAAGTTCGAAAACCATCCCTAGGTCTGGGACCCCGCTGCGGGGCATCCCTGCCTGAAAGCATAGGATAAAAAGAAGGGCGCGGCTCCAAGGAGCTGCGCCCTTTTCGTTTGGCTGGTTTCCGTTGGTCCGATGGTCAGGCTCCATGCCTTGTCGGCTGAAGGTGCGGCAGCAGGCCGCAGGCTCCCTTCCGTCGCCTAGCCCACCAGGCTGGAAAAACTCATGACCAGACAGAGGCCGCCGATGCAGGCCACCGTGGCGGCGTTGCCGTTGCCGGAGGCATTGGCTTCGGGGATGACTTCTTCGATGACCACATAGACCATGGCGCCCGCCGCCGCGGCCAGGGCAAAGGGCAGCAGGCTGCCCGCCACCTGGGAGGCGACGGCACCGAGGATGGCGCCGATGGGCGCCGTACAGCCGGAAAAGACGCCGCACAACCAGGACCGTTTGGCCGAGAAGCCTTCGGCACGCAGGGCCGTGGCCACCACCAGGCCTTCGGGCAGGTTCTGGAGCAGGGTGGTACCGGTGACCATGAAGGCGGAGCTCATCTCCAGGGCCACGCCCGAGGGCAGGGTACTGCCCGCAGCCACCGCGCCGTAACCCACGCCCATGGTCAGGCCTTCGGGGATGTGGTGCAGGGCCATGGCCGTGACCAGCAGGACGCTGCGGCGCCAGCTGGTGGAAAGGCCTTCCTGCTGCTTCTGGCGGATGTGCAGATGGGGCAGGAGATGGTCAAGGCCCATGAGGAAGGCGGCACCGGCCATGAGGCCGCAGACGATGGGGATGAAGTGCCAGCGGCCCATATGAGAGGCCATCTCGGCCGCGGGCTGCAGCAGGCCCAGGAAGGCCGCGCCCAGCATCATGCCGCCGGCGGCCCCCAGCATGCAGTCCATGGCCAGACGGGAAAACTCGCGGCGCAGGAAGATGGCACTGGCCCCCAGACTGACCGAGATCCAGGAAAGGATACCGGCAAGCAGGGACTGCAGGATGGGATGACCAAAAAGTGCTTCCATGAAACATTCTCCTTCTGGTTGGTCAGACCGGGCCCGACGTGTCACGCGTTGTTGCAGCAACGCGCGACCGGATGGCGGCCGCAGGCCGTGCCCGTTGGCCAAAACTCTCGGCAAAAGGCCGGGCGTGGATCCGGGGCCGTCGGTATGACCGGCAGGGGGCTGTAAGGCGAAAGGTCCACGGAACACACCGTAAAACGGCATCCCTGCGGCCTGCCGCGCCCCCCGGAACGGCAGCCGCCGGACATGCGTACATGACGGCGTGATGAAGACGTCTTCCCGGTATGTGCCGGGAAGGAGGGGACGGCTCTGGCCGTCCCTGCGGGAAGATCCCCGTGCCGGGACAGGGGCGGACGGGCCGCCGCTGTTCCCGGGCATGAAAAAAAGAAAGGGCGCCTTGGGCAAGGCTCCCTTTCCCGTCTGGAAATTGCCGGGATGCGCTAGATGTCCTGCCGGTATTGCAGGGACTGGCGCAATGTCTCCCGGTCCATATATTTGACCTCTGCCCCCAGGGGGATGCCCTGGGCCAGGCGCGACACCCTGATATGCGGGAAACGCTTGCGGACGAGGTTCCTGATGAACGACGCCGTGTTCTCCGCATCGATGGTGGCCCCCAGGGCAAGGATGAGCTCGTGGATCTCGCCTTCCTCCAGCCGGGAGATGAGGCGGTCGAGGTCGAGGCTGTCGCTGTCCATGTTGGCCAGCGGGGCCAGCAGGCCGCCGAGGATCATGTACTGGCCGTGGTAGAAGCCGCCTTCGTCCAGGGTCAGCATGCTGTCCCATTCGTTGACCAGGCAGAGCGTATCCCGGGAGCGGTTCTCGTCCTTGCAGATGTCACAGGGATCGGTGGCCGAAAGGCCGCCGCAGCGCGAACACAGGTGCAGATTGTCCCGCAGGTCGTGGATGCCCTTGCCCAGGCGCCGGGTCTCGGCCTCGGGCCATTTGAGCAGGGTCATGGCCACGCGCATGGCCGATTTGGGGCCAAGCCCGGGCAGGCGCGCCAGCTGTTCCACCAGGGCGCGCAGCGGTTCGGGAATCTGGCTGTGCATGGCCTAGAACACGCCGGGAAGGCGGATGCCGCCGGAGATGGCGCTCATCTCGCGGTCCAGGGTCTCGCGGGCGATGCGGCCGGCTTCATTGACGGCAGCCATGATGAGGTCCTGCAGCATTTCCACGTCGCCGCCTTCCAGGGCCTTGGGGTCGATGGTGAGGCCGCGCAGTTCCTGCTTGCCGGAGACCACGGCCTTGACCATACCGCCGCCGCTGCTGGCTTCGTAGGTGCGTTCGTTGAGTTCGTTCTGCAGCTTGGCCAGCTTGTTCTGCATGACCTGCGCCTGGCGCAGGATATCGTTCATGTTACGCATGGGTATCTCCTTGGTTGGATTCAGTGCAATGTTCGATATTGGCGTTGAGCAGACGGAGGCAGGCCTGCATCTCGGGCCTGTTCCGAAATTCTTCTATCAATTCCGCCTCGGTACGGGCCTGACGCGGGGCCACGAACTCCAGGCGCAGATGCCCGGCGCCCCAGGCCGCCAGGGCCTGTTCCAGCTGGGGCCGCTGCTTCTCGGTCTGATGCAGCAGGGTCTCGGCCTTGGGGGTCAGGCGCAGGCAGTCCGGTTCCCAGCTGGCGCGCAACTGGCGCAGCAGATGGAGCTGCGGCGCGGCCTCGCCCTTTTCCAGACGCTGGGCGCAGAAATCACAAAAGGCCTGCCAGTCGGGACGGAAGCCTTCCGCAGCCGCAGGGGCTGCCGGACGCGTCTCCACAGCAGGGGCTGCCGGAGGCACGGGGGCCGTCGTCGCGGCCGGTGCCACAGGGGCGGTCGGAGCTGCGGGCCGGGCGGGTGCCACCGGTGCGGCGGCCGGGATGTCGTCCGCTTCGATCATGCCCGCTTCGCTGGGCCCCACATGCTCCAGATGCTCCGGGGCCACGGGGATGGGCTGGGCGGCTTTCGGGGCTGAGGTTTCCGTCACCCGTGCGGGACGGGCCGTAGTCTGGCGGGCGGGCATTTCCCGCTGGGGCCGGGCGCAACTTCCGGGACGCCGGGAGGGCGCAGGCTCGGGAGCGGGTTCGTTGCTGCCGGCAGCGGCGCTCTTTTCCGCCGGGGTCCCGTGCTCACGGGAGCGGGTCGCCGGGGCCTGGACAGGCGCGGCATGGCCCATGTCCCGGGGCGGGAGGGGGCTGCCTTCCTGCCTGTCGTGAGCGGGATGCCCCTGTACGGGCGCGGACGGTGCAGGGACGCTGTCCATACGCTCCAAAGGCAGCAGCTGCGGCAGCAGGGCCAGGTTGAGCAGCAACAGTTCCAGGGCCGCGGCCGGCTCGGGATTCTGCACGATACCGCGCTGGGCGTCCAGTACCATCTGCCAGGCCGCGTGCAGGTGTCCGGCGGAGAAACGCGGGGCCAGGCCCTGCCAGAAAAGGATCTCCTCGCCGGGCAGGCCCAGGGTAGGGGCCACGGCCTCACCACCCTGCCGCAGCAGGAACAGGTCGCGCAGATGTCCGGCCAGCTCGCGCACGAAAAATCCGATGTCCACCCCCTGGCGGAACAGGCTGGCGCACAGCTGCGAGACGGCGGCGCAGTCCCGGGCATGGAGGGCGTCGAAGAGGTCGGCGAACAGCTCCTGCCCGGCCAGGCCCAGCACTTCGCGGGTCACGGCGCTGGTAAGGTTGTCGCCGCCCAGGGCCAGGGTCTGGTCCAAAAGGGACATGCTGTCGCGCACGCTGCCCGCGGCCCGGCGCGCGATGAGGCGCACGGCGCCTTCCTCGAAGGGGACGTTCTCCTTGTTCAGGACCTGGGAAAGGTGCTGCACGAGGGCGTCCTCGCCCAGATGGCGGAAGACGAAATGCTGGCAGCGGCTGACGATGGTGATGGGGAACTTGTGCGCCTCGGTGGTGGCGAAGATGAAGACCACGCGCGCGGGCGGCTCTTCCAGCGTCTTGAGCAGGGCATTGAAGGCGCTGCGCGAGAGCATGTGGGCTTCGTCAATGATGAAGACCTTGTAGCGACCCTCCATAGGGGCGTAGCCGATGTTCTCGCGCAGGGCGCGGGCGTCTTCCACGCTGTTGTTGGAGGCGCCGTCGATCTCGGTGACGTCCACATGGCTGCCCTGGGTGATCTTGCGGCACTGGTCGCACTGGTTGCAGGGCTCGGGGCCCGGCGCATGGCGGCAGTTGAGGGCCTTGGCGAAGATGCGGGCGATGGTGGTCTTGCCCACGCCGCGCGTGCCGCTGAGCAGATAGGCGGCGGCGACCCGGTCTTCGGCGGCGGCACGGGAGAGCACGGCCTTGACCATGTCCTGTCCGGCGACCTGGGCAAAGGTCTGGGGGCGGTATTTGGCGGCGAGGGAGAGGTGCTTCATGAAAAAAACGGCAGGGCGCGCCTGTCCCCCTAAAGGTTACAGGCGCGCCGGAAGAGAGTGCTAGAACGTGTAGTGGCTCAGCCAGTCGGCGTACTTGGCGTTCTGGCCCTTGACCACGCCGAAGTATTCCTTCTGCAGATGCTTGGTCACAGGACCGGCATGGCCGGCGCCGATGGTGCGGTTGTCCACTTCGCGGATGGGCGTGATCTCGGCGGCGGTACCGGTGAAGAAGGCTTCGTCGGCGATGTACAGTTCGTCACGGGTGAACTGCTGTTCTTCCACGGTGTAGCCCAGGTCGCGGGCCACCTTCATGACGGAGTCACGGGTGATGCCGCCCAGGATGGAGGTCCAGGGCGTGGTCTTGATGATGCCGTCACGCACGATGAAGATGTTTTCACCGGTGGCTTCGGAAACGAAACCGTTGGTGTCCAGCATCACGGCTTCGTCGTAGCCGTCTTCCTTGGCTTCGATCTTGGCCAGGATGGAGTTCACATAGTTGCCGGCGGCCTTGGCCTTGCTCATCAGAGTATTGACGTGCATGCGGGCGAAGGAGCTGGTCTTGGCGCGGATGCCCATTTCCAGGGCTTCGGGGCCGAGGTAGGCGCCCCAGGGCCACACGGCGATGATGGTGTGGACCTTGTTGTTGCCGGGGTAGACGCCCATTTCGCCATCACCCACGAAGGACAGGGGACGGATGTAGCCTTCCTTCATCTTGTTGGCCTTCAGGGTGTCCAGGATGCCCTGGCTGATCTCGTCGACGGTGTAGGGAATGTTCAGACGCAGGATCTTCGCGGAATTGAGTAGGCGCTGGCTGTGTTCCTTCAGGCGGAAAACGGCGGAAGTGCCGTCGGCACAGGCATAGGCGCGGATGCCTTCGAAAACGGCGCTGCCGTAATGCAGGGCATGGGTGAGAACGTGAACCTGGGCGTCGGCCCAGGGGACCATTTTGCCGTCAAACCAGATGAAATCGGTCGTTTGCATGATACATTCCTCAATATATTCCGCGATATTGGTCAGGCCGGATCTTCCGCGCGCGGCGGGGCCTGTCCGAAGGGTAAAAATTTACTGGAAAGCGCCGCGTATGGCAAGCGTCCGCGGGCAGGAAGATGCGCTGCCCGCAACGGGAAGAGGCAGGGACCGGCACAGGACGCGGACTGTCGTGCCGCAGAGCGGGGAATCCCCGGTAGCCTTTCGGCGGGGCAGCCCGGGCGGCTCTCCCGCATCCCTGTTGCCGCCGGGCATCCACCGGCAGTCTTCCCCGTCCGCGCCCGGGAGGTCTGACCTCCGGCGATCCCGTCCTCCAGCCGTCAGGGCTGTGGCCGGGCCTTGCTTGTCAGTGGCGGGACGAAAGTTTACAACCCAGCAGACAAACATTTCAGGCAGCGATGCCTGTGGAGGCAGCATGACAGCGCAGACGTTTCTGGGGATCGATGCGGGCGGCACGCACACCGATGCCGTGCTTTGCGGACCGGAAGGCATCCTGGCCGGGGCCAAGGCGCCCACCTGCCACGAAGATCTGCCCTCTTCGGTGCGCGCGGCACTGGCCGCTCTGGAAAAGGCTCTGGAAGAAAAGTTCGGCCCCGAGGGCCCGGCGCGTTTGCGTGCCGCGGATCGGGTGACCGTGGGCACCACCCTGGCCGTCAACGCCCTGGTGCAGGGCCGGGCCGACCGCGTGGCCCTGGCGTTGAGTGCCGGGCCTGGTCTGGCGCCCGCCCGTTTCGCCATCGGGGACGATGTCTGCATCCTGCCCGGCGGTCTGGACCATCGCGGCGTGGAAGTGACGCCGCTGGATACCCGTCCCCTGGCCGACGCCTGCGCCGCCTGGAAAAAGAAGGGCGTGCGGGCCGTGGCCTGCGTGGGCAAGTTCTCGCCCCGCAATGCCGCGCACGAGCTGGCCATGGCCGACGTGGTGCGCGCTGCCGGGCTCACGCCCGTGTGCGGGCACAGCCTGTCCGGCGAACTCAATTTCCCGCGCCGTATCGCCACGGCCTATTACAATGCCGCCGTGGCCCGCATCGTGGACGGCTTTTTGACCGCCGTGGAGCAGAGCCTGCAGGAAGCGGGCATCCGGGCCCCCCTGCGCCTGCTCAAGGCCGACGGCGGGGCCGTCCCGGCGGCCCTGGCCCGGCAGGAACCCGTGCAGTCCGTCCTGTCCGGCCCGGCGGCCAGCGTCATGGGCATTTTGGCCCTGTGTCCCGCCGTGGCGGAAGATGCCTGCTCCGTATTGCTGGACGTGGGCGGCACCACCACGGACGTGGCCCTGTTCGCCCAGGGCTCGCCGGTGGTGGACCGTGACGGCATGAGTGTGCGCGGCCGCCGGACGCTGGTGCGTTCGCTGGCGTCCCTGTCCATCGGCGTGGGCGGCGATTCCCTGCTGCGCGTGGAAGGGCAGGGCGCGGAGGCCCGCGTGCATACCGGCCCCCTGCGCGAAGGCCCGGCCATGGCCTTTGGCGGCACGCGCCCCACGCTGCTGGATGCCCTCAACGTTTGTGATCGGGAGCGCCCCGGCAGTCTTTCCGGGGATGCGGCGGCCTCCCTGCGCGGCGTGGCGGCCCTGGCCGGGGAACACGGCATGGAGCCCGAAGACCTGGCGGCCCGGGCCGTGGCCGATGCCCTCGATCAGGTAGCGGCGGCCGTGCGCGAGCTAGTGGACGGCGTCAATGCCCGCCCCGTCTACACGCTGGCGGCCCTGCGCGGCCTGCGCGACATCGCACCGGAGCGGGTCTGGCTGGTGGGCGGCCCGGCGGAACGCCTGCGCGAGCGTCTGGCCGGACGGCTGGCCCTGCCCGTGGACTGTCCGCCCCATGCGCCGGTAGCCAATGCCGTAGGCGCGGCCCTGACCCTGCCCACCGCCGGTCTGGAAGTCTACGCCGACAGCGGCCGTGCCCTGCTGCGCGTGCCCTCGCTGGAGCTGGAAGAAAAGTTGCCGCGTGCGGCCACCCTGGAGACCGTGAAGGAACGCGCCGTGGCCCTGCTGGAAGAACGCCTGGCCGCCCATGACGCTGCCGGGGCCCGGGTGGAGGTGGTGGAAGCCGACCTTTTTGCCGTGCTGGACGACAGCGGCCGTGCTTCGCGCGACATGCGCGTGCGCTGTCAGGCCGTGCCGGGTATCACCGGGCAGGTGGGGACCGCCGGTTAGGCGGGACGCTTCACCGGTTGGGCGTATCGTTTTTGGGGGAGGGGAGTCCCCTGCGCGCTGCCCATGCCTGCAAGGCCGGCCCAGCGGATACGGCCCTTCGTTTTTTGCAGCCTTCGCACCTCTCCCCATGCCTGTGACACCTCCGTGTGGCCGGCGGGTAGGGCCCCGTGAAGGCTCCTGCTGCCGGTGCGGGAGGATCGTTTCACCATTGCCTCTTCCCGCCACACATGAGTTACCGTCGTCATCAATAAGGGACATCATCCTATGAAGATCGTCTTGTTCGAGCCGGAGATCCCGCCCAATACCGGCAACATCGCGCGCCTGTGCGCCTCCACGGGCATCCACCTCAACCTCATCGAGCCGCTGGGCTTCAAGCTGGAAGACCGCTACCTCAAGCGTGCCGGACTGGATTACTGGCCGCATGTGCGCATGGATGTCTGGCCGGACTGGGACAGCTGGCTGGCCGCCGCCACGGCGGAGAACGGCGGTACGCCGCCGCGCTGTGTGCTGACCTCGGCCCGGGGCGGGGAGCCTTTGCAGCACTTCGTCTTCGCGCCGGACGACTGTCTGGTCTTCGGGCCCGAGACGCGCGGCCTGCCGCCGGAGATCCTGAAGCGCTCCCCGTACAAGGTGCGCATCCCCATGCTCAAGGACAGCGTGCGCAGCATCAATCTTTCCACGGCTGCGGGTATCGTGCTGTTCACGGCCATGAGTTCCTGCGGGCTCATGGAAGGCCCGGAATGGCAGTGATCCGGCTTTTCGCGCCGTAGCCCTGCGGGGCAGGGGCGGTCTTTCCCAAAGCCAGACAGGCAGGGCATGGCCCTGCCTTTTTTCATGCCCTTTGCCGGGACGGCGCGCCTGCCGTGCTCCCCTGTTGGGAGGGCGCTCTGTCGGGGTATGCGGCAACTATCAGTAAAAAGAATTTATTACCTTTTTATGATGCACGGATGCAACGCATTTTGAGCCTCGGGGAAGGCTGAGGACGCATCCGCGCAACATTCGCGCCGTATCTTGCCAGCAGGGCCAAAAAGGAGAATAAGGCATAGAAGGTGCGGCCAGCGTGCCGCATCGACTTTTGCACATCCGGGGGTCGTGATGATCGTTGTTTTGCTGGTATGTCTGCTGGTGGGCTTTCTTGTGGGGCTGGCCGGGGTGGGCGGCATCCTGGTGCCGCCGGTGCTCATCCTCATGAGCGGTCTGGAGCCGCACACGGCCATGGGGACGGCGCTGGCCTCCTTCATCGGCACGGGCTTCGTGGGCACATGGCTCTATCACAAGAACGGGCATTATCGTTTTATGGAGGCCGTGCCCTTTGCCCTGGGCAGCTTTGTTTGTGCTGCGCCCGGTGCGCTGGTCAATGCCCGCATCGACGCCGGACCGCTGGTCATGATCCTGGCGGTCATCATCGTCTTTGCCGGTGCCTGTACCTTGCGTCCGCCCAAACCGGGCCGCAAGGGCAGCCCCTTCTGGCTGGGCTGGAAGGGCAGGGCGGTCATCGGCGGCGCCACGGGCTTCATGGCCGGGCTCACCGGTGCGGGCGGTCCCGTAGCCTCCATCCCCTGGATGGTGCTGGTGGGCTATTCCCCCATCCATGCCGTGGCCCTGTCCATGCCCTACCAGATCGCCACCTCGTTTTCCGGCAGCGTGGGCAACATGATGGGCGGCCATGTGGACTGGATGCTGCTGCCCGCCCTGTGCGCCGTGCAGGTGGTGGGTCTGCTGGGCGGCATCGCCATGGCCCAGCGCGTGTCGGCGCCGTTTTTGCGCAAGGTCATCGGTGCCCTGTGCATCGGGTTGGGGGCCTTCCTCTTCCTGCGTCAGGCGGGCTGTTTTTAGCAGAAAAAATTCCCGGCTTTTTTCTTGGGGATAATCCCCTTGAATCTCAAATAAAATACCGTTGCAGACGCAACATTTGTGCGGGCGGGCCAGGGGCTCGCCCGCTTGTGTCCTGCGGGACGGGCAGGTATGCTGCAGCGTATGAATATCGCTGCCCTTTTCATCCGCCGACCTGTGGCCACGGCACTCATCATGCTGGGCATGCTCTTCTTCGGGGCTGCCAGTTATGTGAACCTGCCGGTCAACCAGTTGCCCAACGTGGACTTTCCCACCATCCAGGTGAGCGCCGACCTTTCCGGCGCTGACCCGGAGACCATGGCCGCTTCCGTGGCCACGCCGCTGGAAAAGGAATTCTTCACCATCGCGGGCATCGACTCCATCTCGTCCGTCAATGCCACGGGCCGAACACGCATCACCATCCAGTTCGCCCTGGACCGTGATATCGACGCCGCGGCCCTGGACGTGCAGGCCGCCATCGGTCTGGCCCAGCGCCGTCTGCCTACCAACATGACCAATGACCCCAGCTTCCGCAAGGTCAACCCGGCAGACTATCCCATTCTTTACCTGCGCGTGGGCTCTCCCACCCTGCCGCTGTACGAGCTCAACGAATACGCCGATACCCTGGTGGGGCAGCGACTCTCCATGGTCAAAGGGGTGGCCCAGGTGGTCATCTACGGGCAGAAAAAATATGCCGTGCGCGTGCGGGTAGACCCCGACGCCCTGGCCAGCCGCGGGCTGGGCATCGATGAAGTGGCCGATGCCGTGAGCGGCGCCAACAGCAAGCTGCCCACGGGGTCGCTGGAAGGGGAGCGACGCGCCAGCGCCATCAAGGCCTCGGGCCAGCTGGAGAATGCCGAGGCCTTCCGTGATGTGGTGGCGGCCTACCGCAACGGTGCGCCCGTGCGCCTTTCGGACATCGGCGAAGTGGTGGACAGCGTGGAGCAGGACAAGCAGCTCTCCTGGGAGGATGACGGCAAGCCCTGTATCATGCTGGCTGTGGAACGCCAGCCCGGCGCCAATACCGTGCAGGTGGTGGACGACATCAAGACCCTGTTGCCCGGCCTGACCCGCCAGCTGCCGCCATCGGTCAAGCTGGAGATCTTCTATGACCGTTCGGAATCCATCCGCGAGTCCGTGGCCGAGGTGAAGTTCACCCTGGTGCTGACGGTCTTCCTGGTGGTGCTGGTCATCTTCCTCTTCCTGCGTAACCTGCCGGCCACCATCATCCCCAGCCTGGCCCTGCCCATGTCGGTCATCTCCACCTTCTCGGTGATGCTGGCCATGGGATTCAGCCTGGACAACCTGTCGCTCATGGCCCTTACCCTGGCCGTGGGCTTTGTGGTGGACGACGCCATCGTCATGCTGGAGAACATCGTCCGCCACCAGGAGATGGGCAAAGACCCGCTCACGGCGGCCTATGACGGCTCGGGCGAGATCGGCTTCACCATCCTTTCCATGACCGTCTCCCTGGCGGCGGTGTTCATCCCGGTACTGTTCATGGGTGGCATCGTGGGCCGTCTGTTCTACGAGTTCGCCGTGGTCATCATCACGGCCATCCTGTTCTCGGGCGTGGTCTCCCTGACCCTGACCCCCATGCTCTGCGCCTACTTCCTGCGCCATTCGGGCAGCAAGCACCGCGTGGGCTATGAGGGCATCTACGGCAAGCTGGAGCGCGCCTTCGAATGGCTGGCCGACAAGTACGCCCGCTCTCTGGATGTGGTGCTGCGGCATCGTCGCACCACGCTGATCTTCTCGCTCCTGTTGCTGCTGGCCACCGGCTGGCTGGGCGTCATCGTGCCCAAGGGCTTCCTGCCCAGCGAAGACATGGGCTTTGTGGTGGCCACCACCGAGGCGGAGCAGGGCATCTCCTTTGAAGGCATGGTCAAGGCCCAGCACAAGCTGGACGAGGTGCTGCGCAACAACCCGCACGTGGACCGCTTCAATTCCGTGGTGGGTATCGTGGGCAGCAGCCAGAGCATGAGCAACGGCACGCTCATGATCCACCTCAAGCCCCACGGCGAGCGGCCGGACATCCAGACCGTGGTGCAGCGCCTGCGCCGCGAGCTCAACACCTCGCCGGCCATGCAGGTCTTCCTGCGCGTGCCGCCGGCCATCAACATCGGCGGGCGTTCCACCAAGGCCCTGTACCAGTACACCCTCACCGGTACCAATATGCAGGAGCTCTTCGAGTGCGCCCAGAAGGTGGAGGCCGCCCTGCGCCAGGTGCCGGAGATCCAGGACGTCAACAGCGACCTCCAGCTCAAGAACCCCGAGATCCGGGTGACCATCGACCGTAACCGCGCCTCGGCCCTGGGCATCAGCGCCGGGCAGATCGAACTGGCCCTGCAGACGGCCTACGGCTCGCGCGAAGTCTCCACCATCTACGCGCCCACCAACGACTACACGGTCTTCGTGGAGGTGCGCAAAGACTTCCAGCGCAACCCCGACGCCCTGACGCGCCTGTATGTGCGCTCTTCCAGCGGCGAGCTGGTGCCCCTGTCCACCGTGGCCAAGATGAGCCCCGGCGTGGGCCCCATCGCCGTGAACCATGACGGCCAGTTCCCGGCCGTGACCATTTCGTACAACCTGCGTCCCGGCGTGGCCCTGAGCGAAGGCGTGGCCGCCGTGGAACGCGTCAGCCTGCCGCTGTTGCCCGACTCGGTGAGCGCCAAGTCCCAGGGCACGGCCCAGGCCTTCCAGGATTCGCTCAAGGGCATGGGCTGGCTGCTCCTGCTGGCCATCGTGGTCATCTATCTGGTGCTGGGCATCCTCTACGAAAGCTTCATCCATCCGCTGACCATCCTTTCCGGCCTGCCGTCGGCGGGCTTCGGGGCCCTGTTCACCCTTTGGATATTCGGCCAGCCGCTGGACCTCTACGGCTTCGTGGGCGTCATCATGCTGCTGGGCATCGTGAAGAAGAACGCCATCATGATGCTGGACTTCGCTCTGGAAGCCCAGCGCCATGATCCTTCGCGCACGCCGCTGGACGCCATCACCGAAGGCTGCCATGTGCGTTTCCGTCCCATCATGATGACCACCATGGCGGCCCTCATGGGCGCGCTGCCCATCGCCATCGGCATGGGTGCCGGCGCCGAGGCCCGCCGTCCCCTGGGTCTGGCGGTGGTGGGCGGCCTGTGCTTCTCGCAGCTGGTGACCCTGTACATCACGCCTGTGTACTACGCTTATATGGAAGACTTCTCGCGCTGGCTCACCCGCCGCTTCGGACAGCGTTTCGAGGCCAACCGTGCCGCCCGCGCCGAGCATGAGAAGGAGGAAGGCAGCCATGCCGGATAACACGCCTGTTTGCCGCCGTTGCGGCCGTTGCTGTGAGCTGGGCGGGCCCGGCCTGCTGCGGGACGATGCCCCGCTGCTGTCCTCGGGCTCTCTGAAACCGGAGATGCTCGTCTGCCTGCGTCGCGGCCAGTGGGCCCGGCAGGACGGCATGGGCGGCGGTCTGGCCCAGCTGGAGAACGAGATGATCAAACTGGCCGGGACGGGCAAGGCCCCGCATCCGTGGCAATGCCTGGCCTATGCGCCCGGCACGGGCTGTACCATCTATGACCGGCGTCCCGTGCAGTGCGGCGTGCTGTTCTGCGAGGACACCCGGCCGCTGGAGGCCCTGCTGCGGGATGTCCCGGCCCTGGACCGCCGGGCGGCCATCGCCCTGCTGCCCCTGCCCGACGCGCAGCGCCGTTTGTGGGAGGAGTTGGTGCAGGCCCATGAGGAAGCCTGCGACGTGCGTCAGTATTTCGCCCTGCTGGACATGGGCGACCGTGAGGCCGCCGCGGCCATGGAGCGATACGACGCCGCTTTCCGGCAGCTTTGCGTGGAGCGCGGCGCGCTGACGGAGGCCGAACTGCCCTTTTTGCTGGGACAACCCCTGCGCGATCTGCCCCGCAACGAGGGCTAGCCCCCGGCTGCGGACTGCGGGCCGCCGGATGCTCCTGCCTGTCTTCGGGCTTCCTGCGGAGGGCATGCCCGGCCACGACCCGGCCCCAAAGCGCGTCCCCCGTTGACAGGACGGCAGAGCGGCCCTACCTTTAGGCACAAACGAAGATAACGCCGTCCCGTACGGCACAAGCCAAGGAATTGACATGCCTCTGTGCAGCACTGAAGAAGCCATTGCCGAGATCCGGCAGGGCAAAATGATCATTCTTGTGGACGATGAGGACAGGGAAAACGAAGGCGACCTGACCATGGCCGCTGAATTCGTGACCCCTGAAGCCATCAATTTCATGGCCAAGTTCGGCCGTGGTCTCATCTGCCTGCCCATGTCCGGCGAAATGGCCGACAAGCTGCAACTGCCCCTGATGGCCAAACATAACGGCTCGCGTTTCGGCACCAACTTCACGGTGTCCATCGAGGCCCGCGAAGGCATCACCACCGGCATCTCCGCCGCCGACCGCGCCACCACCATCAAGACCGCCGTGGCCGACGGCGCCCGTCCCGACGACCTGGTGACCCCCGGCCACGTCTTCCCCCTGCGCGCCCGTCCCGACGGCGTGCTGGCCCGCGCCGGCCAGACCGAAGGCAGCGTGGACCTGGCCCGTCTGGCCGGTCTCAAGCCCGCCGCCGTCATCTGCGAGATCATGAAGGACGACGGCACCATGGCCCGCATGCCCGACCTGGAAGTCTTTGCCGCCGAACATGGCCTGAAGATCGCCTCCGTGCGCGACCTCATCTGCTACCGCATGCGTCGCGGCCAGGTGTCCGTCAAATGCGATGCCAAGGCTCATCTGCCCAGCCTGTACGGTGACTTCACGGTCTACGCCTACGAGAGCGACCGCGAGCCCGGCACTCATCTGGCTCTGGTCAAGGGCGACATCACCACGCCCGAACCCGTGCTGGTGCGCGTGCACAGCCAGTGCCTCACCGGTGACGCCCTGGGCTCCCTGCGCTGTGACTGCCGTGGCCAGCTGGCCGCCGCCCTGCGCCAGATCGAAAAGGAAGGCCGCGGCGTGCTGCTCTACATGCGCCAGGAAGGCCGCGGCATCGGCCTGGCCAACAAGATCCGCGCCTATGCCCTGCAGGACGAGGGCTACGACACCGTGGAAGCCAACCGCAAGCTGGGCTTCCCCGATGACCTGCGCGACTACGGCACCGGCGCCCAGATCCTCGTGGACCTCGGCATCACCAAGATCCGCCTGCTGACCAACAACCCCAAGAAGATCGTGGGTCTGTCCGGTTACGGTATGGAGATCGTGGAACGCGTGCCCATCGAGATCGAAGCCTGCCCCGAAAACGAATCCTACCTGCGTACCAAGAAGGAAAAGATGGCCCATCTGCTGACGGGCATCCGCTGCCACTAGGCCGCAGGACAAAGCGTCCGCATGGCGGGGAAGAGGACTTGCTCCTCTTCCCCGCTTTTTTTGTGCCCTTGCTCCATCCCCGGCTGCGGAAGGAGCGGATCGGGCCCTGCCATGGACGGACCGCAGGAGAAAAACGGGGCTGATGGCGCGAAGATGTTTACGTCATTACAGGTGAATGTTTGTAAACGATAGATGAAATTTATAAGATATTTAAAAAAATTTTATAAGAAAATCATTTCACATGATTGCATAAATTATTTTTTATGACAGTCTGTCTTCTGGTAGAGTGCTGTTTTTTACATATTCGCTCTTTCTTCCTGCATTGGTATCGCAAAAAATGAACAGGAAAAATCGACGCAGTATGCGGATAGTATGCATGAGACTGCGTTGAAAAACGTTCTTTTCCTGAGGAGGATGATTCCTTTTTACCTCTGCATCCAAATGTGGCACAGCGGCGGCAGCCTTGCGGCCGGTCCCGTGCGCGGCCTTTTGGAATGGGCGTATCTTTCCGGGCGTGTCGGGGGGTGGCGTTCCCTTTTTTTTCACAGCAGGCTATGCTCCTGCACTGTCTCGGGATGCCAGGAGGCGGCCTGTGCCGCCCTTGCCGTCACCGGGCTGGGGCTCGACTTCACGCCATATTTCACAAAGTATTTTTTGAAATATTTCTTGTTGGGGCCCTGTCGCTATGCTATTTTTATGCCGGACCCGGCACCGACCGGCGGTCTTTTCAGGAGCGTCCCATGCAGTTTCTTTCCCTTTCCTCCACGGATCCTGCTCTCAATCTCGCTCTTGAAGAATGCCTGCTGCAATGGCTGCCCGCGGATCATCCGGGCCTGTTTTTGCTCTGGCAGAATGCCCCCAGCGTCATCGTGGGGCGCCATCAGGTGACGCTGGACGAGATCGACAGCGACTTTGTCCGTCGGCGCGGCCTGCCTGTAGTCCGCCGCATGACCGGCGGCGGCGCGGTCTATCATGATCTGGGCAACCTCAATTTTTCCTTCATGGAGAATGCGCACGGGCGCAAGACCGTGGACTTCGTGCGCTACTTGCGCCCTGTCTGCGCGGCGCTGGCCGAGCTCGGCGTGCAGGCCTCCCTTACCGGACGCAACGATCTGGAAGCCGGGGGCCGCAAGATCTCGGGCAGCGCGCAGTCCCTGCGGCAGGGGCGCATCCTGCATCACGGCACCCTGTTGGTATCGCTGGATTTTAGCGAGCTGGTGCAGGCCCTGCATGTGGACCCGGACAAGATCCGCTCCAAGGGCATCGCCTCGGTACGCTCGCGGGTGGCCAACATCTCCGATTTCTGGGCGCCGGGCAGCAGCATGGAAGACCTGCGGGCCGCGCTGCTGCGCCACTGCGCCGACGGGGAAGGGAAGCTGGAGCCGGAGGTGCTGCGGGCCGCGGAAGAACTGGCGGAACGCAAATACCGCAGCTGGGACTGGAATTACGGTGCCTCGCCGGCCTTCACCCTGCAACGGCGCGAGCGTTTCCCCTGGGGGCTGGTGGACTGGCGCCTGGACGTGCGGGACGGCGTCGTCCGGGACTGCCGCATCTGCGGGGACTTTTTCGCCACTGCGGACATCGCCGGTCTGGAAGAGCGCCTGCGCGGGGTACGCTGCCGGAGCGACGCGCTGGCCGGGGCCCTGAACGGGGTGGCCTGGCAGGAATATTTTTCCCATTGCGATCCGCAGCGCATGGAGCAGTTTTTCACGACGTTGTAGGCCATCCCTCCGGGCGTTCCGGGACAGGTCCCGCACGCTTCGGGGAGGAGCGACCTCTCTGCGCTAACATCAGGCCGGTCGGGCCCTGCCCTGACCGTGCCATCCGTCATCCGGCCGGAGCCGCGCCGGAAAGGAGGAAGGAACCGTGGCCGAACTCAAGACCCCGCTCACGGACTGGCATGTGGCCCACGGCGCCAAGATGGCGCCTTTCGCGGGCTGGCTGATGCCCATCCAGTATGAGGGCATCCTCGTGGAGCACCAGCATACCCGTCAGCATGCCGGCCTGTTCGATATCTGCCATATGGGCGAGTTCCGCATCCGGGGCGCCGGTGCCGATGCGGCGCTGGCCGCCGCCGTGAGCCACAACCTGGCCACGCTGGCCCCGGGCCGCTGCCGCTACGGCTTCCTGCTGACGGAAAAGGGGACGGTGCTGGATGACTGCATCGTCTACCGTTTCGGCCCGGACGACTTCATGGTGGTGGTCAATGCCGCCTGCGCCGCCGGGGATTTTGCCACCCTGCGTGCCCGCCTGCCCGAAGGCGTGGTCCTTGACGACATCTCGGAGCAGACCGGCAAGATCGACCTGCAGGGCCCCGAAGCCGTGGACGTTCTGGAGACCCTGTTGGGCCGCAGCCTGCGCGACATGCCCTATTTCGGCTTCCGCAGCGAGGACTGGCAGGGCTGCGAGCTGCTGGTGAGCCGCACCGGTTACACCGGTGAGCTGGGCTTCGAGCTCTACGTGCCTGCCGGTCGGACCCAGGCCTTGTGGGAAGCCCTGCTGGCCGATGAGCGGGTCAAACCTGTGGGCCTTGGCGCGCGCGATACCCTGCGTCTGGAAGCCGGTCTGCCCCTCTATGGCCACGAGCTGGACGAGAACCACACCCCGGCCGAGGCGGGCATGGGCCGCATGCTGACCAGCACCGCCCCGTATGTGGGCCGTGAAGGCGCGCAGGAAGTACGCCAGAAACTGCTGGCCCTGAGCATCGAAGGCCGCCGCGCCGCCCGCAACGGCGATGCGCTCCTGCTGGAAGACGGCACACCGGCGGGCGTGGTCACCAGCGGGTCGTTCGCGCCTTCGCTGGGCCATGTGGTGGCCTTTGCCTGGGCCGACGCCGACAAGGCCGATGCCGCCACCTATCTGGTGCAGGCCTCGCGCAGCCAGCTCAAGGCCACGGTCACCGAAGCGCCCTTCTACAAGGAAGGCACGGCCCGCAAAAAGTTGGCCTAGGCACGGGACGTCCCGGCTTTCGCGGGCCGGTACGGCCGGACGAAGAAAGGCGGTGCTCCCGCCATATTTCAGGAAAGATCCCGGCAGGGCAGGGGAGGCCCGGCAGCACCATGCGGATGACGGACTGCCGGGGCCCCTCGCCCCGCCACAGATGCTGACATCAACTTCCGGGACAGCGCATCGCCCCGGACCAAGGAGAAGACCATGAGCAATCCCGAAGACCTGCTGTACAGTGCGTCCCACGAATGGGCCAAAGTCAACGGTGAAGAAGCTGTCCTCGGCATCACCCATTTCGCTCAGGAATCCCTGGGTGACATCACCTATGTGGACATGCCCGCCGAAGGTGACGAACTGACCGCCGGCAGCGAGTTCGGCGCCGTGGAATCCGTGAAGGCGGCCAGCGACCTGATCTCGCCCGTCAGCGGCACGGTGGTGGCCGTGAACACCGAGCTGGAGAACGCTCCCGAAGTCATGAACAGTGACCCCTACGGCGCCGGCTGGATCGTGCGCGTGAAGCTGTCCGCCCAGCCCGAAGGCCTGATGGACGCCGCGGCCTACGAAGAACACTGCAAGAACGAGCAGCACTAGTCCGTGGAGCGGCAGGGCCCTGGCCCTGCCGCCTTTTTTCCACCAGCACGGCAGCCTTCGCTGCAAGGAGCTCCCCTATGCCATTCATTCCCCATACGCCGGACGAAGTGCAGGAAATGCTCTCCGTCGTGGGTGTGCGCAACCTTGATGACCTTTTTGCGGACATTCCGCCTGAAATGCGCCCCAAACATTTCGATTTGCCCAAGGGGCAGAGCGAATTTGCCGTGTGCCGCTACTTCGAGGACCTGGCCGCCGCCAACGTCTCGCCCTCCGTCTCCTTCCTGGGCGCGGGCTTCTATGCCCATTACGTGCCCCGCGCCGTGGACGCCCTTTCCGGTCGCAGCGAGTTCTACACCTCCTACACGCCCTATCAGGCCGAATGCTCGCAGGGCACCCTGCAGGCCATCTTCGAATACCAGACCGCGGTGAGCCGCCTGCTGGACATGGATTGCGCCAATGCCTCCGTCTATGACGGCGGCACGGCCCTGTTCGAGGCCTGCATGATGGCCGTGCGCGCCACCCGCCGCAAAAAGCTGGTGGTGGACCAGTGCATCAATCCCATTTGGCGGGCCATGCTGGAGACCTACTCCTCCAGCCTGGACATCACCCTGGTGACCGTGCCCCATAAGGACGGCCTGAGCGACATGGAAGGCCTCAAGGCCGCCGTGGACGCCACCTGCGCCGCCGTGCTGGTGCAGAACCCCAACTTCTTCGGCGCCGTGGCCGACTTCAGCGAGCTTTTCGCCCATGCCCGCGCCTGCAAGGCCCTGGGCGTCATCTCCGTCTATCCGGTCATGCAGTCCGTGCTCAAGACCCCCGGCGAGATGGGCGCCGACATCGCCGTGGCCGAAGGCCAGAGCCTGGGCCAGCCCCTGAGCTTCGGCGGTCCCTATCTGGGCATCATGACCTGCCGCAAGGAGCATATTCGCCAGTTCCCCGGCCGTATCGTGGGCCGCACCACGGATCTGGAAGGCCGCACCGGCTATGTGCTCACCCTGCAGGCCCGCGAGCAGCACATCCGCCGCGCCAAGGCCACGTCCAACATCTGCTCCAACCAGTCCCTGTGCGCTCTGCGCGCGCTCATGTACCTTTCGCTGGTGGGCCCGGACGGTCTGGCCCGCGTGGCCGAACACGGCATGGCCCTGGCCCGCTACGCGGTGGAAAAGCTCACGGCCCTGCCCGGCGTCTCCCTGCTCAATGACGCGCCCTTCGGCAACGAAGTGGCCCTGCGCCTGCCGCGTCCCGCCGAGGAGGTGGTGCAGGCCCTGCTGCGTCAGGGCGTGGCCGCCGGTTATCCTGTGGGCCGTGCCTATGCGGGCATGGATGATGTGCTCTTGCTGGCCTGCACCGAATGCAACACGCGTGCGCAGGTGGATGCCATGGTCGAAAAGCTGGGAGGTCTGCTGTGAAAACCATCTTTGCCGAATCCGTAGAAGGCCGCCGCGCTCCCGGTCTGGCCCTGCCTGTGGACGACGACGCGCCCCGCGCCGCGCAGATGCTGCCCGAAGCCCTGCTGCGCAAGAGCGCGCCGCGCCTGCCCCAATGCTCCGAACTGGACGTGGTGCGCCACTTCACCAATCTGTCCAAGCTCAACTATAGCGTGGATGCCAATTTCTATCCCCTTGGCTCCTGCACCATGAAGTACAACCCCAAGTTCACGGAATACGTGGCCGCCTTGCCGGGCTTTGCCCGCATGCATCCCCTGCTGGCCCAGCTTTCCGGCGAACTGGCCCAGGGCGCCCTGCAATGCCTGTATGACGCCGAACAGTGGCTGTGCGAGGTCACGGGCATGAAGGCCTTCACCTTCCAGCCCATGGCCGGGGCCAACGGCGAATATACCGGCGTCAAGCTCATCGCCGCCTACCACAAGGCCAAGGGCCGCAACCGCACCAAGATGCTCATTCCCGACTCGGCCCACGGCACCAACCCTGCCTCGGCCGTGCTGGCGGGCTTCGAGATCGTCAACGTGCCTTCGCGTGACGGCATGGTGGACCCCGCTGCCCTTGAAGAAGCCATGGCCAAATATCCCGACCAGGTGGCCGGTCTGATGATGACCAACCCCAACACCCTGGGCCTGCTGGAGCTGCATCTGCCGCGCATCGTGGAAGTGCTGCGCCGCGAAGATGCCCTGCTGTACTACGACGGCGCCAACATGAACGCCATCCTGGGCAAGATGCGTGTGGGCGACGTGGGCTTCGACGTGGTGCACCTCAATGTCCACAAGACCCTGGGAACGCCCCACGGCGGTGGTGGCCCCGGCTGCGGTCCCGTGGGTGTGGGCGAGCGCCTGCTGCCCTTCCTGCCCGCGCCGCGTGTGCGCAAGGCCGAAGACGGCAGCTATGCCCTGGACTACGATCTGCCGCAGAGCATCGGCCACATCGGTCCCTTCTACGGCAGTTTCGCCGTGGTGCTGAAGGCCCTGGCCTACATGATGCGTCTGGGCGCCGAGGGCCTGACCCGCGCGGCCGAGTTCGCCAGCCTCAATGCCAACTATCTGCGCAAGAAGCTGGAAGGCGTGCTCGATGTGCCCTTCGACCGCATCTGCGCCCACGAGTTCGTGGCCTCCGCGCCCGAAGGCCTGCGCGCCCTGGACATCGCCAAGGCCCTGCTGGATCGCGGTTTCCATGCGCCCACGGTGTACTTCCCGCTCATCGTCCATGAATGCCTCATGGCCGAGCCCACGGAGACCGAGAGCAAGCAGACCCTGGATGCCTACATCGAGGCCCTGCGCGAGATCGTGGCCCTGGGCAAGTCCGATCCCCAGCAGCTGCTGGATGCTCCGGTGAAGATGCCCGTCCGCCGTCTGGACGAGACCGCGGCCGCGCGCCACATGATCCTTACGGAAGATATGGAATAGCTGGCAGGACGGCCGTGCCCCCTGTGAGGGCGCGGCCTTCCGCGTGTCATGCCTTCGTCACGGCGGTCCTTCGGGGCCGCCGTTGTTTTTTGGGGGATGGGTGCTGTGGACTGGTGGAGCAGGGGGGACGAGAGGGGAAGAGGCGTTTTTTGTAAAACCTGCCCCTTCCCCTCTCGTGCTCTCCCCAACCCCGAAAAAACTTTTGTCAGGGGCTGGCCGTCAGTCCCCGTCGTTGGCCGTCAGTTGCGGCGATATTTGGTGATCGGGAGAGGAAGGAGGGCGGGGGGCTGTCCGTTTTTCCCGGGACAGGGGAGGGGATAGTGGTTGCCGTGGCGTGGGTGTGAAAAGCTGGCAAAATATGCAGGAGAATAAGTGACGGTGGCGTCCGTATCACAACGTTACGGGGGCAGATCCCCTGTCTATGGTTTGGCCGTTACATATCGTTACGTGACTTCCTGCCCGTTTGCAGAGGACGATGCTGACACTTTTTATCCGGCGACGGGGACTTTCCATACCGTTCAGAGAAAAAGTTTTTGGAAGGGGAGGGGGATGCAAGGGGGAGGCCTTTTTCCAAAAAGGTCTTCCCTCCCCCTGCGTGCCCGACCTCTTTCCAGAACACTTGCTACTTTCTTTTTGAGAATATATCCTGATAAAAAAGGAGGTACCATGAACTACTGGTTGTTCAAGAGCGAGCCGGGCTGCTATTCCTGGCAGGATCTGGAGGCCGCGCCCGGGCAGACCACGTCCTGGGACGGCGTGCGCAACTATCAGGCCCGCAACTTCATGAAGGCCATGAAAAAAGGCGACCTGGGCTTTTTCTACCACAGCGGTGCCGATCCCTCCATCGTGGGCGTGGTGGAAGTGGTGCGCGAGGCCTATCCCGACCATACGGCGCAGGACCCCGAGAACAATCATTTTGATCCCCGGGCCACGCCGGAAAAGCCCATCTGGGAGATGGTGGACGTGCGCCTGCACAAGGCCCTGCCTGCACTGAGCCGCAAGGAGCTTTCCGCGCATGCGGCCCTGGCCGGCATGGAGCTCATGCGCCGGGGCAGCCGTCTCTCCGTTCAGCCGGTGAGCGCGGAAGCCTTTGAATATATTATGCATTTGGCGAATGAGAAAAAATAGACAATCTCAGGGCCTGCATGGGGCGCAGAAAAAATGTTTCCGGAAGATTCTGGACAGGATATAAAAAAATTTTTTGTTTTGATTTCTTACCGGTAAGATAAGTGTGCCTGAAAGAGACTGTAGTAATGTGCAAAATGAAGAGCATATTGCATATCTATTCTTTCTCTTTTGTGTGGCCGTTCTTTGGAAAAGAGTGATTGTATCATCTGTGTTGTCGCATTTTTTGTACATTTTACCTTAATAAAAGAAGAGAAGGAGTTTATAGTTGTATTTTATAAAATATTTTTAAAAATACAAGAAAAAGAGGATCCTCTTTTTTCTTTGCAACAGCAGGTTGGGGAGCAGTTTTACCTTTTCAAAAAAAGAAATTCTTGCTAAAAAAATTCATTCGGCCCGGATCAACCTATTCTTCGGAGCAGGTCTTGCTGCGTGCTCTTTTTTCGTGTTCCGGGTAGATTGGGTGCAGGCCCGGTCGGGAGCCCGGGTTGATGAGCATATTTCATGAGTAACAGGAGGCCCTTATGGCAAGCCAGGCGCTTATCAAAGAATTTGAAGATCTCCTCGGCAAGGAAAACGTGTTCAGCTCCGAAGCTGACCGCCAGAGTTATTCCTATGATTCCGCGGTGCTGCCCCCCGTGGTGCCCGCTTTCGCGCTGCGTCCCACCACCACCGAGCAGCTCGGCATCTGTGTGAAGAAACTCTATGACTACGGCATTCCCATGACCGTGCGCGGTGCCGGTACCAACCTGTCCGGCGGCACCATCCCGGACAGCAAGGAAAGCGTGGTCATCCTGACCAACGGCCTGAACCGCATTCTCGAGATCAACTCCGACGACCTGTACGCCGTGGTGGAACCCGGCGTGGTCACGGCCACTTTCGCTGCCGAGGTTGCCAAGAAGAACCTGTTCTATCCCCCGGATCCGGGGTCCCAGGCCGTGTCCACCCTGGCCGGTAACATCGCCGAAAACGCCGGTGGTCTGCGCGGTCTGAAGTACGGCGTCACCAAGGACTATCTGATGGGCCTGGAATTCTTTGACGCCACCGGCGAACTGGTCAAGAGCGGTTCCCGCACCGTCAAATGCGTCACCGGTTACAATCTGGCCGGCATGATGCTGCAGTCCGAAGGCACCCTGGGTATCATCTCCCAGGCCGTGCTCAAGCTGGTGCCCCCGCCGCAGGCCTCCAAGGCCCTGATGGCCGTGTTCGATGACATGCAGAAGGCCGCCGAAGCCGTGGCCGGCATCATCGCCGCCCACGTGGTGCCCTGTACGCTGGAATTCCTCGATAACAACACCATCGTGCGCGTGGACGACTACACCAAGGCCGGCCTGCCCCGCGACGCCGCGGCCATCCTGCTCATCGAAGTGGACGGCCATCCCGCCCAGGTGGCTGACGAAGCCGTGGTCGTGGAACGCGTGCTGCAGCAGACCGGTGCCGTGGCCGTGCATGTGGCCAAGGACGCTGCCGAAAAGTTCAAGCTGTGGGAAGCCCGCCGCCAGGCCCTGCCCGTGCTGGCCCGCTGCAAGCCCACCACCGTGCTCGAAGACGCCACCGTGCCGCGCTCCCAGATCCCTGCCATGATGAAGGCCGTCAACGACATCGCCAAGAAGTACAATGTCGAAGTGGGCACCTTCGGTCATGCCGGTGACGGCAACCTGCATCCCACCTTCCTGTGCGACAAGCGCGACAAGGAAGAATTCGCCCGCGTGGAAGCCGCCGTCGACGAAATGTTCGATGTGGCCATCAGCCTGCACGGTACCCTGTCCGGTGAACACGGCATCGGCACCGCCAAGTCCAAGTGGATGGAAAAGGAAACCTCCCGCGGCACCATCCTCTTCTCGCAGCGCCTGCGCCGCGCTCTGGATCCCAAGGGTCTGCTCAATCCCACCAAGCTGGTGGGCATTTAGGGAGACACGCCATGAGCGACCTGAAGAAACTGGCAAAGCGTCTGATGACGCTTGACGACCGCATCATCGCCTGCATGAAGTGCGGCATGTGCCAGGCTGTCTGCCCCATGTTCGGCGCCACCATGATGGAAGCCGACGTGGCCCGCGGCAAGCTGGCCCTGGTGGACAATCTGGCCCACGAAATGATCGCTGACCCCGAGGCCGTGGCCGACAAGCTGGGCCGCTGCCTGCTGTGCGGTTCCTGTGAGGCCAACTGCCCCTCCGGTGTGAAGATCATGGACATCTTCATGGAGGCTCGCGAGATCGTGAACACCTATCTTGGCCTGCACCCGGTCAAGAAGATGGTGTTCCGTGCCCTGCTGCCGTATCCCGGCCTGTTCAACTTTGCCATGCGGGTGGGCGCGCCCATGCAGCGCGTCATCTTCCGCAGCAACAAGGACACCCAGAACACGGCCTGCGCTCCCATGCTCAACTTCATGCTGGGCGACCGCCACATCCGTTCCCTGGCCCTCAAGCCCCTGCACGCCATCTACGGCAACCTGGACGAGCCCCGCGTCATGGGCGGTCTGAAGGTGGCCTTCTTCCCCGGCTGCATGGGCGACAAGCTATACGTGGATGTGTCCGAAGCCTGCATCAAGGTGCTGCACCACCATAACGTGGCCATCTACATGCCCAGCAGCTTTGCCTGCTGCGGTATCCCGGCCCTGTCCTCCGGCGACGCCGAAGGCATGGTGAAGCAGATGGCCAAGAGCCTGGCCGCCTTTGGTGAAAGCAGCTTCGACTATGTGCTGACCGCCTGTTCCTCCTGTACCTCCACCATCAAGGAACTGTGGCCTCGCTACGCCGCCCGTCTGGGCAGCGTGGAACAGCATCAGGCCGAAGCCCTGGCCGCCATCACCATGGATATCAACGAATTCCTGGTGAAGGTGCTCAAGGTCGAAGCCGTGGAAAGCCTGCCCGGCGCCAAGACCGTGACCTACCACGACTCCTGCCACCTCAAGAAGGCCCTGGGCCTTTCCGAGGAGCCGCGCACCATCATCAAGACCAACCCCAACTACAAGCTGGTGGAGATGAAGGAAGCTGACCGTTGCTGCGGTTGCGGCGGTTCCTTCAACCTCTTCCACTACGACCTGTCGCGTGTCATCGGCCAGCGCAAGCGTGACAACGTGGTGGCCACGGGCGCCCATGTGGTGGCCGCCGGCTGCCCCGCCTGCATGATGCAGCTGGAAGACGTGCTCTCGCACAACAATGACCCCGTGCAGGTCAAGCATACTATCCAGATCTATGCCGAAACCCTTAAATAGGGTGCGGCATTCATTATAAGGAGACATCAATGGCCCCTGAAGAAATACAGGATCTTGTTCAGGACTTCACCGCCAAAGCCACGGCCGTCAACGCCGTGGTGCAGGAGCTGCCCAACATGGCCGCCGCGCTGCAGTACGTGGTGGACGTGTGCGAAAACAAAGCCCCGTGCGAACTGATGGCGGACGAGGACGTGGAAAAGGGCCCCAATGGCCCCAACGGTGTGCCCACCCGCGTGCAGCGTATCGTGGCCGCCCCTGTCCTGAACGATGAAGACTTCGCCACCCTGGAAGCCGCCTGCAAGGAAAAGGGCTTCCTGTGCATCCGTGAAGGTCTGCGCAACCATCTGGCCGGTATCGACGTGGGTCTGACCTCCGCCGAGATGGGCGTGTCTTCCAGTGCCACCTGTCTGGTGAATACTGACAACGAAGATGCCCGTCTGGCCGGTATGATCAGCGAAATCCACGTGCTGCTGCTGGCCAAGTCCAAGCTGGTGCGCACCCTGCCCGAGATCGCCGGTCGTATGCGAGAGCTGCTCATGGCCAACCCCAAGGGCGGCAACTACACGACCCTGATCAGCGGCCCCAGCCGTACCGCCGATATCGAGCGCGTGGCCGCCGTGGGCGTTCATGGCCCGCTGGAATTGCATATCATTCTTCTGGAGGACTAAGCCATGAGCCACACTGCACCCAAAACCCTTTCGGATTACCGCAAGGATATTGATTCCGCCCTTGAGGACAGCTTCCTGCGCCGTACCCTCGACACCTTCGCCGTGGCCTACCGCGCCAACCGTGAAGCTGTGTTCAAGGAAGTGGATGAACGCGGCCTGATCAAACAGATCGCCGACGCCAAGGACGATGCCTGCAAACACATGGAAGAACTGTACGAACAGTTCCGCCGTGTGGCTGAAGAACGCGGCGTGCATGTGCACCGTGCTGCCACCGCCGAAGATGCCAACCGCATCATCGCCAGCATCGCCCGCGAGAACAACGTCAAGCGCATCATCAAGTCCAAGTCCATGACCGCTGAAGAAATTCAGCTGAACCCCTACCTGGAAAAGGAAGGGTTCATCGTGGACGAGACCGACCTCGGTGAATGGATCATCCAGCTGCGCCACGAAGGTCCCTCGCACATGGTCATGCCCGCCATCCACCTGTCCCGCTATCAGGTGGCTGACGACTTCACCAAGGAGACCGGTGTCAAGCAGGATGCCGAAGACATCCAGCGCCTGGTGAAGGTGGCCCGCGTGCAGCTGCGCCGCAAGTTCATCAACGGCGACATGGGCATCTCCGGCTGCAACTTCGCCGTGGCCGAAATGGGTGCCGTCAGCACCGTGACCAACGAAGGCAACGCCCGTATGGTCACCACCCTGCCGCGCGTCCATGTGGCCATCGCCGGCCTGGACAAGCTGATCCCCAACCTGGAAGTGGCCCTGACCGCTCTGCAGGTGCTGCCCCGTAACGCTACGGCCCAGCGCCTGACCGCCTACGCCACCTTCATGGCCGGTGCCGGCGAATGCGGCGCCTGTGAGGACAACAAGAAGGTCATGCACGTGGTCTTCCTGGACAACGGCCGTACCGAGATCGCCCGTGATCCGCTGTTCTCCCAGATCTTCCGCTGCGTGCGCTGCGGCGCCTGCGCCAACGTCTGCCCCGTGTTCCGTCTGGTGGGCGGCCACAAGATGGGCTACATCTACATCGGCGCCATCGGCCTGATCCTGACCTACTTCTTCCACGGCAAGGACAAGGCTAAGGTGCTGTGCCAGAACTGCGTGGGCTGCGAATCCTGCAAGAACGTCTGCGCCGGCGGCATCGACCTGCCTCGCCTGATCCGCGAGATCCGCTCCCGCCTGACCGACGAGCAGGGCGGTGGTGTGGAAGGCACCCTGATGGCTGCTGTGATGAAGAACCGCAAGATGTTCCACAGCCTGCTGAAGTTCGCCTCCTACGCCCAGAAGCCCTTCACCGGCGGCACCCAGTTCCAGCGTCACCTGCCTGCCATGTTCCTTGGCAAGCACGGCTTCAAGGCCCTGCCCGCCATCGCCAACGAAGCCTTCCGTGACCGCTGGGCCAAGATCGCCCCGCGCGTGGCCACCCCGCGCTACCGTGTGGCCATCTTCGGCGGCTGCGCTCAGGACTTCATCTACCCCGAACAGCTGGAAGCCTGCGTCAAGGTGCTGGGCGCCCGTGGCGTGGCCGTGGAATACCCCATGGCCCAGACCTGCTGCGGCCTGCCTCTGGAAATGATGGGTCAGCGCAAGACCTCCGTGGATGTGGCCAAGCAGAACCTGGAAGCCTTCGACGCCAGCAAGTACGACGCCATCATCACCCTGTGCGCCAGCTGCGCCTCCCACCTGAAGCATGTGTACCCCCACATCCTGGAAGGCAAGGCCGACGCCGCCCGCGTGCAGCTCTTCTCCGACAAGGTGACGGACTACAGCTCCTTCGTGCATGATGTCCTCGGCCTGACCGAGAAGGACTTCAACAACAGCGGTGAAAAGGTGACCTACCACGCTTCCTGCCACATCTGCCGTGGCCTGGGCGTGACCAAGGCCCCGCGTGACCTCATCGCCGACGCGGCCACCTATGTGCCGTGCGCCGAAGAAGACGTGTGCTGCGGTTTCGGTGGTACCTACTCCATGAAGTTCCCCGAGATCTCCGGCACGCTGCTGGCCAAGAAGCTGAAGCACATCGAAGAGACCGGCGCTTCCCGCGTGGTCATGGACTGCCCCGGCTGCGTCATGCAGCTGCGCGGTGGTGTGGAAAAGCAGGGCATGAAGGTCAAGGTTTCGCACATCGCGGAACTGGTGGCCGAAAACCTGAAAAACTAACTGAAAATGAGCGGCGGCGTGCCTTGCGGCGCGCCGCCGCCTTGCCATGCGGGCCTGATCTGTCCGGGCCTGCAGGGATCGCCGGCCTCGTGCCGGGCCGGGTGCAGCCCAGGGCGCCCCGGCAGCAGGGACAGAAGGAATTTTTGAGCAGGCACCGGGTTTCCCGGGCGGTTTTGAGGAAGGCCGCAGTCTGCTCGAAAGCGCCGTATGATAAAGGCCTTTTCCTGGCGAACCTGAAGGAGCGCCGGTGGGCCTACGGTCATGCGGCAAGGTCACGACCGTAATGCGGCATGTCGTCATGCCGCCGGTTTGGGGAAGGTCACGGCTGCGTGTGGTGCGAAAATATGCGGCCGGGACATGTTCAACATGGACACTTGCAGAGGAGGTCTCATGTCCATCGGTCTTCTGGCATTTCTTGCCTTCATCCCGATCCTGATTGCCCTGATCCTCATGGCCGGCATGCGCTGGCCCTCCACCCGTGCCATGCCTATCGCCTGGCTCGCCGGTGTGGTGCTGGCTTTTGCCTTCTGGGGTCAGGAGCCCCTGCGTCTGTTGGCCCTTTCCATCGAAGGCACCATCACGGCTGTGGGCGTGCTGATCATCGTGTTCGGCGCGCTGCTGATCTACTACACCATGCAGTATAGCGGCGCCATGGAAACCATCCAGGCCGGCATGAAGAAGATCAGCCCCGACAAACGCTTGCAGGCCATCATCATCGGCTTCATGTTCGCCGCCTTTATCGAAGGTGCCGCCGGTTTCGGCACGCCTGCCGCCCTGGCCGCGCCCCTGCTGCTGGGCCTTGGCTTCCCGCCCCTGTGCGCGGCCGTCATCTGCCTGGCCTTCAACAGTGTGCCCGTGACCTTTGGCGCCGTGGGCACCCCCGTGTTGCAGGGCTTCAAATCCATCGAAGCCGTGGCCATGCAGGCCATGAACTTTTCGGACCCTGCCATGGCCTACAAGACCATCGGCGAATATGTCACCCTCATGCATTTCCCCATGGGCATCATCCTGCCCATCTTCATGCTGGGCTTCATGACCCGTTTCTTCGGCAAGAACAAGTCCTGGATGGAAGGCTTCCGCGCGTGGAAGTACTGCCTCATGGCTTCCGCCTGCTTCCTGGTGCCGTATCTGATCCTGGCCTGGCTGGTGGGCCCCGAACTGCCTTCCATGGTTGGCGGCCTGCTGGGCCTCGGTGCGCTGGTCTGGCTGACCCAGAAGGGTTTCTGCGTGCCCCGCGACGGCGTGTGGGACTTCGACCACAAGGATGCCTGGGATGCTGAATGGACCGGTTCCATCGAAGCCAGCTCCGCCACCGAGTACAAGGAACACATGAGCCAGACCATGGCCTGGTTGCCCTATGTGCTGTGCGGCCTGCTGCTGGTGCTGACCCGCGTGCCCGCCTTCCACCTGAAGCCCATCGTCACCGATCCCATGTTCAGTGTGGGGTGGGCCAATATCCTGGGCTTCCAGGGCGTGACCTCCAAGATCGCCCTGCTCAACCTGCCCGGCACCATCCCCTTCATCCTGGTATCCATCATCACCATCGGCCTGCACAGGATGAACGGTGAAAAGATCCGTCAGGCCTGGGGCACCGCTCTGGAAAAGATGACGGCCCCCACCATCGCCCTGGTGGCTGCCGTGGCCCTGGTATCCATCCTGCGCGGCTCCGGCGTCAATACCGCCGGTCCTGATGGTGCGGCCCTGCCGTCCATGCCCATGGCCATGGCGCTGTTCGCCTCTGACGTGGCCGGTGCCGCCTGGCCCATGCTGGCCGCTTTCGTGGGCGGTCTGGGCGCCTTCATCACCGGCTCCTGCACCGTGTCTGACATGCTCTTTGCCAACTTCCAGTGGGATATGGGCGGTCTGCTGAATTATCCCGCTCTCGGCAAGTACATCATTGTGGCTGCCCAGGGCGTGGGCGGCGCTGCCGGCAACATGATCTGCATCCACAACATCGTGGCCGTGTGCGCCGTGCTGGGCATGATCGGCAAGGAAGGCATCATCCTGCGTCGTACCATCTGGCCCTTCCTGCTGTACTGCGTGGTGGCCGGTACGGTGTGCTTCTATCTTATTGGCCGTGTCCTGTAGCAACGGCTGAAACTATGCAAAGAAAGGCCCGCTTTGGCGGGCCTTTTTTTATGCCGTGCAACGGCCGGAAGAGCCGACGCTGCAACAAAAAAACCACCCGGAGGATGGTTCGGACGGAGGCAGGAAGAGGGCTAGTTGTCGAGGAGGGCGGCCGGTGCGTGCCAGTACCAGTGCGCGACCAGGGTCAGGTCATCCGGCAGCCATTCCCCGCTGTGTTCGAACTGGAACAGCAGCTCTTCTTCGGCCTCGTCCAGCGGGATGGCCGGATGGGCCAGCTTGCGCAGGTGGACCAGGACGGCCAGACACTCGAAAAGCGAGAAGAGCGCCTCGGAAGAAAGGTCTGCAGCAGCAATGGTGCGCAACAATTCGGGATGGAAGGGATTGTTGCTGACACGGGCTGCATCATACAGGTCGCAATGCCGGCACAGGGAATCCAGAGTATCGGCGACCAGCAGATCCCGTTTTTCCTGAGGGGATCGTTGCCGTAACGCTGCGGCGAACTGGCTGATGGAGGTACGTTTTTCGCGAATGGTCACCGGGAGCTCCTGTTTTCTGATGATTATAGAATAACACATATATAAAAGCAACGTTCTTCCGCGCCAATGCGGGCCAAAAGAGCGCACTTTCCTTTTGGGCAGACTGTAGCTGGGCACCAGTAACAGTGCTGCTTCGGTGCTGTTTTTCCGCTGGACGGGGCCTTTTAGCGGCGAGGGTCGAGATAGCGGGGATCTATATGCAGGCGATAGCTCCGTGCCGCCGGATTGCGGCGGGGCGGCAGGGATATGTTGCCTTCGATGGACAGGGGCTTGTCTGAAAGGCCGAAGGGCTGGAGGCCCTGAAGGCCCTGGGGCATGGCGGCCAGCCGGTCGCCCAGGACGTAGAGGACGGGCATGCTGCGCTGGGCACGGCCAGCCAGGAGCATGCTGCCGCCGTGGCTGCTGCCCAGGATGCTGGTGAGCAGGGAAGGCAGGCGCACGTCGGCGCGGCGCAGCAGTTCCAGGAAGTCATTGCCTGTCTGTCCCACGAAGGAGACCAGGGACATGCCGTCGCGGCTCACCAGCAGGCTCACCGGCACGGTACCGCCGTGGATGCCCAGATAGGTGGAGCGGGCGCCCGCAGGCATGGCTGTCCAGCCTTCCGGGAGGGATTGGCCGCTGACGGTGGCCGTTTGCTGGGGCGTATCGGCGGTGCTGCTGCCGGCCGCGGTGAACAGGGAACTTTTGTCCAGCGCGGGCCACGCACAGGCCAGGGCGGCCAGGGCCAGCAGGGCGCAGGCCAGCAGGGATTGGAGATGGCGCATGCCGTTATGTCCTTGATACAGGGGTGATTTCCCTTCCTAGGAAGAATGGCGGGACCTTGTCAAGCCAGGCCGGTCTACTCGCCGGTGCCGAGGGAGAAGAAGCTTTCCGGGCCTTCCTGGGTCCCGAGCCATTCCAGAAAGAATGAGGCCAGTCTGCGGGTAAGCGTGCGGAACAGCTGCTGGCGCAGGGGATCCAGCTCGTCATGGCACATCTCGGGCAGCTCATTGGCCAGGCTGGGCGGACAGGGGGCCATGAGCAGCGACATGTCCGCTTTGTCCAGGAACAGGTGAGCGGGTTTCCTGTCCATGCGTTCATACAGAGCCTCGGCATGCAACGAGGAGATGCTCAGGTCGTCATGCTCAAGGCCCACCAGCAGCAGGTGCGGCTGCAGGCTGGCCAGCCCCTGATGGCTGAACAGCATGCCGAAGGTGGGGCCCACGGCGGCGATGGCCTTGACGCGGGGATCGGTCAGGCTGCGCGGATCCAGCGGGAAATGGCCGCACATGCTGTCCATGCGGGCCCGGGGCTGGTCATAGCAATAGGCATCGTCCTGGGGGGCCTTGCGGCAGTAGTCCATCCAGCCGGAGCAGTCGGGCAGGGCGCCGCCCAGCAGCAGGGCGGCCGTAGCGCCGCTGCCGTAGCCCAGGACGCCGATGCGCTTGGGGTCGATGCTGGGGCCGATGTCTTTGTCGGCCAGCAGCAGGTCCATGGTGGCCGAAAGCTCCAGGGCCCTGTCCTTGAGCTGCCCCCAGAGGAAAAGATGATCCATGTTTTCCATGCAGTCGCGGGGATGGGTAGGCGCGGCTACCACGAAGCCACGCGCCGCCAGGGCCGCCGCCGTATCATGGAAGGAAAAGCGCGTCCCCGACGAGGGATGGGAGAGCAGGATCAGAGGAAAGCGGCCGGGCACGGGCTTGCCGTTGCGGGCGCCGCGGATGGTCCAGGGCGCGTAGGACAGGGAGCGCGGTGCGCGCACGGACGGATACCAGACATTGACGTCCACGCGGATGCCGCTTTCCTGCTGCCAGAAGCCCAGAGTGCGGAAACCGGGATTATAGCCGTTATCGGCCAGGGCCGGGACGGTGATGAACAGGCAGAGCAGGGCCATGATGACGGCGGAACGGACAGGCATGGGACCTCGCGAGACAGGAAAAGGGGTGGAGGCGTCCCCGCAGGCGGGAGCAGGGCCGCTGTAGGTGTTGTGCCACAGGCATGGCTGGGATACAAGGGAAAGGCTTTCAGTCTCAAATCCCTATCGAGGTGTACATGGAATTTCTGACATATCTGGTGGACTTCATCCTGCATATCGACGCCCATCTTTTCGAACTGGTGGAACAGTACGGGATGTGGATCTATGCCATCCTGTTCATCATCGTCTTTTGCGAGACCGGCCTCGTGGTCACGCCCTTCCTGCCGGGGGATTCCCTGCTCTTCGCCTCCGGCGTCGTGGCCGGTGCCGGGCTCATGGGCTACGGCCATGTGCTGCTGGTCCTGCTGGCCGCCGGTATCACGGGCGACGCGGTGAACTACTTCATCGGCCGTCATGTGGGCCCGGCCATCTTCCAGCGGGATTCCCGCTTCATCAAGAAGGAGCATCTGCTCAAGGCGCATCACTTTTATGAGAAGCACGGCGGCAAGGCCATCATCCTGGCCCGCTTCGTGCCCATCGTGCGGACCTTTGCGCCCTTCGTGGCCGGTATCGCCCTCATGTGCCCGCACCGCTTTTTCCTGTTCAACATCACGGGCTGTGTGCTCTGGGTGGGCGGTCTGGTCTCGGCCGGCTATTTTCTGGGCAACCTGGAATGGGTGCGCCAGAATTTCAGCATCATCGTCTACCTGATCATCATCATCTCCGTGCTGCCGGTGGCCATCGAAGTCCTGCGCGCCAAGCTGGGCAAGAAGCCGGAGCAGGTGGAAGAGTTGAAGAACCCCTTCG
>NZ_JBNPMK010000011.1:0-49409 GCF_050313955.1 Desulfovibrio sp. SGI.133 | reverse complement strand
CGAGGGAGACTTATGTCTCATTTTCAAACCCGCGTCAAGAACTTTTTTGCCATCCGGGAAAATTCCTTTTCCCGTCGCCCTTTCGGACGTGGCCGGCTCGTTGGCGCGAACGGCTTTATGCGCCTTTTCGATCCCATCGTCAAGCATTTTTCCGCAAAAAATCGAAAAAATGTTTTCGAACCGTCAAAAAGGCGCTTCCGCGTCGTGCAGCTCTGTTTTTCAACCAGCTGTTTGTGACAGTACGTCTTCCCCCAGAAAAAGTAAAGCACTTCATGACATTTTTCATACAATATATTTACGGTACGGATAAATCAAATAAAAACATTATGATATGAAATAAGTGTCAGCATCCTGCAAACAACAGAAGGGCAGCCGTCAAAAGCCGAATAGTACGGAAGGAGCTTTTTCAGACAATCCGAGATGCGCGCCACAGCCATGAAGTCCTCTTGCTGCCACAGGCAAGCCCGTATCCTGCCGGTGTGGACAGCCGCCATGCCTGAATTGGCATATCCCTCTCTTTCTCTGCCTGTGCATCCGTGTTCACGAAGCACTCCAGGACTACTGGAACACATGGATTTTTCTGACGATATCACAGTTTTCAGGACTCTCGCCAAGCATATAAAAAAGGCGCCCTGCCTTGCAGCAGGGCGCCTTCATCAGTTCCTAGGGGGCAGGATTATTGCGCGGGGCTTTCATCCATGTCGATGACACGGCCCTGCAGCCAGACATAGGCATCCACTTCATCGCCTTCCTGGGGCTCGTAATCCCGCAGGACCATCTTGCTGGCGTAGATGGGCAGCACCATGTCCGGGCGCTGGTCGAAGGGGAAGCGCACGTACAGGACCTTGATGTCCATTTTTTCCAGCTTCACGTCGTCCACGCGCTCCACCTTGGTGCGCACCTGGTATTCGGCAAAGCGGCGGCCGGGCATGATGAGCTGACGGCCGGTCATGGAGATCTTCAGAGGCGGCACGTCCAGACGGGTCTTGCCGGGATTCTCGGCCAGCCACTGGGCGGCCCAGGCTTCATACTGGGGCCCCTGGGTGATGTTCACGTCATCCAGCAGGGCCTTGCGCAGAGCGATGGCCAGACCGGACAGCAGGAAGGTCTGGGTGACGCCGGGGGTCAGGTCGTCCTTGTCGCGCAGATACAGAGGATCATAGAACCACATGGGGTTCTTGCCCTCGATCATGCTCACGGCCACGTTGGCACCGCCCCCCTGGCTCCAGGGATGGATGTCTTCCACGGTCAGGTCATTGGGCAGGCCTTCCAGGAAAGGCACGGCGGACAGGGGCTTGAACTTTTCCCCTTCGTCAGCCTGCATGAGCACGGCAGCACGCGACGGCTGGTCCTTGGGCCAGGCCATGAGCACGTATTCCTTGCCGCTGCGCTTCCACTGCCAGGCAGGGCGGGTACCGCCATCGTGCAGCACCGTGCCCACCACCTGCGGCATGACGGCCATGGGGTTCTGGCCCAGCAGCACGGCCCAAGCATCGCCCAGGGCCTCGTCATGCTGGCGGTTCTCGCCGCGCAGCATGGCCTTCAGCTCTTCTTCCGAGGGCTGACGGGCAGCGTCGGCGCCTTCCATCTGTTCCGCCTGTTCGGCAGCGGGAGCAGCGTCCTGCACTTTTTCTTCGACCTGTTCGGCCTTGCTCTTCTTGGTCATGGCTCGTGCCTCCGATTAACGACGGTCGCCCCTGCCGCCACGGTCGCCACGGTCGCCGCGTTCACGACGGCCGCCACGATCGCCACGGTCACCGCGTTCACGACGGCCGCCACGATCGCCACGGTCACCACGATTGCCGCGGTCACCGCGATCGCGCTGGGGACGGGCGGTCTCTTCGGGGTTCCAGGGATGGCCCTGTTCTTCCAGCAGCACAGCCTTGCGGCTGGCGCGGATGCGGTCACCGTTGATCTCGATGACCTTGACCACCATGTCTTCGCCCAGACGGGCCACATCGCCGGGCTGTTCCACGCGGTTCACGTCCAGCTGGGAGACATGCACCAGGGCTTCCACGTTGGGCAGCACTTCGACGATGGCACCGATCTCCATGATCTTCTTGACCTTGGCGGTGTAGTTCTTGCCCAGTTCGGGACGCTGGTCATAGTAGGTGACCATCTCGCGGGCCTTTTCCAGGGCGTCGGCCGTGGGGGCGAAGATGGACACGCGGCCGGAATCTTCGATGTCCACGGAAGCGCCGGTGGCGGTGGTGATGGCCTTGATGTTCTTTCCGCCGGGGCCGATGATCAGACGGATGATGTCAGGATTGACGAAGATCTCGGCATGCTGGGGAGCGTAGCGCGACAGTTCCTTGCGCGGCTCGGGCAGGGCCTTGGCCATCTCGGCCAGGATGTGCAGGCGGCCTTCGTGGGCCTGCTGCATGGCCTGACGCATGATGTCGGTGGTCAGGCCGGTGATCTTGATGTCCATCTGCACGCCGGTGACGCCTTCCGCAGTACCGGCGATCTTGAAGTCCATGTCGCCCAGGGCGTCTTCATCGCCCAGGATGTCGGTAAGCACGATGAACTTGTCGCCTTCCTTGATCAGGCCCATGGCCACACCGGCCACAGGGGCGCTGATGGGGATACCGGCATCCATGAGGGAGAGGCAGCCGCCGCACACGGCAGCCATGGAAGAGGAACCGTTGGATTCCACGGTCTCGGAGACCACGCGCACGGTGAAGGGGAAGTCGGCGTCGGCCGGCATGACGGGACGCAGGGACTTCTCGGCCAGGGCGCCGTGGCCGATCTCGCGGCGGGAGACGCGCACGGGCTTCACTTCGCCCACGCTGAAGGGCGGGAAGTTGTAGTGCAGCATGAAGCGCTTGGTCACGTCGCCGCTCAGGCTGTCCATGCGCTGTTCATCGGTGGAGGAGCCCAGGGTGGTCACCACCAGGGACTTGGTCTCGCCGCGGCGGAAGATGGCAGAGCCGTGGGCGCGGGGCAGCACGCTGGTCTGGATCTGGATGGGGCGCACGGTCTTGGTGTCGCGGCCGTCGATGCGCACGCCTTCGTTGACGATGCGGGCACGCACGATCTTCTTTTCCAGGTCGCCGATGATCTCGCCCACTTCCTTCAGGGCTTCGCTCTCGGCCCAGGCGGGGTCATTGAGCAGGGCTTCCATGACCTTGTCCTTGACGGCCTTGCGGGCGTCCTTGCGGGCCAGCTTTTCGGGCACGCGCAGGGCTTCTTCAATGCCGGCCTCGCGGGCCAGTTCCTGCACGCGGGCCACCAGCACCGGATCGTCCTGATGGGGGGTGAAGGGCATCTTTTCCTTGCCGGCCAGTTCACGCAGCTTGAGCTGGGCGTCGATGAGCGGCTGGATCTCCTTGCGGCCCCATTCCAGAGCGTCGATGATGACGTCTTCGGGCACGAAGGTGGCTTCACCTTCCACCATGGTCAGGGCATCGCGCGAAGCGGCGAACACGATGTTCAGGTCGCTGCGCTCCTGCTCTTCAAAGGTGGGGTTGAGCACGAACTGACCGTCGATGCGGCCGATGCGGCCACCGGCCACAGGGCCTTCGAACGGCAGGGGCGAGAGCATGACGGCGGCGGAAGCGCCGGTCAAAGCCAGCACGTCGGACTCGTTCTCCTGGTCGGCGGAAATGACGCTGGCCAGCACCTGCACGTCTTCGTTCAGGCCCTTGGGGAACAGGGGACGGATGGGACGGTCGATGAGGCGGGAGACCAGGGTCTCACGCTCGGAGGGACGGCCGATCTCGCGGCGGAAGAAGCTGCCGGGGATACGGCCGGCGGCGTACATCTTTTCGGAATATTCCACGGTGAGGGGGAAGAAGCCCTTGTCGAACTCCAGAGGCTGGGAGCAGACGGTCACCAGCACCACCGTGCCGCCGCACTGCACCCAGACGGCGCCGTGAGCCTGGTTGGCCAGACGGCCGGTCTCGAAAATGATTTCCTTGCCGCCCACGGTGGCCGTGACGCGGGTAGGATTGAAGATATCCTGGTTCATGTGGACCTCGTATGAAGGGGATTCCGGCAAAAGCGGGCAACAGCGCCCCGCTGTGCGGCCTTGGGCCACGGGTGCTGCCCGGTCTTCCCGGACCCCCCTTCCTGCTAAATGTTGTCGTGAGGTGAGATTGCAAAAAGGGGGGGCTTGGCCCCCCCTCTCAAACCATCGTAATTACTTGCGCAGGCCGAGCTTGGCGATCAGCGCACGGTAACGCTGAATGTCCTTCTTCTTCAGGTAGTTCAGCAGCTTGCGGCGCTGGCCAACCAGCTTCAGCAGACCGGTGCGGGAGTGGAAGTCCTTCTTGTGCACCTTGAAGTGACCGGTCAGGCCTTCGATGCGGGCGGTCAGCAGGGCCACCTGCACTTCCGGGGAGCCGGTGTCGCCTTCGTGTTTGGCGTGAGCGTCGATAACCACTTTCTTCTGTTCAGCGTCCATAGCCACAGCAGTTCTCCTTTACGGATGTAAGTTAATTCCAGAGGCCCCTCAGCACAGTCCAGCAGGGACCCTGGGGCGTTTCGGAACGACGGGCCAGAGCCAGGGGCATGCCCTGACGCTGCAAAAGCGCCTTGTCGCCCACATCGTCGCGGCAGGGGATGGCCATGCCGTTACGGATGCGGGCCTCGGCGGCTTCGTCCAGCTCCAGCACCGGCCAGTGGGGCAGCGCCTCGGCAAGGGGGCGCAGGTGCTTCACCAGCAGGCCCGGATCGGCCGACAGTTCGTCCAGTCCGCAGGCCACTTCGAGACCGAAGGGGTGACTGTACTCCCGGGTCAGTTCCGTGAGCACGGCTCCGCATCCCAGTCGCATCCCCAAGCTGTGGGCCAGGGAGCGTATATAGGTGCCGGAACTGCATGCGACCCGAAAGCGTACAAACGGCAGCTCGACCTCGAGCACGTCCGCTTGCGAAATTTCCATGCTTTTGACCTTTTTGGGCACTTCCTTGCCCTTGCGCGCCAGCTTGTAGAGGGACTGTCCCTCGTGCTTGGCCGCGGAATAGGCGGGCACTTCCTGCTCATGCAGGGTCAGCCAGTGGGCCACCTCGGCGCGCACATCGGCTTCGGTCACCTGCTGCCACGGGGATTCCGTCAGCACCTCGCCCTGGATGTCCCAGGTATCGGTGGTGAGGCCCAGGCGCAACTGGCCGCTGTAGACCTTGCCGCCGTCGGCCAAAAGGTGCGAGGCGATCTTGGTGCCCTGTCCCAGCAGCACCAGCAGCACGCCGGAAGCCATGGGGTCCAGGGTGCCCGCGTGGCCGATCTTGCGCTGGCCCAGGCGCTTGAGCGCCGAGAGGCAGCGGGCCGACGTGGGGCCGGAAGGCTTGTTGAGCACCAGGACGCCGTCCAGCTGGGGCAGCGGCGCCGGTTTGCGTGCGGCGGTGGAAGTCTGTTCGGTCATACGCAACAAATAATGATAGCAAGCCTGCGGCATGAAGTCAAAAGCGCAGGCATATGGCGGCAGGCAATAGCCTGTTGCGGGCCAAAGGTCAAGAGATTTGTGGGGAAACGGCCGTGCCGCAGGGCAGGAACTGTCCGGGAAGGCTATCTGCGCTGCCCGCCTTGCCGGACTTTTACGGGGATGCCACACACGGCCGCCGGACCAACCGAATGCGCGCGGAATCCCCCGCGCGACCGCTTGTCGGACCGTGCCCCGGGCCCAACCGAAAGCCTGTACCCGCCATCCGCATTGATGTAGCATCCGGCATCCAAGCCAGTATGGGGGCAGACCATGAACAACTACAGACAGATAGTCAGCATCGCTCTTCTCATCACGTCCGTCGTGCTCATCCTGACCGGAGGGCTGATCCTGCTCCACCTCGATTCGCGCACCGTCATGCATCTGCACAAATATTTCGGCGTGGCTTTCATGGTAGCGGCCCTGCTGCACATGGGCATCAACAGCAAGCCCCTGCGCCATTACCTGGGCATGCGCTCGCTGGTGGTCCCCCTGCTGGTGGCGGCCGTCCTGCTGGTCGCGGCCGTCGCGGCCTACGACATGACCCGGCACCACGGCTACGGGAGATATGCCCGCGACACGACGTTCTTCTGCCGCTAGGGCGGGGCATCCGCAGCAGGCCCGGGCATCCCTGCGCCGGAAAACCTGCACAGGCCCCTGCCTCCAATAGCAACGGCCCGCCGGAAAGCATCCGACGGGCCGTTCTCTCTTTTCGGAAAATCGTCTGCGGGCCTAGGCTTCGGCCTCGGCCTTGAGGGCCTCGGTCTGGGCGGCGGTGGCCAGAGCCTCGAACAGGGGCTCAACTTCGCCTTCCATGATGCGGTCCAGAGAGTACAGGGTCAGGTTGATGCGGTGGTCCGTGCAGCGGCCCTGGGGGAAGTTGTAGGTGCGGATGCGCTCGGAGCGGTCACCGGAGCCCACCTGGGCCTTGCGGTCGGCGGAAAGTTCGCTGTTCTGGCGCTCACGCTCGGCGGCCAGGATACGGGAGGCCAGCACCTTCATGGCGCGGGCCTTGTTCTTGTGCTGCGAGCGTTCGTCCTGGCAGGTCACCACGGTACCGGTGGGGATGTGGGTGATGCGCACGGCGGACTCGGTCTTGTTGACGTGCTGGCCGCCGGCACCGGAAGCACGGTAGATGTCGATGCGCAGGTCTTCGGGGCGGATCTCCACGTCCACTTCCTCGGCTTCGGGCATCACGGCCACGGTGGCGGCGGAAGTATGGATGCGGCCCTGGGTCTCGGTGGCGGGCACGCGCTGCACGCGGTGGGTACCGGCCTCGAACTTGAGATGGCTGTACACGCGGTCACCGGAGATGAGGCAGATGATTTCCTTGTAGCCGCCGCTGTCGGAAGGGGATTCGCTCATGATCTCCACCTTCCAGCCCTTGATTTCGGCATAACGGGTGTACATGCGGAAAAGGTCGGCGGCGAACAGGGCCGCTTCTTCACCGCCGGTACCGGCGCGGATTTCAAGGATGGTGTTCTTTTCGTCCAGCGGGTCCTTGGGCAGCAGCAACACCTTGATCTTGTGCTCCAGCTCGGGCAGCTCGGCTTCGGCGGCGGCGATCTCTTCCTGCGCCATGGCCTTGATGTCCGGATCGCTGTCGTGCAGGAGCTGCTTGTTTTCTTCCAGTTCCTGCGTGAGGCTGCGATGACGGCGGAACAGTTCCACCACGTCGCGCAGGTCCGCATGCGCCTTGGTCAGCTTGCGGTACTGATCCTGGTCGTTGTAGACGTCAGGCTGGGCAAGCGCCTGTTCAAGCTCCATATACTTTTTTTCAAGACCTTCCAGCTTGGCAAACATGCGAACTCCAGAAAATGTATGGCCCCGCCGGGGCGACTAGGCGTCGCGCCGGTAGGGAGCCGTGATGATATTGTCACCCGCCTGGGCGCCCAGGGCTTCGCGCAGGGCCACCACCGCCACATCGAGCTGGCGCTCGTCGGGCTCGGCCGTGGTCATGCGCTGCAGGGTCAGGCCGGGGGCCCGCAGCAGCGTGGCCATGAAGCCGTCGGGCATGCGGGCAGCGTAACGGATAAGCTCATAGGCCAGCGCGCTGATGGGCACCATGAGCAGCAGTTTGAACACGATGGTCAATGCCTGCTTGGCCACCGCCCCTTCCGGGCAGTAGATGAACAGCAGCAGGGGCACCAGCACCGCATGCAGGATGATGGAGATGCTGATGACGAACAGCAGGAACGTGGTGCCGCAGCGGGGATGCAGGCGGCTCATGCGGGCCGCCGTGGCGGCGTCCACGTCGCCCCCGGCTTCGAAGGCATGGATGACCTTGTGCTCCGCGCCATGATACTGGAACACGCGCCGGATATCGGGCACAAAGGAGATGGCCCAGATATAGCCCATGAAGATCAGGCACTTGAACAGGCCGTCCCACAGATGGAAGGTGAGCCCTTCCACCCCGCCGCCCAGCTCCAGCCACTGCATGAGCAGCGACAGCAGGTGCGGCACGACCACGAACAGGCCCACGGCCATGGCCAGGGAAAGCAGCAGGGTCAGCACCAGATGCCAGCCCTTGAGCTCTTCCTCGGTGCCTTCGGCCTGATGTTCCGCGGAACGGTTGAGCGCCTTGATGCCGTTGACCAGGGTCTCGATGAGCACGGGAAAGCCGCGCACGAAAGGCTTTTTCAGCCAGGGATGCCGTGTCAGCGAGAACCAGGGCATGCGCCGGGCCACGATCTCGCCGTCGGGACGGCGCAGGGCCAGCGCGTAGGCGTCACCATTGCGCATCATGACGCCTTCCAGAACAGCCTGCCCGCCCACGGTGGGGCAGCCGGCCGTCAGCATCAGGGAAACAAGACGGGACAGGCGCATAGACTCCCTCAAAAAAACGCCAAGCCTCCGGCGGGAGCGTGAAACCAAAGATTCCAACGCCTCCGCCAGAGGTGGGATAACGTTCGCGTCCAGCAGACGCGGGGCAGCACACCGCTTGCGCGGCAGCGCCTACTTCTTTTCAAATTTGGCGTACTTCTTGCGGAAGCGGTCGATACGGCCGGCCGTATCCAGGAAGCGCTGCTTGCCGGTGAAGAAGGGATGGCAGGCGGAGCACACTTCGACGTGCACTTCTTCGCCCTTCGTGGAGAGCACCTGTTCCTGATTACCGCAAGCGCAGGTAATGGTGGCGTTGAACACCTTGGGATGGATATCTTTCTTCATGATCCTTACCTCGTATGGCAACGGCATATGCCGTCAATAGTCGTCTTCTGCGCGGCTTTTGCGCATCAGGGCCCAAATCAATAGCCCATAAACGCAGCTTTGGCAAGTCCCCTGCCCCGGCGGAAGGACGTTTTCCCGGAGTTTTTTCCCGCTCCGGGCAAGGCCGGACCGTCCGTCACGGCAGGGGCCCGAAGATAAGGACGTTTGCTGCGGACAGCCGACAACAGGCGAAGCTCGTGCCCCGGCAGGCACAGCCGGAAGGACTCCACGGCACGATGGAGACCATCCAGACGAAGATGGGGGCAGGGACATCCACCGCCGATCCCGTCACACGGGGCCCACGCCGGTAATACCCACCGAAAAAACGGATACGCTCCGCCCATGTCGGCGGGCCCGGCCGGCCCCTCCGCCCGGGGCCGGTTGCCAGCGCCGGGCCGACAGGCTACAGTGCGGCCATGTGTGCAAAAATCGCCCGCCAGCGCGCGGATCAACTGGTCTTCATGCAGGGCCTGGCCGAAAGCCGTGAACAGGCCCGCCGTCTCATCATGGCCGGCAAGGTGGCGCTCTCCTCCGAAGGACTGCCCCCCGGCGCCCCGCCCCAAAAGGTGGACAAGCCCGGGCATCCCTATCCCGAGGGCACGGTCTTCGAGCTGCTGGGGCAGGAGCGCTTCGTCAGTCGCGGCGCCTACAAGCTGCTGACCATCCTGGACAATTTCAAGCTCGACGTGAGCGGCATGGTCTGTCTTGATGCCGGTGCCTCCACCGGCGGCTTCACGGACTGTCTGCTCCAGCACGGCGCCACGCGCGTCTATGCCGTGGACGTGGGCAAGAACCAGCTGCACGAGAAGCTGCGTGCCGACGAGCGCGTCATCAATCTGGAAGGCGTCAACCTGCGCGCCGCCGCGCCCGAGCTCATCCCCGAGCCCGTGGACTTGGTGGTGGCCGACGTGTCCTTCATCTCCCTGACGCTCATCCTGCCGCCCTGCATGACCTGGCTCAAGCCCGGCGGTCTGGCCGCCGTGCTCATCAAGCCCCAGTTCGAACTGGGCCCCGGCGAAACCGTCAAGGGCGTGGTACGCGACGAGGCCGCCCGCCAGCGTGCCGTGGACAAGATCGTCCGCTTCTGCACCGAGAACCTGCATTTGGAAAGCCGGGGCGTGCTGCCCGCCGCCATCAAGGGCCCCAAGGGCAACCAGGAATACATGGCCCTTTTCGCCCGGCCCTGACCGGAACGGTGAGTTCTTTTTGAGGGGAGGGGGAACCCCTCTGCCAGCGCGAGAGGGGTTCCCCCTCCCCTCAAACTCCCCTCCCCTTCCCCAGCGCGTTTTATTGGGGAATGGGGAAAGCAGGGCGCCCTCTGGCATCAGCAAGGCTCCATGACGACCGCTACAGATGATAAAACGGCCCTGCCTCTGTTGGAGGCAGGGCCGTTTGCGTTCACCGGACTACCGGCGGCAGGCAGCAGAGCTTTTCCGAGGCCTTGTCACCGTCCCGTTTTTCCTAAAAGCTGTACAGGAAAGCCGGGGCCTCACGGCCCAGCAGGGCATCGGCATCAAGGCCGAACCAGGTCTTGAGGCTCTTTTCCCACCATTCGTCTTCGCTGGGGGGCGTCAGCAGGGGCCGGTCCACGGGGACCTTGCAGGTATCGGCCAGCCAGCGGTGCGCGGCCTGCTGGCCGCCCAGCTCGTCCACAAGGCCCAGCTCCACGGCTTCACGGCCGGTGAAGATCTTGCCCGTGGCCAGGCGAGCGGCGCGGGCGCGATCCATATGGCGCCCCTGGGCCACGATGTCCACGAACTGCTCGTGCATGTCCTTGAGCACGCCCTGGAAATAGGCCTTTTCATCGGCGGTGAGCGGTTCCAGCATGGAACCGGCGTCCTTGTAGGGCGCTGTGGTCAGGGTCTGGCGGCCGAGGCCCAGCTTGTCCAGCAGGCCCCGGATCTGGGGGATGTCCATGCGCACGCCGATGGAGCCGGTCACGGTGGAGGCATTGGCGAAGACGCGCCTGCCCGCCATGCTGACCATCAGGCCGCCGGAGGCCGCCGTGCTGCCCATGCTGACGGCGATGGGTTTGTCCTTGCCCAGCCGGGCCAGGGCCTCATACAGTTCCTGCGAGGCAGCGGCCCCGCCGCCGGGGGAATCCACACGCACCAGCACGCCCTTGACGCCGGGCATACGGCCCAGCTTGTCGATCCAGCGCAGCTGGGCGTCGATGTCCATGATGGGGCCGGTCACGCGCACCAGGGCGATGCGCTCGCTGCCCAGACCGGTGGCCTGGGAGACCAGGAAGGCCGCGACGCCGCCCAGCAGCAGGATCAGCAGGCCCCAGAAAATGACAGGGTGACGTTTGCGGAAAGGCACCCGGAAAAGGTGCAGCCAGGCCTTTTGCGGCACATGCGAAAGCGGGCAGGACGCGGAGCAGGAAAAGGAGGGGGCCGCAGCCGCGGCGCCCTTGCTGCCGCGGGCGCTTTTGCCGGCCGGGGCCTCGCCGGTCATGCTCAAAGGGTGTTCCGTGAAGTCGTCGGCTTCGGGAGCATCCAGGTGCGGATCGGGCGCAGCCTGCCGGGTACGTTCGGGATCATTGATTTGCATGGGAGTGTTCGGGTAAAAAATGCCGGGACGGCCGCAAAACGCGGCCCCTGTCCCCACCGGGACAGGCTCCAAGGACACGCCGGCCGCGAAGCACCGGGACGTGCCGTGCGGCAGGCGGGAGATACGTCCAGACCCTAAGCCCATCCCTCAGGAAAGACAAGGAGCCATCATGGAGACATTGTCCGTGGCCACGCGCAGCCGCTGCGAAATGCGCGACATCACCGCCCAGGTCAGGGAGCTGGTGGCCCGCGGCCGCCGGCAGGGCCGCCGCAACGGTGCCCTGCTGCTCTTCTCGCCGCACACCACCTGCGGCCTGACCATCAACGAAGGCGCGGATCCCGACGTCCGCCGCGACATGGTGCGCTTTTTCAGCGCCATGGTGCCGCAGGACGCGGGCTTCGACCACGCCGAAGGCAACAGCGACGCCCACATCAAGACCACCCTGCACGGCCCCAGCCTGATGCTCATCGTGGAGGACGGCCAGTTGCAGCTGGGCCGCTGGCAGTCCGTCTATCTGTGCGAAGGCGACGGTCCCCGGCAGCGCACGCTCTGGGCCCGGTGGCTCCCCGGTGAGGAGGACGGCACGCGCCCATGAGCATGCCGCACGACATCTCCCTGATCCTGACCCTCACCGGTGGCCTGGGCGCAGCCCTCGTCCTGGGCTTCGTGACCCAGAAGCTCCGTTTGTCGCCTCTGGTAGGCTACTTGCTGGCGGGCATCCTGGTGGGGCCGCATTCGCCGGGCTTCGTGGCCGACGCGGGGCTGGCCTCGCAACTGGCCGAGATCGGCATCATCCTGCTCATGTTCGGCGTGGGCCTGCACTTCCACCTCAAAGACCTGCTGGCCGTGCGCGGCATCGCCCTGGGCGGGGCTACCGTGCAGATCACGCTCACGACCCTGTCCTGCATGTTCCTGCTCCAGTTCTGGGGCTTTTCCCTCTGGGCGGGCGCGGTCTTCGGCATGTCGGTCTCCGTGGCGAGCACCGTGGTGCTCACCCGCGTCCTGGCCGACAACCATGTGCTGCATACTCCTGCCGGCCATGTGGCCCTGGGGTGGCTGGTGGTGGAAGACCTGTTCACCATCCTGCTGCTGGTGCTCCTGCCCGTGATCCTGGGCGCCGGGGATGGCAACATCTGGTGGGTACTGGGCAAGACCCTGCTCAAGCTGGCCGCGCTCACGGCCTTCACCCTCGTGGCCGGACAGCGCCTGATCCCCGCCCTGCTGGGCTATGTGGCGCGCACGGGCACCCGTGACCTGTTCACGCTGGCGGTCATCGTGCTGGCCTTGGGCATCGCCGTGGGCTCGGCCCTGTTCTTCGACGCGTCCATGGCCTTCGGGGCCTTCCTGGCGGGCATGGTGGTGGGCCAGTCCGATTTCAGCGCCCGTGCCACCGCCGAGGCACTGCCCCTGCGCGATGCCTTCGCGGTGCTGTTCTTCGTGTCCGTGGGCATGCTTTTCGACCCCGCCGCCCTGCTGGAACAATGGCCCCTCTTCCTGCTGGCCCTGGGCGTCATCGTGCTGCTCAAGCCCCTGCTGGCCTTCCTGGTCTGCCTCGTGGCCCGCAAACCGCTGCGTCTGGCCGTTTCCGTGGGCCTTTCGCTGGGCCAGATAGGCGAGTTCACCTTCATCCTCGTGGCGCTGGGGGTCAGCTTCGGCCTGTTCGACAGCAGCATCAGCAACGCCGTCATCCCGGCGGCCCTGCTCTCCATCACGCTCAACCCGCTGCTCTTCCGGCGCGCGGGTGCCCTGACCCGCCTGCTGGGACGCCTGGGCCTGGGCGCCCGCCTGCCCCGCATGGAGCACGGGCAGGCCGATGCCGACGGCCTGCCGCGTGTGGTGGTCGTGGGCTTTGGCCCCGTGGGCCGCAGCCTGTGCCGCATCGTCCGGGCGCACGGCATGCTGCCTGTGGTGGTGGAGGCCAATATCGATACGGTCCGCCGCCTGCGCGGGCTGGGGCGTCCGGCCGTCCATGGCGACGCCACCCAGGCCGAAGTGCTGCGCGAAGCCGGCCTGGAACAGGCGCAGGCCCTGCTGCTCTCGGCCCCGGCCATCCCGGCCAGGGAAGTGGTGCCCATCGCCCGTGCCATCAACCCGGATCTGCGCATCTTCGTCAACACGCCCTTTGCCAGCGAGGCCGACAGCCTGCGCAACATGGGCGTGGCTGGCGCCTTCAGCGGCGAACGCGAGGTGGCCCTGAGCATGTCCCGCTTCCTGCTGGACGATCTGGGCGTGGGACGTACCGGGCTGGAAGCGGAACTGGAACGCGTGCGCGAAGTCTTCGACGAAGGCCCCGCGACGCAAAAACGCTGATCGCCGCCGGGCCGTCCTGCCGGCGGCCCGGCAAAGGATGCCCCATGCGGTCCTTGCCTGATCCTTTCCCCCGCATCATCCTGCATCTGGACATGGATGCCTTCTTCGCCTCCGTGGAGCAGATGGATCACCCGGAATGGCGCGGCAAGCCGGTCATCATCGGCGGCGAGACGCGCGGGGTGGTCTCCACCGCGTCCTATGAAGCGCGACGCTTCGGCGTGCATTCGGCCATGCCCATGACCACGGCCCGGCGGCTGTGCCCGCAGGCCATCTTCGTGCGCGGCAACCGCCGGCGTTATGTGGAGATATCCGGCCGCATCATGGCCGCCCTGCAGGATTTTTCCCCGCTGGTGGAACCGGCCAGCATCGACGAGGCCTATCTGGACGCCACCGGGCTGGAGCGCCTGTTCGGCCCTGTGGAGCAGCTCATCCCGGCCATCAAGGCCCGCGTGCGCGAGGTCACCGGCGGTCTGACCTGTTCCGTGGGCGCGGCGCCGGTCAAGTTCCTGGCCAAGATCTGTTCGGACATCAACAAGCCCGACGGCATCTACATCCTGCGCCCGGACGACGTGGACAGCTTTTTGGGCGGGCTGGACGTGCGCCGTCTGCCCGGCGTGGGCAGGCGCATGGTGGCCGAGCTGGAGGCCCTGGGCATCCGCCGCGTGGAACAGCTGCGCCGCTACAGCCCGGAGCTTCTGGAACAGCGTTTCGGCAAATGGGGACGGGAGCTGCACGCCCGGGCCCGGGGCATCGATCCCCGGCCGGTGGTGCCCGAACACGAGGCCAAGAGCGAAAGCGCCGAGACCACTTTTGCCCGCGATACCCGCGACCGGGAATTCCTCAAGACCATGCTCCTCGGCCATGCCGAACGCGTGGGAGCCTCGCTGCGCCGTCACGGCCTGCGCGGCCGCACCGTGACCCTCAAGATCAAGTTTTCGGATTTCCGCCAGATCACCCGTTCCCGCACCCTGCCCGAAGCCACGAACAGCACCGAGACCATCTACGAGACCGGTACCGCCCTGCTGGAAGCCGAAGCCCTGCCCCAGCCGGTGCGGCTCATCGGCCTGGGCGTGTCCGGTTTCGGCAACGCCCCCACCCAGGAGCTGCTGCCCGGCGTGTTCCGCGGCGTGCAGGGCCGCGATCCCGAACAGGAGGCTCGGCGCCGCCGTCTGGACGCCGCCCTGGACAACCTGCGAGACAAATTCGGCAAGCAGGCCGTCCAGCGCGGCCGCCTGTTCCGTCCACGCGATGATGGCGATGATTAGGATGATGTTTTGTGAGGGGAGGGGGAACCCCTCGCCTAGCGCGAGAGGGGTTCCCCCTCCCCTCAAACTCCCCTCCCCTTCCCCAGCGCGCTTTACCAGACAGGCCGTCCCTGACGAGGCGGCCTGTCATGCGTCGTTCTCTAGGACATTCCTATAAGACGTAGAGTGCCTGCAGGATCTCACAGCGGCCCAGGATCCAGTAACTGTTGCCCCACGCATGTGGACTGTCCGGTCCCTGTGCACTGCGATCCTTGCCGCCCGCCGCGCAGGCGACCCGCCCCTTCCCCCACAAAAACAAAAAAGGCCGGAAGAAGGAGAATTCTTCCGGCCGGGCCGCCCCCCAAGGCAGCCCCGCACTGCCTGCCCGCCTGTGCGTCGGGCGCAGGTAGTCGGCTGTGGAGAAATATGGTGTGCGCTGTCAGGTCGTCTCCACAAGAGATGCCCGGCAGAGCGCACTAAAATTCAAAGCGTTCCAGTTCCGGCACGGAAAAATCGGCATGGAACAGGGCCGAATCCCCGGCATCGGGCCGCAGCAGCAGGCGCAGGCACAGGGAGACCATCAGACAGGCCACCCCGGCCGGGGCCGTGGCGATGACGCCTTCGTGGCGGGCGCTGCCCGCTTCCTCGCTGGTCAGCCCGGAAGCGTAGAGCTCCCGCAGATGCAGGCGCCCGGAACGGGCCGCGCGTGCGAAACCCTCGGCCCGCAGCACGGAGCCGTGTACGAACGGCACCCCCGCCGCAGCGGAACGTTCTTCCAATAGCATTTTCAGCGCAAGGTCGTCCAGACAATCCAGGGCCACATCCACATCTTGCAGCATGTCCGGCAAATTTTTTTCGTCCGCTTCCACATGCCGCACATCCAGGGCCAGATAGCCTGCCATATCGCGCAAACCGCGCGCCGTAGCCACGGCCTTGGGCTGGCCCAGCGTGCTTTCCGTGCAGAAATACTGACGATTGAGGTTGCTCTCCTCAAAGATGTCGCTGTCGCACAGGCGCATGCCTCCCACGCCCAGCCGCGCCAACAGGGAGGCCACATGCCCGCCCAGACCACCGCAGCCCAGCACGAAGACACGAGTTTGCAACAGACGAACCATTGCATCAGCGGAAAAAACACCGTAGTTTCTACGGAAGCGTTCCGGCCAGATGCCGTCTTGCAGGAGCGCGACCATCACCTCCCGTTCGGGAAGGACGGCCCCTGCGGCCAGCTGCCGGATGGCAGTGCCGCTGACGAAGGGCGTACCGTCCGCAGCCCGGCGCAGCACATGCGGCCCGGCCCATGAGGCCAGCGAGCCACCGTGCAGGAACGCGCCGAGGCGCTCCCGTATCCCGGACGCTGTCCAGGGCAGGAACGCCGCGGAACATTCCCCTTCCCCAGGGGATGGCGATGTGATGGGTGTCATGATCAACGGGCGTCTAACCTCCTCCGACAGCAGGAAAAAAGGCCACACGAGCACCGTCGCATATCTTGCTCTGGACCTCTTTTTGACGCCCGTTGATCATGACGATTTTTATCTCTTCCAGCGGCAGTCCCACCATCCTTGCCACATCGGCAGCCGTGGCGTCTTCGGGCGCATCAAGCGTTATCCCCGCTTCTGGGTCATATCCCGGTACATAGTCCCGCAGGGTCGTGCTCAGTTTGATGAGTATGCTCATGCTGCCTCCGATGATGGCGTCCGCCGGTCAAGAAAAAGTGTGACGATCCGGGCCCGCCCCAAAGGCGGGCCCGGTCTCAGTCTATGCTACTTCTTGATCCAGTTGAAGACCGTCTTCAGCTCTTCGTGCGAGATGTCGAAGGTCGTGTTGTGCGGGGCCACGGGCTCGTCCACGAAGAAATCGGGCAGGTGGTCGGCGGCTTCGGTGATGCCGGCACGACGGTTGAAGTCGATTTCGGTGGAGAGGATGCGCTGGCCCAGGGTGACCACGTCGTCACCGGTCAGCTGCCAGCCGTACTTGGCGTTGAGCATGTCCACGATGGCGGCCAGGGCATCCGGGATGTCCAGGATGGCGAAGGCGGTGAACAGGCACAGGCCCACGGAGTCCACGGAGGCCGTGGCGATCTGCAGGTTGCGGGACAGTTCCACCTGGCCTTCGGGCTTCAACGGATCCACCTTGCCGCCGCAGCTCAGGATGTTGGCGGTCACGGCGTAACCGGCGGTGTGGTCGGCGCCCATGGGGGTGGTGGCGTAGGTCACGCCCACGCCCTTGACGGCGCGAGGATCGTACGCGGGCAGGCTCTGGCCCTTGACGCAAGGCACGCGGCGCACGCCGAACACGCGGCCGGTGGTGGCGGTACCGCAGCCGATGATGCGGCCCAGGGGGGTACCGTCGCTGATGCCCTGCATGGCGGCCTTCACGGCTTCCACGTCACCGTAGGGGATGCCGCCGCCGGCCATGGCAACGCCCACGGCCACGCCCACGTCGATGGTGTCCACGCCGATGTCGTCGCACATGTAGTCAAAGCGGCTCACGGCGTCGATGTCGCTGATGCCGCTGTGGGGACCGAAGGACCACAGGGTCTCGTATTCAGGCCACTTGCTCTGGAACTTGCCCTGCTTGTCGGGGAACAGGCCGGAGCAGCGGATGATGCAGCCGCTCATGCAGCCGTGGGCCACGGCACCTTCGCCGCCGCGTTCCTTGGTCAGGCGGTTCATGGTCTCGCCGGACACGCCTTCGTGCTTGTCGAACTGGCCCACGGAGAAGTTGGCGGTGGGCAGACCGCCGGCTTCGTGCAGGATGTTCACCAGCACGCCGGTGCCGTATTCGGCCAGGCCCTTGCCGGTGATGGGATGCTCGGTCAGAGCCTTGGCGAAGCGCTTGGAAGCTTCGCGGAAGGCCTTTTCATCCACCAGAGGATGGTTCTTGCCGCCCTCGGGGTTGATGATGATGGCCTTGAGGCCCTTGGAACCCATGACGGCGCCCACGCCGCCGCGGCCGGCATGACGCATGGGACGCAGCTCGCGGTCGGTGAAAGCGATACTGGCGGCGGTCAGCTTGAACTCACCGGCGCGGCCGATGGTCACATAGCTGCACTTGTCGCCGTAGGTCTCCACCAGTTTGGCAACGGCGTCGAAGTTGTTGAGGCCGGCCACGGTGGAGGGCACCAGCTTGGCGGAGTCCTTGCTCAGTTCCAGCTGCCACCATTCGCCTTCGGTGGCCATGTCTTCAACGATGATGGCCATGATGCCCAGCTTGGCCAGATGGCCGCCGGGCTGACCGCCGGAGTTGGCTTCCTTGATGCCCTCGGTGAGGGGGCTCTTGCAGCCCACAGAAATACGGTTGCCGTTGGGGCTGTTGGTGGCGCCCAGCAGGCCGGGAGCGAACACCAGCTTGTTGTGGGGGCCCAGCGGCGTACAGATGGGGTTGACTTCGCGCGCCACGATGGTGGAGGTCAGGGCACGACCGCCCAGACCGGCGTATTCTTCAGGGATATCTTCAAACACACAGGTCTTGGTGGCCATGTTGACCCGCAGGAAACGGAACATGAGACTCTCCTTTGATTGATGCAAAACAAGGCAGTTCAGCAGTACATCCATCCAGTTTGCCCCACCTTAGTCCCCCAGAAAAAATTTGGTCAAGAAAACGGAAAAACAGACACGCTTCCGGCCCTGCCCCTCCCCAAAACGGACACGCTTCCGGCAGGGATGCGGCCATTGAAGCGCTGATCCTTAAAAAAATTTCATAAAACACGACAAAAAACACGCTTTTGCCTGCCGATATTCAAATCAGTGACAAAAGCGTGTTTTTAATAGCGGTACACGATCCTTGAAAAGAACTACCAGCGCTGAGGGGCGGACAAGGAAATGGTACGGATCACACCCGTCTTCCCCGTCCGAAAGCGTGTCCGGCCTCTAGCCTTCCAGGCTCCAGCCCTGGCCCAGTTTGAGCTGTTCCCCGCCCAGGGCCTGCATGAGCGCGGGATCGTGGGTGGAACAGACGATGGCCGCGCCCTCGGCCCGGCACCGGGCCACGGCGGCGGCGATGGCGCGGGCGCTGCGCACGTCCACGTTGGAGGTGGGTTCGTCCAGCAGCAGGGCGCGCGGACGCAGCACCAGACGCGAGGCCAGGGCCACGCGCTGGCGCTCCCCGCCGGAAAGGGCGTTGGGCCCGCGGCGGCGCATGGCGTCGGGATCATCAAAGCCCACCTGCCGCATGGCGGCCTGATAAGCTTCCTCCAGACCGTCCCGGCGGCCGCGCAGCTTCAGACCCAGCACCACGTTCTCGAACACGGTGGTCTTAAGCAGATAGGGCTCCTGGAGCAGCAGGCTCACCTCGCGGCGCGGGTCCTCGCCGCCATGATAGATGATGCGGCCCTCGTCGGGCTCTTCCAGAAAGGCCAGCAGGCGCAGCAGGGTGGACTTGCCGCTGCCGTTGTAGCCCACCAGGGTCAGCACCTGGCCGCTGTGGATGCACAGCTCGTCCACGCCCAGGGCGGGCAGGTCCAGCGCGGTCACGCGACCGTAACGGCGCACCAGGCCGCGGATTTCGTACAAAAGGCTCATATGCGCCCCCGGTGCTTGATGAAGGTCATGAGCACGTTGATGGCAAAGGCCATGAACAGCAGCACCAGGCCCAGTGCGATGCCCTGGGCGAACTCGCCCTTGCTGGTCTCCAGGGCGATGGCCGTGGTCATGGTGCGGGTATGGTAGCGCACGTTGCCGCCCAGCATCATGGCGATGCCCACCTCGGTGATGACGCGGCCGAAGGCGGTCAGGCAGACCATGGCGATGGCGAAGCGCACTTCGCACAGGCTCAGCCAGGCCAGTTGCAGGGGCCGGGCGCCCAGAGTCAGCAGGGTCTGACGGCAGCGGGGGTCGAGGCCCTCCACGGCCTGGGCCACCCACGAGACCACGATGGGCAGGGCCAGCAGGGTCTGGCCGATGGCCATGCCCGGCAGGGTGAAGAGCAGGCCCCATTCGCCCAGCGGGCCGCGATAGGTGATGAAGGCATAGACCAGCAGGCCGATGAGCACGGTGGGGAAGGCCAGCAGGGTGTCGGAGATAAGGCGCAAAAACTTTTTGCCGGGAAAATCACAATAGCCCAGGGCAAAGCCCATGGGCAGGCCCATGAGCAGCGAGGCCGCCATGGCGTAGGACGTGGACACCAACGTGGCCGTGATGGCCGAAAAGGTGGCGTCGTCCATATTGGCCAGCAGGGCGAAGGCCGCCCAGAAGCCGTTGACCAGATAGTCCATAGATCACCAGGAATGCGACGGAGGGAATCCGTGGAGGGAGGTCGAAAAACAAAACGGGGACGGCCCGGAGACCGTCCCCGCCAATGGACGGAAAACGCTACTTGCCGGCGTTGGGGAAGAAGAGCTGCTTGCCTTCCAGCTTGAACTCGGCGATGCGCTTCTGAGTGGAGGGGGCCACCCACCAGTCTTCAAACTTCTTGCCCAGGTCGGCCTTGGTCTTGGGGCACTGCTTGGGGTTCACGGTGATGACGCTGTACTGGTTGAACAGGGCCTTGTCACCTTCCACCACGATGGCCAGGGGGTTCTTGGCGCCCTGCTGGGCGTTGAACTTGATCCAGGTGCCGCGGTCGGTCAGAGTGTAGGCGCTCTTTTCAGCGGCCATGTTCAGGGTGGCCATCATGCCCTGGCCGGCGGAGATGTAGAAGGCTTCCTTGTCGGGGTTGAGGCCGGACTGCTTCCACAGCTTGAGCTCGGCCTTGTGGGTGCCGGACTGGTCGCCGCGGCTCACGAAAGAGGCCTTCTTGTCGGCGATGGTCTTGAGGGCGGCGGCGGTGTCCTTGCCCTTGACGCCCGCGGGGTCAGCCTTGGGGCCCACCACCACGAAGTCGTTGTACATCACCTGACGGCGGTCGATACCGTGACCGGCCTTGACGAATTCCTTTTCAGCGGCGGGGGCGTGCACCAGCAGCACGTCGGCGTCACAGTTCTTGGCGATCTCCAGGGCCTTGCCGGTGCCCACGGCCACCCATTTCAGCTCGATGCCGGTCTCTTTCTGGAAGGTGGGGGCCAGGAATTCCAGCAGGCCGGTATCCTGGGTGCTGGTGGTGGTGGCCATCATCAGCGTGTCGGCAGCCTGGGCCGGAGCGGCCAGGAAGGCGGCGGCCAGCACGGGCAGAAACAGTTTCTTCAGGTTTTTCATGATGCGACTCCTTGATTGGTTGATGATGCGCCGCCGGTTCGGAACGGCGGCCCCTTGCGGGAAATATCAGTCCAGACACAGGCGCGCGGCCCGTGACGGGAAATGGGCGTAGACTTTCTGGCCCTCGTAGATGCCCACCCGGAGCAGGCCCGGCGTCTCCACCGTGGCGCACAGGCGCGAGCCGTCGCCCAGTTCCAGCGAGACGAAGGACTCCACCTGGTCCTGGTGGATGCTCTGCACCGTACAGGGCAGGCAGTTGCCCATGCTGAGCGTGGCACGGCTGCGCGAGAGCACGATCTGTTCCGGGTCCACCAGCACGGTGACCACCTGGTTGACGTGGATCTCCATATGCACGAACTGGCGCGTGCTGCACTGCACGCCAAGGCGCATGTCGCCGAAGGTGCGCACGCTCACCGAGGCCATGCGCATGCCCACGGAGATGTCCTCCACGATGCCCAGAAAGGAATTGCAGAGCGGGTCCGTGCCGGACGAGGGCCCCAGGGTCTTGTTCTGGACCATGCGCCGCGCGGCGCCGTCGGAGAAGTTGAGGAAGGCCGCGATCTGCGAAGGCTTTTGCTGGCCCAGAAATTTCTGCACCAGGTTGACCGGCACATGCAGGTCCAGAAGCTCCAGCCCGCGGGCGTAGCGGATGGCGCGCGGCCCCACCATGGCCCTGTCCAGCCCCAGCGGCTGGGCCACGGCATAAAAGCTCTTGCGGATGAAGCCTTGGTCGAAGTGCAAAAAGTCCCTGCCCATGCTCTCGGCCTCGGGCAGGCTCAGGATGCGGCGCACATGGCGCATGGCGCTCAGGGGCAGCAGTACGTCCCGGCTGTTGGGACCCGGAACATGCACCATACCGGTCACGGTGTCCACATCCTTGCGGGCGTCCAGCTCCAGCGCCTCGCCAAGGCGCAGGCCGCCGTAGCGCAGCAGCAGGAACAACAGATGCAGCCGGGCACGCGCCACCTTGCGCTGGGGCGTGGCGGCCTCGGCTTCCCACTGCTCCCAGCAGCGGGAAAGGGCTTCCAGTTTTTCTCGGGTCAGATGGGACACTGCGGCGGCTCTCTTTAGGGGCTGAACGTCTCGCGAAGACTGCGCAAGGCATACGACATTTCCCGGCTCTTGTCACGTTTTTGGCAGAATCAGGAATGATTTTTCCACGTTTTGGTGACCATCCCCTCAGGCGGCGGGCAGCGGCAACAGACAGCCGGACACGCACGCCGCTCCTGTCCGCAGGATGGCGCGAAAGCACGCCATGTCCGCTTTTTTCCGGCCCCTGCCTTGACACGGCAGCTTTTATGGCCCTAAATAGCCGTGACACGGATTTGCAATTTGTAACACCAAAAACCGGATGCGACCGTCAGGCCGACCGGAGGATGTCATGCCGACCCTCATAGCCTCCCTGCTGCGCAAGGCAGCGCTGCTGGTGCTGATGCTGCTGGCGCTCTCGCTGGCGGTCTTCTACATCTCGCGCCTGACGCCCGGCGATCCCCTGCAATCCTATTACGGCGATGCCGTGCAATCCATGAGCAGCGCCGAGCTGGACGCCGCCCGCCAGCGCCTGGGCCTGGACGGCCCCATCTGGGAACAGTACCGGCGCTGGGCCGGCAACGTACTGGACGGCGACTTCGGCATGTCGCTCAAATACAAGCGCCCGGTGGTGGACGTGGTCCTGCCCCTGCTGGGCAACACCCTGTTGCTGGGCGGGCTGGCCTACGCGCTGGTCTTCGTGCTGGCCATCGCCCTGGCCCTGCTCTGCGCCCGCTTCGAGCACAGCGCCCTGGACCGCCTCATCTGTCGGGTGGGCACCACGGCCTATTATGTCCCGGCTTTCTGGCTGGGCGTGCTGCTGGTGCTGGTCTTCAGCGTCAATCTGGAATGGCTGCCCAGCAGCGGCGCCTACAGCTACGGCAAGGCCGGCGACATCGCCGACCGCGCCCGCCATCTGGTGCTGCCGCTGGCCGTCATGGTGGCCAGCCACCTGTGGTATTACGCCTACATGATCCGCAACAAGCTGCTGGACGAAGTGCGCCGCGACTATGTGCTGCTGGCCCGCTCCAAGGGCCTGGGCCGCACCCGCGTGCTCTGGAGCCACTGCCTGCGCAACGTCATGCCCACGGTGGTGGGCATCATGGCCATCTCCATCCCGCATGTGCTCAGCGGCACCTATGTGGCCGAAGCCGTGTTCAACTATCCCGGCATCGGCCTGCTGGCCATCTCCAGCGCCAAGTATCACGACTACAACCTGCTCATGCTCATGGTCCTGTTTACCGGAGCCATGGTCATCATCAGCAGCCTGCTGGCCCAGAGCATCAACGAGGCCATCGACCCGCGCATCAAGAGCGGTGAGGTGGTCTGCTGATGGGCGATCCCCGTACGGCCCCCCATAGCGCCGTGACCCGGCCGGAGGAGGCCCTCCCCGACGATGCCTTCGAGCTGGTGGGCGCGGGCTGGCGGGAACACCGCCCGGCCCTGCGCCGTCCCGGCTGGCGGCAGCGCCTGGCCCGTCTGCCCCTGCTGCCCCTGTGCCTGCTGCTCCTGCTGGTGCTGGGCTGCCTGTGCGCGCCCTGGCTGGCCAACCACGACCCCGCCGAGTTCTACCTTGCCGACCGCAACACCCCGCCCGGCAGCCGGTTCTTTTTCGGCACCGACTCCCTGGGCCGGGACATCTATTCCATCATCTGGTTCGGCGGCCGGGCCTCCCTGCTCATCGGCCTGCTGAGCGCCGCGGTCATCACCGTGCTGGGCGTGGCCTACGGCTGCCTGTCCGGCATCGCCCCGGCCCGTACCGACGCCCTGCTCATGCGCCTTGTGGAGCTCGTCCAGAGCATCCCCGTGCTGCTGGTGCTGCTGCTGGCCGTCTCCCTGCTGGGCCCCCAGAACGCCCTGAGCATCGCCCTGCTCATCGGCGTCACGGGCTGGTTCGCCCTGGCCCGAATCGTGCGCGGCGAGGTGCGCCAGATACGCCACAGCGAATACATCCTGGCCTCGCGCTGCATGGGCGGCAGCTTTGGCTGGATCATGCGCCGCCATCTGGTGCCCAATGTGGTCTCGGCCATCCTCTTTGTGGTCATCTCGGCCGTCAGCACCAGCATCGCCATGGAATCCACCCTCAGCTTCCTGGGCCTCGGCCTGCCTGTGGACGAACTTTCCTGGGGCAGCATGCTGGCCCTGGCCGACAAGGCCCTGCTGCTCAATACCTGGTGGGTGATCCTCATCCCCGGCCTGTTCCTGGTGACGGCCCTGCTCTGCATCACCAGCCTGGGCCACCACTTCCGCCGCAACAGCGTCCGGGGCCCCAGCAATCTCTGAACACCGGCAGGCCCCGCCTGCCCCGGATACATGCCGCCCGCCTGAGGGCATCTCCGTTCCCCCGTCCGCCGAGAACCTTCAACCCGGGCCCCGGGCCCGCCGAGGAACCCCGCCGTGAAACGATCCCTGCTGTCCTGCTGCCTGCTGGCTCTGGCCCTGCTGACCGCCCATCCGGCCCCGGCCGCCGACATGGCCAACACCCTGGTCTATGCCGGCGAAAACGAGGACACCATCAACCCTGTGCTCAGCCCCCATCAGGAACTGCCCACCATCATCTTTTCCGGGCTCATGAAGTTCGACGCCAAGGGCCTGCCCGTGCCCGACCTGGCCAAAAGCGTGGACTATGATCCCAAAACCCTGACCTATACCTTCCACCTGCGCGACGGGGTCAAATGGCACGACGGCGCGCCCTTCAGCGCCCGGGACGTGGTCTACACCTACACGGCCCTGACCGGCGACAAGACCCTGACCTCCACCATCACCAGCAACTATCAGGACATCAGCCGGATCTCCGCTCCGGACGAGCGCACCGTGGTCATCCGGCTGGCGCGGGTCAATGCGGCCATGCTGGACAATTTCTGCATGGGCATCCTGCCTGCCCACATCTATGAAGGGCATGACATCAACACCGTGCCCGCCAACCACGCCCCCGTGGGCACCGGCCGCTTCAAGTTCGTCTCCTGGGACACGGCCGGCGGCATGATCGTGCTGGAGCGCAACACGGACTATTACGGCAAGGTGCCGTCCATCGAGCGCATCGTCTATAAGACCGTGGCCGTGGAAAGCACCAAGGCCCTCATGCTGCGCTCCGGCGAAGCCGATCTGGCCTGGCTCAATGCCAAGTATGCCCGAACCTTCCGCGGCAAGGACGGCTTCACCACCGTGGACTTCACCACCGCCGACCTGCGCACGGTGGCCATGGACTTCCACACGCCCTTCTGGCAGCGCAACAAGGACTCCATCGCGGTGCTCAACTACGCCGTGGACAAGCAGGCCATCGTGGACGGCGTGCTGGCGGGCCAGGGCTTCCCGGCCTTCAGCCCCATCCAGACCAGCCCTCTGGGCGGCAACCCCGCTGCGGACGTCTATCCCTATGACCTGAAAAAGTTCGCGGCCGAGATGGAGCGCCTGGGCTGGAAAAAGGGCCCGGACGGCATCTACGCCCGCAACGGCGAGCGCTTCTCCTTCACCATCCAGGTGCGCGACTACGAAGAAGAGCGCGTGGACATCATCAACGTGCTGTCCCGCCAGTTCAAGAAAGCCGGGGTGGAAATGAACATCGCCCTGGTCACGCGCTTCGACTGGAAGGCCGGTTACAACGGCTATCTGGCCGGTTTCGCGGCCGAGTTCGACCCCGACGGCGTGTTCAAGAGCTTCGTCACCGGCGCCAGCGACAACAACATGGCCTATTCCAGCCCCAAGGTGGACGAGCTGCTGCGTGAGGGCCGCGCCACCGAGGACCCCGCCAAGCGCAAGGCCGCCTATCAGGCCTTTGAAGTGGCCTATGCCGCCATGCCCGCGCAACTGCCCCTGGTCTACCTGCACGGCAACTATGTGAGCGTGGCCGCTCTCAAGGGGCTGGATACCACCCGCGTCCTGGGGCATCATGCCGTGGGCGTCATGTGGAATATCGAAGACTGGACCCTGCAGCGCTAGGCGCCGCGGGAAAATGCTTCTGACGGGGGTGCCGTCGTCCGCAGGGCGGACGCGGTGCCCCCGTCGTCTGCCGTCCTGCGCCCTCCTGTCCCGAACCTGACGCGCCGCACCGGCCGGATGGCCCACCGGGAAAGACGCGGGCGCGGCGGCCGTTCCCGCGCCGTACGGTGTCCGACCGCCCTTCTCCAACCTCAACCCCTTGCCTGCCATGACGCCCCTGCTGCAACTGGAAGACCTGCACATCACCTTCGCTACCCCCGCCGGACAGGTTCAGGCCGTGCGCGGTGTCGATCTGGAACTGCATGCCGGGGAGACCCTGGCCATCGTAGGCGAATCGGGCTGCGGCAAGTCCGTGCTGTGCCGTTCCATCCTGCGCCTGCTGCCGGACAATGCCCGCATCTCGGGCCGCATCCTGATGGAAGGCCGCGACATCGTGCCCTGCAGCGAGCGGCAGATGCGCGCCGTGCGCGGCCCTCAGGCCGCCATGCTCTTCCAGGATCCCATGGCCAGCCTCAACCCCACCCTGCCCGTGGGCGACCAGATCATGGAGGCCCTGCGCCGCCATCGCCGCATGCGCCCGGAGCAGGCCCGGCAGCGGGCCCTCGAACTGCTGGAGCTGGTGGGCATCGACGATCCCGAAGCCCGCATGCGCCTGCAACCGCACTATTTTTCCGGCGGCATGCGGCAACGCTGCGTGCTGGCCATCGCCCTGGCCCTGGGACCGCGCATCCTGCTGGCCGACGAGCCCACCACCGCGCTGGACGTGACCGTGCAGGCCCGCATGCTGGATCTGCTGCGTGACGTGCAGCGCAAGACCGGCGTGGGCATCATCCTCGTCTCGCATGATCTGGGTGTGGTGGCCCGCGTGGCCGACAGGGTGGCCGTCATGTACGCGGGCCGTCTGGTGGAGACCGGCAGCGCCGCCGATGTCTTCTACGATCCCCGGCATCCCTACACCTGGGGCTTGCTGGGGGCCCTGCCCGCGCTGGCCGTGCGCAGCGGGCAGCTGCGGGGCATCCCCGGCATGCCGCCCAGCCTGCTGGACCCGCCGCCGGGCGACGCCTTCGCGGAGCGCAACGCCTGGGCTATGAAGGTGGACTACCAGCGCATGCCGCCCTTTTTCGAGGTCAGCCCCGGGCACAAGGCCGCCACCTGGCTGCTGCACCCCCAGGCCCCCAAAGTGGAGCCCCCCCTGCACATCACGCCGGGCCGGGGCAGTGCCAGCCTGTGCTGGACCGACAGCGCCCATGCGCTGGAAATGTCCGACAGCCGCTATGCCTTCGGGGAGGGCCACCAGCGCCTGCATGACCGTCTGGCCGCCCAGCAGGGAACAGCCGCGGCAGCCACAAAGGACCATGCGCACGGCCACGTCCCCGACGATGACGGCCGCCCCCTGCTGGAATTGCAGGACCTGCGTCTGCATTTCCGTCCCGGCAGGGGCCTGACCGTCCGGGCCGTGGACGGGCTCGACCTTGCCGTCCGCCGGGGCGAGATGTTCGGTCTGGTGGGGGAGTCGGGCTGCGGCAAGTCCACGCTGGCCCGCGCCGTCATGGGCCTGTATCCGCCTACCACGGGCCGCATCCTCTTCGACGGGCACGACATCCATGACCCGGCCCCGCATCTGCGGCAGGAGCGCCGGCGCCAGATGCAGATCATCTTCCAGGATTCCTCCGCGGCCCTGAACCCGCACATGCGCGTGGAAGACATCATCGCCGAGCCCTTCGTCATCCAGAACGTCTTCCGCGATGCCCGCCAGCGCCGGGAAGAAGTCGTCCGTCTGCTGGGGCATGTGGGCCTCGATGCCGGTTTCCTGGATCGCTATCCGGCCGAGATCTCCGGCGGCCAGCGCCAGCGTGTGGCCATCGCCCGCAGCGTGGCCCTGGAGCCGCGCTTCATCGTGGCCGACGAGCCCGTGGCCTCGCTGGATGTCTCCATCCAGGCCCAGATCATGGCCCTGTTCCGCCATCTGCGGCAGGGGCACGATTTCACCTTTTTGTTCATCGCCCACGATCTGGCCATGGTGCGTTACCTCTGCGACCGCGTGGGCGTCATGCGCCACGGCCGTCTGGTGGAGCTGGCCCCTACGGAAGAGCTGTTCGCCCGGCCCCTGCATGCCTACACCCGGGCCCTGCTCTCGGCCATGCCCGTGCCGGATCCCCTGTTCGAGCAGCGCAAGGAGATCCTGCCCTGTCCTGATGACGAAAGCGACGGCACGTGGCGGGAGGTCCATCCCGGCCACTGGCTGCGCGGCTAAGTGCCGGGCGGGGAGGAAGTTTTTTGGGAAAGTTGTGGGGGAAGGGGCGTTTTTTGGGAAAAACTGCCCCTTCCCCCACACCCCCATCCCCGAAAAAACTTTTGTTCTGGTGATGTCGCCTGTCTCCGTCGCTGTCTGGAGGGCTGGGAGGACGATGGGGTTTCGGCATGGATATAGGGACAGGACAGCAAAAAAAGACGGAAAGCCGCTCCATGAAGAGCGGCTTTTTTCGTGGTGGACACCGGGAAAAGGCGGGGGATGAAGGGCCGTTCGGCTGGTATGGGGCGAGAAGGGAGGCGGGAGCGGCGGACAGTAACCGAGACGTACGGAGGGATTTCCTTCAAACGGACCTGCCTCCCTGCCGGGCTCGGGTCATGAAAAAAGGGCGCCCAAAGGCGCCCCTTTGCTGTTTTGTCGGGGAAAGTTATTTTTTCAGTTCTTCTTCGATGGCCTGCCGCATCTCGGGCGAGATCTTCGGATCCTTGAGGCCGGCCTCCCAGTGGGCACGCCCCTTGTCCTTCTGCTGCAGGAAGTAGCTGTAAAGCACGCCCAGGCTGTAACGCACCGTGGCGTCGTCCCGCAGGGCCACCACCTTTTCCAGGGTCGCGGCCGCTTCCTGCGGCTTGCCTTGGTTGTGCAGGATGACACCCAGCATGTAGAGGGGCTGGGGATCGTTGACGTCCAGAGCCACGGCACGCTGGGCAAAGGTGGCCGCGGCGTCCCATTCCTGAGTGGCCATCAGGTGTTCGGCCAGATGCATCAGGGCGTCCTTGTTGGTGGGCTCGGCGGCCACCTTCTGCATCAGGCTGGCCAGCAGGTTCTGTTCCTGTCCCATGCCCTGCGGGGCCGTGGGACGTTCGGTCACCAAGTGCGGATTGCTGACACGTTCCTTGATGGTGACGCCCAGCATGACCAGCAGGCTCAGGCCCAGCAGCAGGATGATGGCGCGGGCGGTGAAGGAAAGACGGCTATCAGTCATGCAGGATCTCCATCTGGCGCAGACGGGCATCCAGACGCCGCTGGGCACAGCCCATGAAGACCAGGTACGCGGCCAGACCCAGCCAGACGGCGGCACCGGCCGCCACCAGCCACAGGAAATTGCTGTCCATAGGGCACTCCTTGAAAGCGGGGATCCCGCTTGTATCCGTTGAAAACAGGGCTCATCGAGCCCGGACGGAGCACGGCTCCGCCTGTCCGCTCCCCGGGAGCGGCGCATCCACGGCCGTCATCCCGCCGCACGCAGCGGGCAGGACAGGCCGGGGACCGAAAATCAGTCTTCCGCCTGCAGGCGCAGGCTGTCCAGCCGGTCGCGCAGGCCCAGCTGGCGGGTGCGCAGCCACACCAGGCCCGCCCAGAACAGGCCCATGGCCGCCACACAGGCGATGGCGGTCAGCTTCATCTCCGGTTCCAGCCCGCCGCCCTTGGAGGCGAACACCGCCGGATGGATGGAGCGCCACAGCCGGGCCGAAAGGAAGACCAGCGGCACGTCCAAAAAGGCCACCACGCCCACCACGGCGCAGATCATGCGCTTGCGCTGGGGCGGCAGGTCAAGGCCGCGCAGCACCAGATAGCCCGCATAGATGAACCACATGACCAGCGTGGTGGTCAGGCGGGGATCCCACGTCCACCAGACGCCCCAGGAGCGGCGGGCCCAGATCATGCCCGTGACCAGGGCCAGACCGGCCAGCAGCACGCCCACCTCGGCGGCGGCCGCGCAGACGCGGTCAGCGGCCGGGGAACGCCGGATCAGGTAGACGATGGAAGCCACGAAGACCACCAGAAAGCTGATGAGCGCCCACCAGGCCAGCGGCAGATGGGTATAGAAGACCTTCTGCATCAGGCCCAGCTGGGCTTCCACAGGGGCATAGAAAAAGATCAGCCACTGGCACACGGCCAGGGCCGCACCGCCCAGCAACACCAGCAGCAGGGGCCACACGGAAAAGGCGCGTTGCATCATTCGTCTCCCGAATACATGAAGCCGAACAGCAGCAGTCCGGCAGCCAGAAAGACACCGTCGAAGGCGGCGGCCAGCCCTATCCACGAGGCCGGGCCGTCAGGCGCGGGCGCACCAAACACCTGGGCCGCCACGCCGATCCCCGCCAGCAGCAGGGGCACCAGCAGGGGGAAGAGCACGATGCTCAGCAGGGACTCGCGCGCCGCGCCGCCCTGCGAGAGCGCGCCCAACAGCGACCCCAGGGCGCACATGCCCACGTCCACCAGCAGCAGCATGCCGAGGCCCACGGGCCAGAGCGCGCCGATCTCCTGCGACAGAAAGACCACGGCGGCGGGCAAAAAGAACATCTGGGCCACCAGCAACAGCAGCAGCCCGGCCAGGGCCTTGCCCAGCCACACGGCCTGTATGGGGGCCGGGGCCAGCAACAGGCCCAGACGCGCGCCGTTGGCCTCTTCCAGCGCATAGAGCGTATTGAAGATGAGCACCTGACAGAAGGCCGAGCCCAGCCAGAACACGGCGCCCGCGCCCTGCGGGCTCATGCGTTCGCCCACGCCCTGCGACAGGCTGAACACGAACAGCAGCAACAGGCCCAGCAGCAGGCCCTGCACCAGCCCGCTGCCGCGGGTGAAGGTCAGCAGCAGGTCCTTGCGGGCCACGGTCAAGGCAAAGGATATCATGCGGGAACCTCCCCGGCAGTGGGCGCGGCCACATCCCCCGTGGCCGCGTTGAGCACGGAATCCACGGCGGCAAGGCCCTGCGGCGGTCCGTCATAGGCCAGGCGGCGGTTCTCCAGCAGCAGCAGGCGGTCGGCCAGGGGGCTGTCGCCCGCCAAATCGTGGCTGACCACGATGACGCAGGCCCCGCGCTCCCGGGCGGCCAGCATCTCGCGCCGCACCAGGGCCATGGAGTTGACGTCCAGGCCGGTGCCGGGCTCGTCCAGCAAAACAAGGTCCGCGTCCAGCAGCAGCACCCGCGCCAGGTTCAGACGCTGGGCCATGCCGCGCGAGAACACCCCGGCCCGCTCTTCGGCATGAGCGGCCAGCCCCACATGCTCCAGCAGGGCCAGGAGCTCCGCCCGCGAGGGGCGCAGGCCGTGGGCCCGGGCCCAGAACTGCAGGTTCTCCAGCGCGCTCAGGCCCGGATAGACGAAGGTGGCGTGCCCCAGATAGGCCAGACGCGGCCCGTCTTCACGGGCGACGCCGCCCGCTCCCGTGCCGTCGAAGATGACCTCGCCCGCCGAGGGACGGGACAGGCCGGCGATGATGCGCAGCAGCGTGCTCTTGCCCGCGCCGTTGCCCCCGGCCAGCAGGGTGATGCTGCCCGCCGTGAAGCGGCAGCTCACCCCTTTGAAGACCACCTTGAGGCCGTAGAGCTTGGCCAGGTTCTCAAGACGCAGCATGATGGCGGCCTCAGGCCTGCGGCCCGTTGTCGGCGGGAGCGTCGCTCCCCGCTTCGGGCGTCTGCTTTTTGCGGCCGCGGGCCAGCATGAGGAAGGGGAACATGCACATGAGCGTGCCGCCGATCCACATCCAGTTGACCAGAGGCTCCACGCTGAAGCGGATCAGCACCGAGGCGTTCTCGTCCAGGCCCAGGAAGGAGGCATACAGCTCGTTGCCCAGACCGGGGACCACGTCCACTTCGGAGAACTGCATGGTACCGAACTTGTCGTACATGCGGCGCTGCGGCTTGAGCTCGCCCAGCAGCGTGTCGCCTTCATAGATCTTGAGGCGCGCTTCCAGATAGTCATGGTCCACGGCGCGGCCCTGCTGGGCCTCCAGCAGCTCCACGCGGTAGGCACCGGCCTGCTGCACGCCCTTGCCGTTCTGGAAGAGCAGGTCGTATTCCTGCTTGTAGGGGCCGGAGAAGGCCATGCCCAGCACCAGCACCGCCAGGCCCACATGCAGGCCCGCGGCGCCGACGGCACGCCAGCCGCCCTTGCCCGGCAGGGAAGGCAGGCTGGCCAGCAGCCCGGCCAGACAGGCCACGGAGCCCGCCGCGGCCAGCAGGGCCACGGGCTGGCGGTAGCCCAGGAAGAAGAAAGCGGCGCCCGAGGCCACGAAGGCCCCCAGAGCCAGCCAGAAGCGCGGCGCGTCACGCAGGCCGCCGTCCCAGCGCAGCCAGGGGCAGACCATGAGCAGCAGCATGATGAGCATGCCCAGGGGCACGCAGACGCGGTTGTAGAAATTGGCGTCCAGGCCGTGGGGCTCCGGCGTCCAGAGCAGGCTGATGACCGGCCACATGGTGCCCACGAGGATGATGACCGAAAGGGCCAGCAGCAGCCAGCAGACCATCACCAAAAAACCTTCGCGGCTGACGATGCCCGCCAGCTCGCGCCCGCGCGCAGGCACGGAAAAGGCCGCCCAGAAGGAGATCAGCAGGCCCCCCAGCACGAAGACCGTCAGGGGCGTGCCCACGCTGCCGTCACCGAAGGCATGCACGGACTGCACCACGCCGCTGCGCACCAGATAGGTGGCGAAAAAGGCGGAGATGGTGGTCAGGCACATCAGGGCCACGTTCACGCGATGCAGCTTGTTGCGGCGCTCCTGCACGATGAGGGTGTGCAGGGCCGCCGTGCTGATGAGCCAGGGGATGAGGGAGGCGTTCTCCACCGGGTCCCAGGCCCAGTAGCCGCCCCAGCCCAGTTCCATGTAGGCCCACCACATGCCCAGGATGATGCCCGCGGTCAAGAAGGCCCAGGCCAGCAGGGTCACGGGGCGGGTCACACGGTGCCAGCCGTCCTCGCCCTCACCGCCGGAAAGGCTCTGGGCCAGGGCAAGACAGGCGGGCACGGTGAAGCCGCCGTAGCCCAGGAAAAGCAGCGGCGGGTGGAAGATCATGCCGGGATTCTGCAGCAGGGGATTGAGGCCGTTGCCGTCCGGCGGCACGGGCGACTGCATCTCGAAGGGATTGCTCCAGCAGGAAAGGATCAGGGCGAAGAAGGCCATGATGGCGTAGAAGAAGCCCCAGTACCAGAGCCGCGTGGCGGGCGTCAGGCGCTTGTAGGCGGGCGTCAGGGCAAAGATGCTGCCGCTGATGGCCACGGAAAAGGCCCAGAACAGCATGGAGCCCGGCTGCCCGGCCCAGAAGGCCGTCAGGCGGTAGAAGGCGGGCAGCACACGGTCCGTGTAGCTGGCCACATAGACCAGGCTGAAGTCGTTCCAGAACAGGGCGTGCAGCAGCAGGGCCGCCGCCAGGGAAAGGGCGCCGGTGATGGCCCAGTGGACCTTTTCGATCAGCGCCAGGGCGTCGCCGCGCTGCTGCCAGAGCTGCAGAAGCGCCAGCGCACTGCCGCCCAGAGCACAGATCAGGGTCAGCAGCTGCATGGCATAGGCAATGAAATACATGGGGCTCCTTTGGGCACGCCACGACCAGCCATGGCGGCACATTTCCGGTGAGGACGCGACCGGCCTATGAGGCCCGGCCGTGCGTCAGGAAGGGTACGGCCTGCGCCGCCCTAGCTCTTGCGGTTTTCCTTCTGGTACTTGGAAGGACACTTGGTCATGAGGGTCTTGGCCATGAAACGGCCGTCGGGCTGCAGGCCCCCCTCCACGATGACCTCGGCGCCCGCCTTGAAGGTATCCGGCACGGCGCCCTTGTAGACCACGGGCAGGGTCAGGCCCGCATCGTCCTTGTCCTGCAGCAAAAAGCTGGCCCCGGGGCCGTCCACGTTCTTGAGCAGGTTGTCGGGGGCCACGGTGCCGAACAGGCGGGCCGCCTGCAACTTGTCGGCCGTGGCGGCCCGGGCTTCGGAGACGTTGAGGAAATAGACGGTATTCTCCGACAGGCCGGAAAAGACCAGATAGCCCAGACCACCCAGGAACAGCAGGGCGGCCACGAGATACATACAGGTATTTTTCTTGCGGGGCATGGGGTCTCCTTGCATGAAAGAACGTGCCTTTCCCGGCACGAAGCTGCTGCATACCCTAGCACAGCCCTGTTTTTTTGACAAGTAAGAATCGCTCCTGATAGGCCAGCAAAGCCGCATGAATCAAGTGTGCGCGCACGCACACTCTACCCCCTTCTGCCGGGTTGCCGATGGACTTGCAAAGGGTATCAGACAAGAACTGCCATGCGCTGTAGCGCATACGCGTACGGAAGGCGCTTTCAGCCGGATACGAAAAAGCCGGGGCTCTGATGAGCCCCGGCTTTTTTGCTGTCTGTGCTTCCGTGGCCAGAAACGAAAAAAGGGTCTGCGTTTCCGCAAACCCTGATTCCCTTTTTGGTGGAGCTGAGGAGAATTGAACTCCTGACCTCTTGAATGCCATTCAAGCGCTCTCCCAACTGAGCTACAGCCCCTCGGCAAGAAGGCACATTGCCAAAAAGCAGCCCCTCTGTCAACAAAAAAATCAAAAAAGTTTTTTCATCTCCCCACCACGGCAAAGGGCCACCCTCCTTCCCTGCCCGCACGGCTCCCGGCCGGACTTTCCTTCCCCGGCCAAAAGCGTATGCTGCGGCCATGAACCTCCTCTATCTCACCGACGTATTTTGTCCCTGGTGCTACGGCTTCGCGCCGGTCATGCGCCGCCTGGCTGCGGAACATCCCGAACTGCCCGTGCGCGTGCTGGGCGGCAACCTTATGGACGAGCCCCAGACCCTCACCGGCATGCTGGAAGAATACCCCACCATCCGGGAATTCTTCGCCCGCCTGCAGGAGACCACCGGCCAGTCCACGGAACATTTCCGTCAGGCACTGGAACAGGCTGTGGCCGGTACGGGCCCGGATCTGCTCATGCATTCCCCGGCCATGAACCTGCCCCTGGCTGCCCTGCGCCATCTGGCCCCCGGCCACGAGCTGGAACAGATGGAGGCCTTCCAGATGGCCTTCTATGCCCAGGGCCGTGATGTCATGGCCGCCGGAGAACAGGCTGCCATCGCGGCCGCCTGGCTGCCTGCAGGGACGCCCGCCGACGCCCTGGCCGCCGCCATGGCGGATCCCGCCATCCAAAGCGCCGCCCGGCATGACGCCGCCGAAGCCGAGGAGGTCATGGGCGAATTTCTCCTGTATCCGACCCTGTATCTGGAGCACGACGGCCAGCGCACCCTGCTGGCCCGCGGTTACAGCGACTACGCCGGCGTCCGGGCCAAGCTGGACGATGCCCTGCGCGGTGTCCGCGAAAGCCCCGTCGCCCAGGGGGCTGCCTGCGGTCTGGACGGCAAGTGCTGTTTTTAGGAGTTGAGAGGGGGAGGGGCGTTTTTTGGGCAAAAACTGCCCCTACCCCTTTCAAACTCTCCCCCACCCCGAAAAAACCTTTTCCCGGTCTGACCGGCCGGTCCCCGTCACTGACTGGGAGGAGCCGACATCCGGGCATGGACAGGGTTGATTCGGTATAACGGCCAGGTATGGAAAGCAGACAGGTCCCCGTCTCCGGGATTTTCTTTTTCAGGATATGTGACGCAGCCAGACCGCTGCCAAACAAAAAGCCCTCCGCGAACGGAGGGCTTTTTGTTTGCTGATGTACCGGCCGGCTAGCAGCCGTACTTGGCTTCGATCTCGGCGGCGGCTTCTTCCACACCGGCCTGCATCTTGGCGCGGGCGGCGCGGATCTTTTCATCCAGCGCGGGATCGGCCACGGCCAGGATCTGGGCGGCCAGCCAGGCGGCGTTGCGGGCACCGGCCTTGTCCATGGCCACGGTGGCCACGGGGAATCCGGGAGGCATCTGCACAGTGGCGAGCATGGCGTCCATGCCGCCCATCAGGCCGCCGGAGACCGGGATGCCGATGACGGGACGGGTGGTGCGGGCGGCCACGGCACCGGCCAGGTGCGCGGCCATGCCGGCGGCGCAGATGAAGACCTTGGCGCCGGCGGCTTCCTGTTCGCGCAGGATCTTCTCCGTGCGCTCGGGGGTACGGTGGGCGGAGCTGACCGTGAAGAGATAGGAGATGCCCAGCGAACGCAGCACGTCCACGCAGGGGCTGACCTTTTCTTCATCGGACTTGGAGCCCATCATGATGACGACTTGAGCCATAGATGTTCCTTTATGGCGGCACGGGGCCGCGGTTGCTTACTTTTCTTCCTGCGCCAGCTGTTCCAGACGGCGGATGCCCTTCTGGCCGATATCGCTGCGGTGGAAGCTCTTGTCCATGCGGATGGCCTTCACGCCTTCATAGGCACGGGCCTGGGCGTCGGCCAGGGTATCGCCCAGCGCGGTCACGCAAAGTACGCGGCCGCCGCTGGAAAGGGTCTTGTCGCCGTCCATGGTGGTGCCGCTGTGGAAGACCTTGACGCCGGGCAGGGCGTCGGCCTCATCCAGGCCTTCGATGACCATGCCCTTGGGATAGGCGTGCGGATAGCCTTCGGCGGCCACCACCACGCCCAGAGCGGTCTGGGAGGTGTGGGTGAGGCTTTCGGGACGGAGCTTGCCCTCGATGCAGTCCAGCATGATCTGCACCAGATCGCCTTCCAGGCGCATCAGCAGGGGCTGGCATTCGGGGTCACCGAAACGGGTGTTGTATTCCAGCACCTTGGGACCGTTCTCGGTCATCATCAGACCGGCATAGAGCACGCCCACGAAGGGATGGCCGTCCTTGGCCAGTGCGGCCAGGATGGGACGGATGACCGTATCGGCCATGGCTTCGGCCTCGTTGTAGGGCAGGATGGGGGCGGGGCTGTAGGCGCCCATGCCGCCGGTATTGGGGCCCTGGTCGCCGTCATAGGCGGCCTTGTGGTCCTGGGCGGAAGGCAGGGGCACGGCGGTCTTGCCGTCGCACAGGCAAAGGAAGGAAGCTTCCTCGCCCACGAGGAATTCCTCGATGACGAGCTTGGCGCCGGCGGCACCGTGCGCACGCTTGCACATGATGTCGTCCACGGCATCCAGGGCTTCCTGGGTGGTCATGGCCACCACCACGCCCTTGCCGGCAGCCAGGCCGTCGGCCTTGACCACCAGGGGAGCGCCCAGTTTGACCACGGCGTTCTTGGCTTTATCGGGATCGGTGAAGACCTGGCTGTGGGCCGTGGGCACACCGGCGCGGTTCATGACGTCCTTGGCGAAGGCCTTGCTGCCTTCCAGACGGGCACAGTAGGCATCCGGGCCGAAGCAGGGGATGCCGGCCTCACGCATGCGGTCGGTGATGCCCTTGGTCAGGGGCAGTTCGGGACCGGGCACCACCAGGTCGATCTTTTCCTTGCGGGCCAGTTCCACCAGACCGTCCAGGTCTCCGGCGTCCACGGCCACGTTGATGGCGCCCTCACGGGCCGTACCGCCGTTGCCGGGGGCCACAAAAACTTCACTTACCCGAGGGCTCTGCTTGAGCTTCCACACCAGGGCGTGCTCACGCCCGCCAGAACCGATAACCAGGATGCGCACAACCTCTCCTCCCTGAAAAATAGACATACGGAAAACTTTCCGGCAGCCGGAGCTGCTGAAAAAGCCCCGTCCCGCGCCGCTGCGACACGGAACGGGGCTGCACCCTCTTACATGTTAGTAGTTGGGGGTCACTTCAAAGTCGCTGAGGTCGGCAGGAGCGTTGGGGTTCATCTGCGACACGTCCAGCGGATAGGCTGTGACGAGGCACTGACGGCTGCCCACACCCAGGTCGGGCGAGGTGTTCAGGCCCACCACCAGGTCCAGGATACCGTCGTTGTTGAAGTCGGCCAGGTCCACGGCCGCCACGGAACCGCGGATGCGGCGGGTCTTCCACTTCAGGCCCAGGCCCACGCCATCCCAGAACAGAGCGTGCACTTCGCCCTGGGGGAAATAGCGGTAGCGGTCGAAGATCTGGGCCGCCGTGGAAATAGGCTTGTTGACCAGCAGGGTGTATTCGCCGGTATGGCCGATGTCGGCCACGATGAGACGCATGGGAGCAAAGTACTTGCTGGGCATCTGGTAGTTGCGGTCCACGCCCAGGCCCGGCATGCCCTTGTAATGTTCCATGCCGGTGGCGGAACCGGAGAAGCGTTCCATGGTGGTGTGGATCAGGGTCTGGTTGGCGCCCTGGAAGATCTTCAGGCGTTCGTCGTCGGTCAGCATGACCAGCTGGTCACCGTTCTTGCCGGGGATCCAGGCCACGTTGAAGACGTTGGCCCCACTGGGCAGGTTGACGCGCTGGCCCAGCACATAGGTGCCGTTCTGCTTGACCATGACATGCACGCCGGGGGCAAACAGCTTGATGGAGTCCCAGCCCTGGCCCACCAGCGTGGGCTGGTAGGAAGGCGGCAGGTTGACGACGCTGGCGAAGTAGGAGCAGCGCTTGGCCACTTCCGTGAACTTGTTGCCGCGGAAGCCGTAGAAGTAGGTGTAGGGGCGGTTGCTCTCTTCTTCGAAGGTGGCCACCACCAGATCCTTGGCGCCGTCGCGGTTGAGGTCGATGGCACGCATGGAGAAGTTCAGGTTGCTGCGGGAAACGGTGATCTCACCCAGCTTGCCCAGGCGGCCGTCATTGCCCCACTTGTAGATGACCAGACGGTGGTCGTGCAGGATGGCGATCTCGTTGCGGCCGTCACCGTTGAAGTCGGCCACGGCCATGTCCACCATCTCGTCCTTGAGGCGCTGGCTGCGGATGCGGGAGCCGTCAGCGGAGTTGCCCTGATAGCGGAACTGGGGGTTCAGGTAGGATTCCGTCTGGCCGGTCTCGTTGCGGATGATGTCCGAACGGCCGCCACGGCTGGCAGCAGCGGCACCGGCGACGCCCAGCACCTCGGAAGAGAAGGCACCCGCAAGACGCTGCACGGTGGCGTTCAGGGCGCTCATGGGGCCCTGGGCCGTATTGGTCCAGGTGGCGCCCTTCTTGTCCACGCTGTTGAGGACGATGGTGCAGTCATTGCCCATGACGCTCACCGTGCCCCACAGGGCATAGTCGGCACCGCCGATGAACTTGCGGGCTTCGGCGGCAGAGCCGGCCGCACGGGGGCCCATGGTGCCCGTAGCGCCCGTGGCACTGAGACGACCCATCAGCGTGGAAGGCACAGCCTTGGACAGGTAGCTGTAGTTCTGGGGCGCATGCACCTCAAAAGGCAGCAGCACGAAAGACTTTGCCTGGGCAGCCTGGGCCTGGAGGCCCATCACCAGCATCAGGCAGGCGGCAAACGCCAGCTTCATGGCAAATTTCATTCAAAATCTCCTTGCAGTTCTCTGCGTACGTCGACCGCCCTCACAAAGGAGGGCCTGCCCCGGCCGGAGGATCTGCCGCTGTCGCGGCGGGGACCGTACAGCCTGCGGCACCGGAACTATAGCGACACTTGGCCTGCCGCGCAACTTGAAAGCCGTATCCGCTGTTACGGCGCGGGCCTGCGCTTCCCTTACGCGGACGCTCTTGCCCCCTCCAGACGGAACAGATAAGAAAGGCCCATGAGTACCGCCAATCCTTCCCGCCCCACGGGGCGTTCTTTTCGTCTGGTCTGCCCGCCGGAGCAGATGCCGCAGGTGGAGAGCCTGCTGCGCGCCCAGGGCTATGAGTTCGAACCCGAGCCGTTCTCGCCCTTCTGCCGCCGCCTGCTGTGCGAACCGCGGCCGCTGGGCTCTTCGCTGGCCGCCTTTTTCGGCTACATCTATATCCAGGACAGGTCTTCCATGCTGCCGCCCCTGGCCCTCGCTCCGCGGCAGGGCGAGGCCGTGCTGGATATGTGCGCGAGCCCGGGCAGCAAGACGGGCTTCCTGGGCCAGCTCACCGGCCCGGAGGGCTTCGTGCTGGGCAACGAGCTTTCCCGCGCCCGTCTGGCCACCCTGCGGGCCAACCTGCACGCCTGCAACCTGCCGCATGTGGGCACCTGCTCCTTCGAGGGCCAGGCCCTGCCCCTGACGCCCGGCACCTGGGACGCCATCCAGCTGGATCCCCCCTGCTCCGGCTGGGGCACGGTGGAAAAGAACCCCCAGGTCCTCAAGCTCTGGCAGGGCGACAAGCTCAAGGGCTTAGTGGGCCTGCAACAGCTGCTGCTGGCTCATGCCGCGCGCCTGCTGCGCCCCGGCGGCCGCGTTGTCTTCTCCACCTGCACCACCAACGATGACGAGAACGAAGCGCAAGTGCGCTTTGCCGAAGAAGAACTGGGACTGGTGCGCGAGCACCTGACTCCCTTCGAGGGCTTCGTCTGGGAACAGCGCCCCGGCGGCGAGGGCACCCTGCGCGTGGACGGCGAACGCTCGGCGGCCCAGGGTTTCTATGTGGCCCTGCTGCGCAAGCCAGCGGACGCCCCCCTGCCCGAACTGCCGCCCCTCTCCGCCGAGCCCGATGCCCGCACGGCCGCCCGCAACGCGGCCCGCGGCCGCAACCGTCGCGATGCCCGTCCGGCCCTGCCCCAGGGCCAGGTGGTGCCCCGCAGCGCCCTGGCCGGGCCCTGCTGCGATCCCGACCGTCTGCCCGCCGGTGAGGCACGCATCTACGGCGAGCAGGTACGCTTCATCCCGGCCCATGCCGATCTGCTGCTGCCGCAGGGCTTTACCTGGCAGGGCGCCCTGCTGGGCCGCATGGCAGGCGGCCGCCTGCACATGGCGCCCCGTCTGCGCTGCCTGCTGCCCGCCGTCCCCGACCCGGCGCACAGTCTGGTACTGGACGACATCAGCGACATCACGGCCCTGCTCAGCGGCCAGAGCCGCCAGACCGGCCTTGCGGGCAACGAGGCCGCCCTGTGGTGGCGCGACCTGCCGCTGGCCCGGATGATGCTCAAACAGGGCCGGGCGACCCTCAGTTTCAACTAGGCCCGGCACAAATGCCGGACAGGGCCGCAGGCAGGGCAGACTTGCCTCTTTACCTGCCTGCGGCTACTCTTGCCCCCACTTTCACAGCGCAAGGAACAGCGCACAGGACGAAGCCGCCGTGACGGCGGCACTTTCATGCACGCAGAGGAGCGATCATGGCCAAGAAGAAGACTTCCCAGCAGCCCGCGCCGGTCAAGGACAAGCCCCAGGCCCCCGCACAGGATCAGGCCCAGACGGCGGCCCCGGCCCGAGTCACCACCGTTTCCCTCACCACCTGTCTGGTCAGCGTGGTGGTGGCCCTTGCCCTGGGCCTGTGCATCGGCAGCATGCTGCCCGGCTTCATGGACAGCCGTCAGGCCCCCGCTCCCCGGCCCCAGGCTGCCGCCCCGGCCCAGCAGCCCGCACCGCAACAGCAGGCGGCGCCCCGGCAGCAGGCCAAGGCCAGCCTTTCCCCCGAACTGAACAGCGCCCTGCTCAAACTGCAGGAAGCCGTGGTCAAGGAACCCAACAAAGCGGAGAACTGGATCAAGCTGGGCAACTTCCAGTTCGACAACCAGAACCCCTCCGCGGCCGTCACGGCCTATGAGAACGCCCTGCGCCTGAAGCCCGGCAATGCCAACGTCCTGACCGATCTGGGCATCATGTACCGCGAGCTCCACCGCTTCGAGGATGCCCTCAAGGCCTTCCGCGAGGCGGAGCGCGTCCAGCCCGGGCATAGGAACGCCCTGTTCAATCAGGGCATCGTCCTTTATTACGACCTCAAGCGCAAAGACGAGGCCGAAGCCGCCTGGCGCAAGCTGCTGGCCGCCGATCCCAACGCCCACGCCCCTGACGGGACGCCCGTCTCGGAGCTGATCAAGCATCTGCACTGATCCGGTTCCGGCTGCCCCGCCCCCGGGCCGGGGCAGCCCACCGGCCCCTGTGCCTTCCGTGGTCCGCAGACCACCGGTCCGCTCTTCCCGTCCCCGCTGCTGTCCCGGTATTTTCCGGGCCGTCTCCCCCGTGGCGGAGATGTCCCTCAAGGTAAAAAAGCATGACGTACCCCCTTCTTCCCCTACAGGCCGGCTCCCGCAGGCTGGCCCTGATCGTCATCCCGCTCCTGCTCGTCCTGTGCCTGGCCGCCACTTGTCCGGCGGTCCCGACACCGCCCCCGGCCCCCGCGCCCACGCCCGCCCTGCCCGTGAGCCTGTCCGCGACGCCCCAGGGCACCGCAGCGGGACAGCTGGGCATCCTGCCCTACCTTTCGGCTTTTCTGGATACGGACGGCGACATGAGCGTGGAAGAAGTGGCCACGCAGGACATGATGCCCTCTTTCCAGCCGCTGCATCCCAGGACCCTGCCCCGCAGCAGCGGCGTGACCTGGCTGCGTCTGGAGATCCCCGCCGCCGGGACGGAGCGCGCCGAATCCCTGATGCTCGACCTCGGCCAGGGTGTCCCGGCCGGAGCCGTCCTCTATACGCCCGACATCGACCCGCTTTCCCGCCAGACCACCTGGCGGGAGAGCCAGGCCAACTGGCGCAACCTGCTGCCGCTGCCCCTGCCCGCGGAAACACCGCAGGTCTGTTTCATCCGTCTGGACGGACAGCCGCCCCTCTGGTTCGCGCCCACCCTGCGCAGCCTGGACAATCTGGCGAGCGCGCCGGAAAGCCTGCTCGGCCCCGGCGTCATGCTGGCCCTGGCCGTGGTCATGCTGCTGGCCCTGCTGCGCGGCATCACCGAACGCGGCCAGTGGCGTTTCTGGACGGCCCTGTATGTGGGCGCCGCCCTGACCCATGCCGTGCTGGGCGGGCCTGACCTGGGTGCCGGCAACATCACGCCCGCCGATGCCGTCAGCGCCATGGCCCCCGGCCTGGCCCTCATGTTCCTGGCCCATCTGGCCCGGCACCTGATGCAGACCGCCAGCCATTCCCGCCTGCTGGACATCCAGTACCTGCTGCTTTCCCTGCCCGGCGCCGTGCTGGCCCTGTTGCCTCTTTGGCCCGACTTCAGCTGGCTGGGGCGCTTCCTGCCGCTCTGGCCCATGCTGGCCCTGATCTTCGTGCCTACCACGCTCGGCGCCTGGCTCATGGGCGTGCCGGGAGCCCGCCGTTTTCTGCTGGGCTGCCTCGTGGCCGCACTGGGGGCCGGTCTGGCCGTCCTTGACCTCGGGACGCTGCTCCCGCCCTTCGTCCAGGGCACCCTGCCCCTGTGGGGGACGGCCCTCAGCGCCCTGATCATCGCGGGCATGACGGCCCCCGGCCGTGAAACGGGCACTTCCGCCGCCCCGGCCGATCCCCTGGCACCGGGCCGCCCCGCCCAGAACCAGACCATTACGGACCCCAACCTGCGCCTGCTGGATACCGACGGCAACACCTTGCCGCTCATGACCGGCCTCAGCCAGCCTGCCCCCGCACCGGCCACAGTGGAAGCCGAAAGCGCCTCCGCCACGGCCATCCGGTGTCTGGAACAGGCCCTTGCCGCGCCCCTGCGCGAGATCGTGGAACAGATCCATCAGCTGGAACAGGGCTCCCTGCCCCATGATGTCCGCTCCCGTGTGGAGAGCATGGGCCGCCGTGCCCAGCAGGCCCTGCGCCTGCTGCACGACCCGGCCGGGGATGCCGCCGGACCTGCGGCACCGGCTCCCGCGGCTGCGGCCCGCGCGACGAAGCGTGTCTTCGATCTGCCCAAGACCCTGCGGCAGACCCATGACACCTGCCGCCCGCTGGCGGAAAAATCCGGCATCGCCCTGGGCTGGCATGTCCCGGCCGACCTCGAACAGCTCTATGAAGGTCCCGCCGGGGAACTGGAAGACGTCCTCCGCCTGCTGCTGGAAGATGCCATACGGGCTACCAAGGACGGCAAAATCCATTTTGCCGTGCGCCACGTACCGGACAGCAAGCACCCCGGACATCTGCTCTTCCAGGTGCGCGACACGGGCACGGGCCTGCCCCCTGAACAGCGTTCCGCGCAGCTCCTGGCCCGTATCTGGGAACTCTCTTCGTCCCACGGCGGTTTCCTGGGCGTGGAGAGCGGCCCCCGCGGCACGTCCGTCATCTTCACCCTGCAGCTGCATCTCCCGGAAGCTTCTGACGACGAGGCCCTGCCCACGGTCCTGGTCTGCGCTCCCGATGCCGCTACCCGTCACGAACTGGGCGCCATGCTGCGTGACCTGCCCTGCACTTGCCACGAGACAGGCACCCTGGCCCACGGCCTGGCTGCCGGGGCCCGCAAGGGCCGGACACCTGCCTCAGTGCTGCTGATCTGCGGCCCCGAGGCTTCCGTGGATGCCGCGCCGCTGCTGCGCCGCTACCACAGCCTTGCCGAAAGGACCGGCCCCTTCGGCGCCGTGGCCCTGACACCCGATCAGAGCCAGTGGGATGCGCTGGCCCACGCCGGTTTCAGTCATGCCCTGACCCTGCCCGTCTCGGAAGATGCCCTGCGCGAGACCGTGCTCGAGATCCTGGGCAGCCATGACGATGTGGCCGACCTGCTCCTGTCCACCGATGATATCCCGCAGCGGACGGCCCCGGCCGCTCCTGCCGCGGCAAGCGAGGATCTGCCGGATCTGTTCGCCGCTCCGGCGGCCGCTGCAGCGGGTACGGCCCAGGCGGCCCCCCTCACCCTGACGGACGACATGCGCCTCGATACGCCCGCAGCACAGACCGCCCGGCCTGCGACCGATGCTGTGCGACCGGAGGAGCCTGCCATCACGGTCAGTTCCGTACAGGAAAACGCTCCGGAGGCAGCCGAAGACGTCGTCCCGGTCCCCACGCCTGCGACGCCGGACTTCCCGTCCGTGCCGGTGGCGGAAACGGCGGAAACGCACGATGCCGCCATGTCGGAAGCCCCGGTGAAGGAAGAAGAGACCGCCGCACCGGCGGCCGGTATGACGCAGGAAGAGCCCCTGCCCCAGCAGGAAGCGGCGGCTGATACCCCGGCCGACGCCGCTGCTGAAGCCTTGTCCGATGAAATGGACAGCACGGAAGAAGCTGGTGCGGATGCGGATGATGCCGCTGACGTGACGCCCGCCGCACAGGACGAGGCCCCCGAGGTGTCCCCGGCTCCGGCCCGGGAGGCTGCGGCCGATCAGCCCCTGCCCGCTGATGACGTACAGACCGGCGACGCGCGTACGGATGCTGCCGAAGCGCCGGTGTCCGATACTGCGCAGCCGGAGGAAGCCGCGTCCGAGGACAACCCTGTGCAGGAAAACGAAAATGCTCCCGAGGCGGTTGAAGACGTCGTCCCGGCTCCCACGCCGCCTGCGACGCCGGACTTCCCGTCCGTGCCGGTGGCGGAAACGGTGGAAACGGCAGAAACGAACGAGACTGCCATGTCGGAAGCCCCGGTGAAGGAAGAAGAGACCGCCGTACCGGCGGCCGGTATGACGCAGGAAAGGCCCCTGCCCCCGCAGGAAACGGCGGATGCAGCCGCTGCCCCGGCCGACGCCGCTGCTGAAGCCCTGTCCGATGAAATGGACAGCACGGATGAAGCTGGTGCGGATGCGGATGATGCCGCTGACGTGACGCCCGCCGCACAGGACGAGGCCGCCGAGGTGTCCCCGGCTCCGGCCCGGGAGGCTGCGGCCGAACAGGCCCTGCCCGCTGACGACGTACAGACCGGCGACGCGCGTACGGATGCTGCCGAAGCGCCGGTGTCCGATGCTGCGCAGCCGGAGGAAGCCGCGTCCGCGGACAGCCCTGTGCAGGAAAACGAAAATGCTCCCGAGGCGGCCGAAGACGTCGTCCCGGCCCCCGCGCCTGCGGCACCGGACTTCCCGTCCGTGCCGGTGGCGGAAACGGCGGAAACGAACGAGACTGCCATGTCGGAAACCCCGGCGAAGGAAGAAGAGACCACCGCATCGGCAGCCGGTATGACGCAGGAAGAGCCCCTGCTCCCGCAGGAAACGGCGGATGCAGCCGCTGCTGCCCCGGCCGATGACGCGACGGGATCCACGGTCGACGAAAAGGAACGCACGGAAGCTCCGGTCTCCGATGCACAGGCCGCCTCTGCCACGAGGGCCCCTGCCTTCCCGTCTGTCGAGGCGACCGCCAGTCCCCTTGCCGGTGGCTATGTAAGTCCCAGCCTGCGCCATGCCGGTGAATGGGTCGGAGAGCCCATGCCCATCGGCACCCCGGTCAGCCGTCCTGCCCCCCGGCAGGAGGAAACGGTATCCTCTCCGGTGGAGACCGTCGTCACGGTCCGCCCCCTGCGCCGGGATGTCAGCCCGGACGAGATCGCCCGCAAGCTGGGCAAGCCCAGCCTGGTGCCCACGGACAAATCGGCCCTCATCACGCCGCAGCCCCGCAAGAGCAGCAATACCGGCCCCGCCGCCGGAACGCAGCCTGCCTTCCCCGGCGCGCCTGTGGAAGAGACGCCCCAGGCCGTACCCGGCAGCAAGGACGTTTCCAGCCTGCCGGACATGACGCCGGACAGCACCACGCTTCTTGCCAGCGGCCGGGAAGAAACCAGCCGGACCAGAGCTGCGGCCAATACCCTGATGCGCTTCCTTTCCCGTTTCCACACGGGCAACAGCCAGCCCCAGGACAAGGAAGAAGCCACGAGCCCGCAGACTCCGGCCGCGACCGCGCAGGAACGGCAGGGCACCCCCCGCCCCATGCCCAAGAAGGAAGCACCGCGGGAAGAGACGCCGGGGACCACGGCGGACATCCCCGCCACGGCCAATCCCTGGATCGAGCGCCGCACAGCGCCCCGGCCCGTGGCCCCCACGCCGCGCATGCCCGTGCCGCCCATGCCCCAGCGGCCCCAGCCCCCGGACGACCCCGAGGACCCGTTGCCCGCCCTCATGTGGCGCATGGACAAATATCTGGCGGAGGCCGGTTATGCCCTGGAACAGCGGCGTCTGCATCTGGTGGCCGACGCCGCCGGGCGCCTGGCCGCCGAGGCCGAAAGCTACGGTTTCCGGGTACTGGGCCGCATGGCCCGCTGTGTGGAGAGCGCCGGACGCGCCAAGGATCTGCAGGCCGTGACCGACCTGCTGCCCGAACTGGCTACGGCGGTGGAGCGCCACCGCATCTCCATGGGTTCCTGATACGTTTACCGGGGCCGGTCCTGCTGACCGGCCCTTTTTCGTTCCGGCCCCGGCGCGGAGGCCGCAACAGGCCCCCCTTGCACAAAGGGGCAAGTCGTGCCAGACTAAATCTTCAACGCCCACAAGGGCCATCTCTTATTTTATGCAAGGAGTCCACATGAGTTACGAACGTGTCCTTCTGCCCGTGAGCGGCAAGCATTCCGGAGAACGCGCCCTCAAGGCCCTGAGCCAGGCCAGGAAGCTGGATCCCAAGGAGATCATCCTGCTGCACGCTGTGGCGCCCAGCGTGGGATCCCCCATGCCCAACCTCACGAGCGACAAGCAGGACGTCACCGTCAAGGCCGAAGCCCTCCTGGCGCCTCTCGCCGCCGAGCTGGACAATGCCGGCATCGTCCATCAGACCGTCATCCGCCACGGACTGCCTGTGGAGACCATCGTCAGGACAGCCCAGGAAATGGACGCCGGAGCCATCGTCATGTTCTCGGACGGTCATGACGACCTGGCCGACAAGCTGTTCGGTTCCATCACCGAGCATGTGCTGCGCAGCACGCCGCTGCCCGTGCTGGTCGTCCGCCAGTAGGCCTTTGCCGCCCCATCGCCATCAAAAAAGCCTGTTCCCCGGAACGGGCTTTTTTTGGTGGCGGCGTGGTGTCCCGGCAGGCTTGCACAAATCGTCCTGTCGTGCGAAAATAGTCCGCTGAGATGCCCTCTGGGGCAATGTCATTCCAATCCAAGGAGCCCACATGATCTACCAACGTGTCCTCGTACCCGTGAGCGGCAAAAATTCCGGCGAACGCGCTGCCAAGGCTCTGCGCCATGCCAAGACCCTGTGCTCCGGCGAGATCATCCTGCTGCATGTGACCGAAGCCCTGCCCAACCTGGTGGGCGGCGCTGCCCATACCGAACTGGAACGTTCCAATACCGCCAAGGCCGAGACCCTGCTGGCTCCGCTGGCCGATGCGTTGCAAAAGGAAGGCGTGGCCTGCCGCTATATCGTGCGTGAAGGCCTGGCCGCCGACACCATCGTCACCGTGGGCCATGAAGAAGGCGTGGACATGATCGTCATGTACACCGACGGCCGTGACGGCCTGGCCGACATGCTCATCGGTTCCATCACCGAGCGCGTGCTGCGCAATACCGACATTCCGCTGCTGGCTGTCCGCCGTTAGCGATCCGCCGTGCTGACACTGGGAACTTTAGGCCTTGTGGCAGCGCACCTTCTGTCCTGGGGGGCCGTCTGCCATGCCCTGCTCCACAAGCGCGACCCGCGCTCGGCGCTGGGCTGGATCGTGACGGTCCTTTTTTTGCCCGGCGTCGGCATCGTGCTGTACTGCCTGTTCGGCATCAGCCGTGCCGAAAGCCTGGCGGCCCGCCTTATGCGCAAGATGGCCGCCATCGAACCTGACTACGCCCATCATCCCGAAGTCGTCTGCCACCGCACGGCCATCGCGCCGCCGCAGGAATGGCCCCTGGAGATCCTGGGCCGCCGCCTGACAGGCCAGACCCTGTGCAGCGGCAACGGCATCCTGCCCCTGCGCAACGGCAACGAGGCCTATCCGGCCATGCTGCACGCCATCAACCGGGCCAGCAAGCAAGTCTTCCTCTCCACCTATATCTTTCGCGGCGGCAGCGTGGGTGAAAGCTTTACCGAAGCCCTGTGCCATGCCGCCCGGCGCGGCGTGGACGTGCGCCTGCTGGTGGATGGCTTCGGCGGTGCCGTCTATTCGCTGCGCAAACCCTGGAAGCGCATCCCCCAGGCCGGCGGCCAGCTGGCCCGCTTTTTGCCGCCCCGCCTTTTTCCGCCCAGCCTCAGCCTGAACCTGCGCAACCACCGCAAGCTGCTCATCTGCGATGATACGGCCTTTACCGGCGGTATGAACATCGCGGACAACCACATCCTCAGCAAGCATCCCGGCTGTGTGCAGGACCTGCACTTCCGCTGCGAAGGTCCCATCGTGGACCAGCTGCGCCGGGCCTTTTTGCTGGACTGGGGCTTTGCCACCGGCAAATTCGACCAGCGCAGTCTGCTGCCCAGCAGCAACATCATGTCCGGGGACAGTCTGTGCCGCATGGTTCTGGACGGCCCCGGTACCGAAGCCGATCCGCTCAATGACCTGTATTGCGGGGTCATCGGCAGCGCCCAGCATACGGTGCGCATCATGACGCCCTATTTTTTGCCGTCGCACGAGCTTATCGCCGCCCTGCGCAGCGCGGCCCAGCGCGGGGTCAGCGTGCGCGTGGTCCTGCCCGGCAAAAACAACCTGCCTTTCGTCCACTGGGCCAGCTTCCGCCTGCTGCCCGTCCTGCTGGAAGCGGGCGTGCGCGTGTGGTTCCAGCCGCCGCCCTTTGCCCACACCAAGCTGCTGGCCGTAGACGGCTATTACTGCCAGATCGGTTCCGCCAACCTGGACGCCCGCAGCATGCGCCTGAACTTTGAGCTGAACATGGAAGTCTTCGATCCCGAATTCCATACCGCCATGGCCCTGCACATGGACATGACCATCGCCCGCAGCCGCGAAGTGACCCTGAAGGACCTGCAGGAACGCCTTTTGATCCTCAAATTGCGTGACGCCGCCTGCTGGCTGTTTTCGCCCTATCTGTAAACGACAATACAAGCCCTCTGCGGGCCGCCTTTCGGTCGCGCGTTGCTGTCGATGCCCGTAAGGCTCCCTTCGTCGCCAACGGGTACGGCCTCCGGCCGCCATCCGGTC
>NZ_JBNPMK010000010.1:0-110727 GCF_050313955.1 Desulfovibrio sp. SGI.133 | reverse complement strand
TAAAACTTTTATTATGGCCCCTGACGGTCATCAGAGACGCCGAAACCGTGCCGGGCGTTCTGTCCCCCGGCAGCACAGAAACGCCCCGTATCAAAACGATACGGGGCGTTTTTATGCCATCCAGAGGAATATATGGACGAAGCGTGAGCCTTGCGCCGGGCCGATCCAACCTTGCGACACCATGCCCGCCATACAGACCAGAAAAAAATTTTTTCGGGGTGGGGAAGAGCGCAAGAAGGGGAGGGACAGTTTTTACCAAAAAACGCCCCTCCCCCTCTCGCATCTCTTTCCCCGGTTCAGACGGGGCAGGCTTTAATCGTCATGCCGGGCGGCACGACCGCAAAAACGTCCCTGCAGCTCGTTGAGCTGGTTCACGGCTTCGCGCCCGTTGGCGATGTTGTGCACCAGAATCTCGCTTTGCTGCGAAAAACGGTTGCCCACCCGTACGGTGTAGCTGTTGAACAGCCAGCTGCTGAAACCCGAGGTGAAAGCCGCATCTTCCATATCCCGCCATTTGACGCCCACGGCGCCCCGGTTCCAGGGCAGGATGCCCCGGTACAACCAGACGCCCTTGCTGTCGGCATACAGGTGCACGCTGCGCACCAGCAGTATCCTGTAGACCATGCACAGCACCAGCAGGGCGCCCACGCCCGCGAAGATCCAGAAAAATTCCGGCATATAGCGCTGTCCGGCCACGCACAGGGCCACGCAGACCAGCAGCATCAGCACCGGCCCGGCCCAGGCCAGCCAGGACTGGCGATAACTGAGCAGGGGCCGTTCAGCGGCATCGCTGCCCTCAAGGATATGTTCATCAGACATGCGCGTTCCTCCTTGGAAAAGGACGTCGCTGTGAAGAGCTCCGGGGCGCAGGCACGCCCGCATAAAAACACGATGGGCGTGTCTGGAGAAAAGTTTTCCTTCCTCCAAACACGCCCATCACATTACAACATCAGATCTCGCTGCCCGGGGCCAGATGCAGCAGGCGCTCCAGCTCGGCGGTGGCGGCATCGCTGTCCCGGCCCTGGCGACGGGCCAGATCGGGCAGGTTGTCCACGGCATCGCAGGGACGCACATAGAGCGGCTCGATGTCCTCAGAAGCGTAGTCACCATGCCGTGCCAGCAAACACAGGGCCTCGGTGGAGGCATGGATGCAGGCGGGCAGGCAGGTCACGGCAGGCAGGGTTTCCAGCGGTGCGCAGGCATCCGCATTGCGCCGCAGGCCCGTACCGCAGACCAGCGTGGCGTCCGCCGTATCGGCAGTGATGGCCGCCACGGCCTCGGCCGGCGTGCACAGGCTCACCCCCTGCAGGGGCTGGGCCGGGATCTCGGGCCCGTAGCTGATGAAGGGCTGACAGTGGACGAGGTTGCGGCGGGCATGGGTCAGGACCCAGATGTGGCCGCCGTAGAGCATGCCGCGCCGCATGACGGCCGTGGTGGCCAGGGCCTGCATGTAGTCCAGCCCCGCCAGCTGCGCCCGGCCGCAACGGCGCAGAGCCGCGGCCGTGGCCAGGGTCAGGCGGATGCCCGTAAAGGAGCCCGGCCCGCGCACGCAGGCGATGCGGCGCAGATCGCTCCACCGGATGCCCAGTGACGTGGCCAGCTCGGCCAGCGCCGGGGCCAGGATCTCCGTGGCCCGCTCGCTGCGGTACCATTCCTGTGCACAAAGGATGGCCTCATCCTCCGTGACCACGATCTGCAGCACGCCTTCAGCGGCGTTGAGTATCAGCTCCAGTCCCGTTCCCGGGACAGCGTGTGTCGCCATATCTATTTCTCCCGCCGGACGCTAGGGGGCCGTCTTTTCCACGGCCGGGGCCTCGTCCGGCGTATTGATGATGCGTGTCACGTCGTTGAAGGTGGCAAAGATCATCAGGCTCAGCAGCAGGGCCATGCCCACGCGCATGCCCCATTCCTGGATCTTCTGCGGCACGGGGCGGCGGAAGATCATCTCGATGAGGCAAAAGAGCATCTGGCCGCCGTCCAGCACGGGCACGGGCAGCAGATTGAGGATGGCCAGGTTGATGCTGATGAGCGCCGCCAGGCCGAGCACGCCCACAAGGCCCTGCTCCGCCTGCTGGCCCACCATCTGGGCGATCATGATGGGGCCGCCCACCTGATCGGCGGGCACCACGCGCTGGGCCAGCTTGACGAAGCTCTGCCAGGTCAGGTCCACCAGACGCCAGGTCTGGACAAGGCCCGTCTTCAACGCCTCGGAAAAGCCCAGTTCTTCCACGCGCACCGAGCCCAGCGGCCCGATGCCGATGAGCCAAGCTTTCTCATCCTCGCCAAAGATGGTCTTGCGCGTGCTCCACTTCGGCGTCAGGGTCAGTTCCAGTTCCGTGCCCTGGGTCATGCCCTCGGCGGGCTGCCGGGCCACGGTCAGGGTCAGGGGACGGCCGTTGGCCTCGGCCACGGTCGGGGATATCTCGTCCCACGAATTGAGGGGACGGCCGTCGATGCTCAGGATCAGGTCGCCCTTTTGCAGACCGGCCTGTGCCGCCGCGCTCTGGGGCATGACGGCGCCCACCTGCGGCAGCATGACGGCATTGCCCCAGCCCCAGGCCACCACCCAGCACAGGATGCAGGCCAGCAGGATGTTGGCGAAGGGCCCGGCCGCGATCACAAGGAAGCGCTGCCACGCGGGCCGCAGGGAAAAGCATTCCTCCCGGGTGAAGCCGCTGGGGATGTCGTTCTCGTCGTTCTCGCCCACCAGGGCCACATAGCCGCCCAGAGGTACCAGCGACAGGGCGTATTCCGTCTTGCCGTGGCGGTATTTGAGCAGTTTGGGGCCAAAGCCCAGGGAAAAGGTGGACACGCCCATGCCCAGCCAGCGGGCCACGGCAAAATGTCCCAGTTCATGGAAAAAGATCAGGCCGCCAAGGACAATGATGGCGGCAACGATGGTCGTCAGCACTCGTCAACTCCGGCGCGGGCCAGCTGTTTCACCAGCTCGCGTGTTTTCAGGTCAAGGCGCGACATGCGCTCTGTCAAGATAGTCACTTCCCGTTCAAGGGCAAGACTGTCATCGCCGCTACAGGACAGCGGCGGGCAGAACGGTTCGTGCCCCGGCTCGCCGGCGGCATGGGCATCCATGGCGGCCGAGACCAGCTCCGCGATATCGGCAAAGGCGCACTTGCCGGACAGGAACAGCTCCACGGCGGCCTCGTTGGCGGCGTTCATCACCACCGACATGCCGCCGCGTTCCCGCAGGGCGCGGCGCGCCAGCTTCAGGGCCGGGAAAGCCTCGTCGTCAGGGGCGAAGAACTGCAGGGTGCCGGCCTTGACCAGATCCAGCGGCGGCACGCCCGTATCCACGCAGCGGGGCCAGAACAGGCAAGCCGCAATGGGGATGCGCATGTCCGGCGTGCCCAGCTGCGCCAGCTGGCTGCCGTCCGTGAACTGCACCAGCGAGTGCACCAGCGACTGCGGATGCACCAGCACCGTGATCTTTTCCAACGGCACGCCGTACAGGTGGAAGGCTTCCACCACTTCCAGGGCCTTGTTCATCATGGTGGCCGAGTCGATGCTGATCTTGGCGCCCATCTTCCAGTTGGGATGATCCAGGGCCTGCGCGCGGGTCACGTTGCGCAGCTCCTCGCGGCTGCGGCCGCGGAACGGGCCGCCGGAGGCCGTCAGCAGCAGGCGGTCCACCTCCTGTCCACGTCCGGCCAGGCACTGAAAGATGGCGTTGTGCTCGGAGTCCACCGGCAGGATACTGGCATGGGTGCGGGCGCAGACCTGACGCAGCATGTCACCGGCCAGCACCAGCGATTCCTTGTTGGCCAGGCAGATGACCTTGCCCGCCAGCGCGGCCGCCAGCGTCCCGGCCAGGCCCGCCGCGCCCACCTGCGCCGAAAGCACGGTGTCCGCTTCGGGCAGGGCCGCCAGACGGGCATAGCCTTCGCTGCCCACCAGGATCTCGGGGGTGTAGCCCGTGGGCAGCAGCTTGCGCAGGCCCGCGGCCGAAGCCTCGTCCAGCACGGCCAGATACGGAGGACGGAATTCCTGAGCCTGCTCGGCCAGGGTCTTGATGTTGCGCGCGCAGGAAAGGCCCAGCACCACGCATTCACGCCGCCGCGAACGGATGGCCGCCAATGTGTTGCCGCCGATGGAACCGGTGGAGCCCAAAAGGACAAGCTGGCGCACGCCGCGCCGCCACGCCTCGGAAGGCGCTTCCGAAATATACCGAATCGCAGGGCCGTTCAGCCCGGGCCACAGATCTGACATGTGTTTCTCCTTTGTCTCCGGGACAAAATCGTCCACAGCATGCCAAAAATCCCTTGCCGCGTCGAGAGCGGGCCGGAGGGAGGAAGGAATGGGATGCAAGCGTGTTTGCGGGGGAAGGGAGGGCCGGGACCGCGCTTGCCCCAGCCCGGATGCCGGGCAATGGCTGTCATCCGACGGCTGTTTCACAGAACGCAAGCGGATCTATTCCCCGCCAGCGTCCTTCTAAAAACGCCAAAGGGGCCGGTCCTCCAGAAGAAGACCGGCCCCTTTGCAAAATCGGGCTCAGCACGGGCAGCCGATGGTTCCATCAGCTGCCGGCGGCATGACGGCTAAAAGAAGAAGAACCACTGGTCCACGACGGCGAACATGGGCATGGCGAACAGGATGCTGTCCGCACGGTCCAGGATGCCGCCATGGCCGGGCAGCAGGTTGCTGGAGTCCTTCACATGCACCGCGCGCTTGAGGGCGGATTCGAACAGGTCGCCCAGCTGGGCAAAGGCATTGATGGCGATCCCCAGCAGGGCGAAGGCCCACCAGCTGGCGCTGCCCAGGCAGGCGCCGTAGATGGTGCAGAAGATGACGCAGCCCACCAGACTGCCCACCGCGCCTTCGGAGCTCTTGTTGGGGCTCACGCGGGGCCAAAGCTTGTGGTGCCCGAAGCGGGTGCCCACGAAATAGGCGGACGTATCGGAAACGGCCACGGCCGCCAGCACGAAGATGAGCTTGGTGGTGGAAAGATAGGTGGCGGGCAGCAACAGCAGCGGGATGTAGGCCAGACCGGCCATGAAGATGCCGCTGGAGGCAAAAGCGGGCACGCCTTCCTCTTCCACCTCATTCCAGCGGAACAGGAAGCTCATGGCAGCCAGCACGAAGCCCGCGCCCAGGCAGACCAGGGCGTCCTGCGTGCGGTGGGCCCAGGTCAGCGTCAGCATGCCCCAGCCCAGAGCGATAGCGCAGATACGGCTGGGGATGCGCTTGTTGCCCCAGAACAGGGAGAAGAACTCCCACAGGCCCAGCGCCGCCACCAGCAGGATGAGGGCAAGCAGCACCCAGCCCCGCAGGACGAGGGCAAGAACGACGATGGCGGCCAGAACGAGGCCGGTGATGGTGCGGCGGATGTCGGTGGCGTGATCAACGGCCATTGATTTGCTCCTGGGTTTTCCCGAATCGGCGCGAGCGTCCGGCGTAGACGGCCAGGGCCTCGTGCAGGGCCTCCACGCCGAAGTCGGGCCAGGGCGTGGGGGTGAAGTAAAATTCGCTGTAAGCGCACTGGTAGAGCAGATAATTGCTCAGGCGCTGTTCTCCGCTGGTGCGGATGAGGAAATCGGGGTCGGGCTGCCCGGCGGTGTACAGATGGTCGGCCAGGCTCTGTTCGGTGACGTCCTCGGGACGCAGGCCCTCGGCCATCATGCTGCGCACGGCGCGCACCAGCTCGGCGCGGCCGCCGTAGTTGAGGGCCAGGTTGAGCACCATGTCCGTATTGGCCGCCGTGCGGCGCAGGCCGTGGCGTAGAGCCGTGCGGGCGGCCAGGGGCAGGGCCTCCATGTCGCCCAGGATGTTCAGGCGGATGCCCTCGCGCTCCATGCGGGGCACTTCCTGGCCCAAAAATTCCAGCAGCAGGGAGAACAGGGCCGAGACTTCGGTCTTGGGCCGCGACCAGTTCTCGCTGGAAAAGGTGTACAGGGTCAGGTAGCGGATGCCCAGACGACGGCATTCGGTTACGATGGTGCGCACGGTCTCGGCACCGGCACGGTGCCCCGCCTCGCGCGGCAGACCGCGGGCCTGGGCCCAGCGGCCGTTGCCGTCCATGATGATGGCCAGGTGTACGGGAAGATGGGTAAGCGTTTCGCTCATGGTACCTCTCTGAACCGGGGACGACAGGCCCGGAAAACATGACCGTGCCGAAAAAAACATGGCCCGGTGCCCCTGGGGCTGGCCGGGCTGCGGAAAACGTCCGGGAGCGGCAATGCCGCTCCCGGAAGGCGGACACTAGATGTCCATGATTTCCTTTTCTTTGGCCTGGCTGCGCTTGTCGGCATCAGCCACGAACTTGTCGGTCAGCTTCTGCACTTCGGCCTCGGCCTTCTTCTGTTCGTCTTCGGTGATGGCCTTTTCCTTCTCCAGCTTCTTCAGGGAGTCGTTGGCATCACGACGCACGTTGCGCACGGCCACCTTGGCGTCTTCGGTGTACTTGCGGGCCACCTTGACGAGCTCCTTGCGGCGCTCTTCGGTCAGCGGCGGGATGTTGATGCGGATGATGCGGCCGTCATTGACCGGGGTCAGGCCCAGGTCGGACTTGAGGATGGCCTTCTCCACCACGGAGATGCCGCCCTTGTCCCAGGGCTGGATGGTGATGGTGCGGCTGTCGGGCACGGCCACGGAAGCCATCTGGGAGATGGGGGTGGGGGTGCCGTAGTAATCGGCCTTGATACCGTCCACCAGGGCGGTGGTGGCGCGGCCGGTGCGCAGTTTCTGGAAGTCGCGTTCCAGAGCGGCCATGGCTTTTTCCATGCGGTCTTCGGTATCCAGAAGGATGGTATCGATATCCATAAAATCTCCTTACAGACTGTAGAGTTCGGAAAGATCGTGACTAGCAGTCGTGCACGATGGTGCCCACCTGCTCGCCCAGGATGGCACGGCGGATGTCGCCGCCCAGCATGCGGCAGACGATGATGGGCACGTTGTTGTCGCGCACCAGGGCAAAGGCCGCGGCGTCCATGACGCCCAGATGGCGGGACAGGGTCTCGTCATAGCTCAGGCTGTCGTACTTGACGGCATCGGGGAACTTGGCGGGGTCCTTGTCGTAGATACCGTCCACCTTGGTGGCCTTGATGATGGCATCGCACTGCAGTTCCATGCCGCGCAGGGCAGCGGTGGTGTCGGTGGTGAAATAGGGGTTGCCGGTACCGGCGGCGCAGATGACCACACGGCCCTTTTCCAGATGGCGCATGGCGCGGCGACGGATGAAGGGCTCGCAGACTTCCTGCATGTCGATGGCGGACAGCACGCGGGTGGGATAGCCGAATTTTTCCAGCATGTCCTGCACGGCCAGGGCATTGAGCACCGTGGCCAGCATGCCCATGTAGTCGGCGGAGGAACGTTCCATGCCCTTGGCGGAACCGGAAAGGCCGCGGAAGATATTGCCGCCGCCGATGACCAGGGCAAGTTCCACGCCCATGTCGAGCAATCCGCCGATCTCCTTGCAGATGGTGCCCACGGTTTCGGGGTCGATACCGGTTTTCTGCTCTCCGGCCAGGGCCTCGCCGCTCAGCTTGAGCAGCACGCGCTTGTACTTGAGTTCAGCCATATGTTCCGCCTTGGTTGAAGCCGGCCACGCCGGCTGTTGCTTTCATGGATCGTCCGATACCGAACAGCAGGCATTCGGACGCGCTCTTTTCATCATAGCAAAAAACGTCGCTATCTCAAAGCACTTTTACCATGGCGCCCCCGCAGGACGGCACGGGACGGCCCTTTGCAAGGCGGCCTGCCCGGCAGGAGAAGACACGCTCCATGAACAGGACGACCGCGTTGGACGGAATGCAGGGTAAGCCCCATGACTGCCCCCTTCCCGGCCTCAGCGGGCCGTGTCTGCCGCACCTGACGGGAAGACAGGGGGGGGCTGCCGTCGCCCAACGTGCGGTACCTCAAGGTGCGGCGAGGCTGGACGGCAATATGCAGCGGGCTTTTGTCCGATACCTACCGCCGGGGACCGTCACCGGAACGGGAGCCTATTTGCCTGCCCCCGGCTTTTGCGGTATCGGAAAGATTCCCCCACTGAAGCCGCGCGCAGCCCGGCAAGGAGTCCCCATGCTCGAATGCAACAACCGTTTCGAAGATCGCGCCTTCCTCCTGCTGCTGGCCGGCGTCTCGCTGGCCTTCCTCTGGATGCTGCGCCCCTTCTTCGATGTCATCTTCTGGGGCATCGTCATCGCCCTGCTCTCCACTCCCGTCTACGATGCCCTGCAACGCCGCAGCATGGGCCGCAACCTGGCGGCGCTGACCTGCGTGCTCCTGAGTCTGGTGCTCATCATCGTGCCCTGCGCGTACATTTTTTATACGTTCATCAATGAGGTGGCCAACCTCTACGGCCGTCTGACGTCCGGCGGGCATGACATCCGCGAGACGCTGGAAAAGCTGCGCGAGGTGGCGCCCGGCGTGCAGGACTGGCTCACCCGCTACGGCTACGGCCCTGAGGTCATCACCCAGAAACTTTCCGAGCTGGCGGTCAAGGTCAGCGGGCTGGTGGCGCGCAACACCGTGGCCCTGGGCGGCAGTACGGTGAACTTCCTCGTGGACCTCTGCATCATGCTCTATCTGGCCTTCTTCCTGGTGCGCGACGGCAAGCAGCTGCGCGTGCTGCTCATCCGGGCCCTGCCCTTTGGCGACCACCGCGAGGACCTGCTCTTCGCCAAGTTCGCCGAAGTGCTGCGGGCCACGGTCAAGGGCAGCCTGCTGGTGGCCATGGCCCAGGGCGCGCTGGGCGGCCTCATCTTCTGGATACTGGGCATCAAGGCCCCGGTGCTTTGGGGCGTAGTGATGACCCTGCTCTCGCTCATCCCGGTGGTGGGCGCGGGCGTGGTCTGGGCGCCGGTGGCCGGATATCTGCTGCTCACAGGCGATTATGTGTCCGGTGTGGTGCTGCTGGCCTACGGGGTCTTCGTCATCGGTCTGGCGGACAACATCCTCCGCCCCGTCCTGGTGGGACGCGATACCAAGCTGCCGGACTTCATGGTCCTGCTCTCCACGCTGGGCGGGTTCTCGCTCTTCGGTATGGACGGCTTCGTGACGGGCCCCATGCTGGCCGTACTTTTCGTGACGGTCTGGAAGATCTTCATGGACGAATTCAAACCGCCCCTGACACTGGACGGTAGCGCCCCCGCACAGGATGCGGACGGGGACGGCCCCACGGCATGACGCAAAAGGCCACCCGCAACGGCGGGTGGCCTTCCATTACCTGCCCCCCGGCAGGTGAAAGATAGGGGACGGGATCCACGGCACCCGTCCCCTGTATGCGGCAGCCTCCCACAGCTGCTGCTCCGGAAGCAAGGAAGAGGGGAAAGGAGGAGAACCTGATCCCTTGCTTCCGGTAAATCCTGCTGTCCCGGCGAGGATGTTCCCATCCCCGGCGTCCTGCAGCGGCCCGGGACACACGGGCCATCCGGCATGCCCTTCCGGGCACCGGCGGCAGACGCCGCCCCGCCGGGACAGCTAATGTTCCAGACGGCGGACCAGCACCTCGTCGATGCGGTTGCCGTCCATCTTCACTATCTTCATCCGCCAGCCCTGGATGCGCACCCGCTCGCCTTCGTGCGGGATATGCCCCAGAGCTTCCAGCAACAGCCCCGCCAGTGTGGCCGAGGAGCTGCGCGGCGGCAGGTGGATGCCCAGCCAGGAGGTCACGGCATCCACGGTCAGGCGACCGGGCATGAGCCACGAACCGTCAGGCTGACGGCAGGCTTCTGGCCCGGCGGGCATGTCGCCCATCTGGCCTGCCAGCACGCTCACCAGATCCGTGGGCGTGATGCAGCCCACCACGCTGCCGTATTCGTCACGCACGAAGGCCAGGGGCGTGGGCTCTTCGCGAAAAGTTTCCAGCATCTCCGTCAGCGAGGCATGCTCGAAGATCGTGGGCGCGGAGCGCAGCAGGGGCAGCACGCTCCAGACCTGTCCGCTACCGTCATCCTGCGGCGCTGCCGTACCGGGGCCGTCCGTGCCCGTCACGGGCCCCTGGGGCGTCACGGCCGCCAGATCCCCGGTATGGATCACGCCCAGCACCTCGTCCCTGTCCGGGTCCAGCACCGGCAGCCAGGGCGAGAGGCTCTCGCTGGCAAAACGGCAGGCCGTGGCATAGTCGGCATCGCTGTCCAGCCAGCGTACCCGGTGGCGCGGGGTCATGATGAAGCGGGCCGTGCGTCCGCTCAGGCGGATCACGCGGGCCACCATGTCGCGCTCTTCCGGCTCGAACAGGGGCTGGGCATCGCTCTCGCTGGCCAGGGCCGCGGCATCGCGCCGCGCTTCTTCCTCGCCGGGACGTCCGCCGCCCAGCAGCCCCAGCACCGCCATGGCCATGGATTCACGCATGTCGCGCATGCTGATGCGCTTGCGACGGTTGCGCAGGGCCACCTGGTTGCAGATCTCCACCAGCACCGAGAAGCAGATGGCCGCATAGAGGTAACCCTTGGGAATATGGTAACCCAGGCCGTCCATGAGCAGGCTCAGGCCGATCATCATCAAAAAGCCCAGACACAGGATGATGACCGTGGGATGACGCTCCACAAAACTGGTCAGCGGTGCGGCGGCCATGACCATGACCAGCATGGCCACGATGACGGCCAGCATCATCACCGGGATATGGTCCACCATGCCCACCGAGGTGATGATGGAATCCAGGGAGAACACGGCATCCAGCACCAGGATCTGGATGATGACCTGCCAGAAGCCCGAGCGCGTGGGCGCCGAGGAGTATTCGGCCATGCCGCCTTCCAGGCGTTCGTGCAGCTCCATGGTCCCCTTGAGCAGCAAAAAGATACCGCCGCCCATGAGGATGAAATCTCGCCACGAGAAGGCTTTGCCGAAGATCGTGACCAGGGGCTCGGTCAGACTGACGATCCAGGCTATGGCGGAAAGCAGCACCAGGCGCATGACGAGCGCGAGACCAAGACCGGTAAGGAAAGCCCGGCGGCGCTGTTCCTGCGTATGCAGGCGCGAGGTGAGGATGGAGATGAAAACGAGGTTGTCGATGCCCAGCACGACCTCGAGCACGATCAGGGTGCCCAGCCCGGCCCAGGCCGAGGGATCGGCGATCCACGAGAAATCCCACATGGGAGCTTTCCGCCTCCTTGCGGCAGTGATGCTGAAGTGATGCCCGGCCCTCCCGCTCCGCATGAGGTCCCGGACTGGATGAAGGCAGCATACGCCGGCGTCCGTCAGGAAAGCGTCGGCATGGCCGGGAAAAAGGCCAAAAAAAAGGAGGGGCCGGAGCCCCTCCTGGGATCTTTATAGCGGACAGCTTATTCAGCGGCCAGCTGGATGCGGCTGAAGCCGGCGACCTTGATGTCGCCACCGGCGGCCTTGGCCACTTCGCGCACCACTTCGGTCATGCTCTTCTTGTCGTCGCGGATGTAGGGCTGTTCCATCAGGCAGACTTCCTTCTGGAACTTCTTCACGGCGCCTTCGGCGATCTTTTCCACGATCTGTTCGGGCTTGCCTTCTTCGCGGGCCTTCTGGCGGTACACTTCACGCTCGCGTTCCATGGCGGCGGCGTCCAGGCTGGCGCCGTCCAGGGCCATGGGGTTGGTGGCGGCCACCTGCATGGCCACGTTCTTGGCCAGTTCCTGCACTTCAGGCTTGGCAGCGGTAGCGGCGCTGTCGCACACCAGGTCCACCAGCACGCCGATCTTGCGGTTGGCGTGGATGTACTGGCCGATCACTTCGTTGTCTTCACGGGTGTGACGGGTGAAGTTGCCGAGCTGCATGTTTTCGCCCACGGAGGCGATGAGCTGGGTCACGTCTTCGCCCACCAGGCCCTTCAGGGCTTCGGCGTCGGCGGGGTTGCTGTCCAGCACGCTCTGGGCCACCTTGGCGGCCAGGGCTTCGAACTGTTCGCCGCGGGCCACGAAGTCGGTTTCGCACAGCAGGGCGGACATGGCCACGGTCTTGCCGTCAGCGCTCACGGCGGCCATCACCAGGCCTTCGCTGGTGGCACGGCCGGACTTCTTGGCAGCCTTGGCCATACCCTTCTGGCGCAGCCAGTCGACGGCCTTTTCCAGGTCGCCGTCCACTTCCACCAGGGCTTTCTTGCAGTCCATCATGCCGGCGCCGGTCTTTTCGCGCAGTTCCTTCACCATAGCGGCGGAAATAGCCATTGTATTCTCCTGTGTATCCGGCCTGGGCCGGAGCAAGATTCCAAAAAAATCGCGCAGTGCGCAGGGTGGCGGCACAGCCCGAAAGCCGCGCCGCCACCTTTTGAAGCATGGGGGGGCCGGAGCCTTGCCGCTCCGGTTCCTGCGTCGCCCGCCACGGGCATCCCCGTCCGGGCGCGGGCATCAGCAGGGCCGATGCCCGGGGCAACAGCGTTGCCCGAGGTCAGAAGACCGTACCAAAACTACTCGGCGGCAGCTTCGGTCTCGGCAGCCTTCTGCATGGCTTCTTCGGCGTTGGCTTCCACGGCGGCGCCGTCCTTCATCTGGGCTTCGCCTTCCTGGCAGGCTTCGGAGAAAGCCGTCACGAACAGCTTGATGGCGCGGATGGCGTCATCGTTGCCGGGGATGATGTAGTCGATGACATCGGGGTCGCAGTTGGTGTCGGTCACGGCCACGATCGGGATGCCCAGCTTGCGGCATTCCTTCACGGCGATGTCTTCGCGATGGGGGTCGATGATGAAAGCCAGCTGGGGCAGGCGATCCATGTTCTTGATACCGCCCAGGGTCTGTTCCAGCTTCTGCATTTCGCGTTCCAGCAGCAGGATTTCCTTCTTCTGGTAGCGGTTGATGCTGCCGTCGGCGAACATGCCTTCCAGCTTCTTCAGGCGTTCCACGCTCTTCTGGATGGTGACGAAGTTGGTCAGGGTGCCGCCCATCCAGCGGTTGGTCACGTAGTACTGGTTGGCCTTGGTGGCTTCGGTGGCCACGGCTTCCTGGGCCTGGCGCTTGGTACCGATGAACAGCACCTTGCCGCCGTTGGCCACGGTGTCGACCACCTTGTCATAGGCCACGCGGAACAGCTTCACGGTCTGCTGCAGGTCGATGATATGGATGCCGTTGCGGGCGCCGAAGATGTAAGGACGCATCTTGGGGTTCCAACGACGGGTCTGGTGACCGAAATGCACGCCGGTTTCCAGCATCTGCTTCATGCTGACGTAAGCCATTTTTCAATCCTCCAAAAGGGTTGTGATCTTCCACACCGGCCCAGACCCTGCAACCCGGCCTGCCGCCGCCCCCGGCCCCATGACCGGAAGACAACGAAAAATGCGCCGTAGCGCATTGCCGGGCACCCCGGGCCGCTGCCGGAGTGTGCTTCGATGAACGAGTTTCCATAGACCAAAAGCCCGTAAATGGCAAGCCCTGAAGGCAAAGAGCCGCTCCTTTCCCGACAGGCGGCATTTCTTTTGGCACATCGGAAAACATTCGCCTGATGCCTCTGAAAGATCCGGCAGCGTCACCAAAAAGAAAGGCTCCCCAAAGCGGGGAGCCTGACCGGGGAAGACTGCGGCGTTGCCTGCCGGCGCTTGAAGGCGACATGGCAGGGGCTGCTGCCGTTCCGTGGCCGTACCGGTAACGGAGCCGTGACGCGGCGCGTGGCCGGGTCCGATGTTCTCCGCTAGCGGGAAATTTTCCGGGATCACCGGCAGCCCCTCAAGGGGGGGCGGGGCTGCCGGGGGGGGTATCAGGAGGAGGAAGGTCGGTATGTTCCCGGCCGGCTCCGAAGGAGGGACGAGCCGGCCGGGGGAGGGACTTTTTCAGGAGGAAGGAGGTTGCTGTTTTCAGTCCCGGCCGGTCCTGGGGGGGGACAGGCCGACCGGGGAAGGAGGTCTTAGAAGAAGCGGAGGATGTTCGTTTCAGGTTCGAAGGAGGTCCGTCAGGCTGTCCACGCTACCGCGGTCTGTCGCGGGCCGAGGCAGCAAAGAGGCCATGCGGCTGCCGCGGTAGCGCGGACGGTAAGAAATTTGTGGTGTTCCATGACGGACCTCCATGAAGGAAGAAGATGGTATGGCATGTATATCTGTTCGGCGCTGTCCCCGTTAATGGTGGCGGACCGGAGGGCCCGTCCCGGACGATGCCGTTGTTGTACGGGATACAGCAATCGCCGTGCCAAAATATGTTTTTATAATAAAAACAATCTATTACAAAACAAGGCTTAAAAAAGGCGTTTTCCTTGCCCCGGCACCTGTACAGAAATTGAACACTTTTTCCCGCCATTCCGGCAGGTTGTAAAAAAATTGGACGCTTTGCCCCGCAGCAGGCGGCCCATGTGCTTTTTTTATACAGTCCGCGGCCGCCGTTCCGGCAAAGGGTCCTGCGCCGGGGCGCCAGCACGCTCTTTGCAAAGCGGCAGGCTCCATAGTATAGCCGAACCATATGAATCTTACCAACGAACCTTCCCTGAAAGGATCCCTCATGAACAGTCATGGTTTCGAACTCGTCACCGAGCGCCGCCTGCACGAAGTGGGCGGTACGGCCCGGCTCTGGAAACACGGCGTCACCGGCGCACAGCTGCTCTCCGTCAGCAATGCCGACGAGAACAAGTGCTTCGGCGTGAGCTTCCGCACCCCCCCCACGGACTCCACGGGCGTGGCCCACATCCTGGAGCATTCCGTGCTCTGCGGCTCGGACAAATATCCGGTCAAAGAACCCTTCGTGGAGCTGCTCAAGGGCTCGCTCCAGACCTTCCTCAACGCCTTCACCTTCCCGGACAAGACCTGCTACCCCGTGGCCAGCGCCAACCTGCAGGACTTCTACAACCTCATCGACGTCTACATCGACGCCGTCTTCCATCCCCGCATCAGCGAGGACATCTTCCGTCAGGAAGGCTGGCACGTGGAGGCCGAGGACACCAAGGGCCCCTGGACCTACAAGGGCGTGGTCTACAATGAGATGAAGGGCGCCTATTCCTCGCCCGATTCCGTGCTGGCCGAACAAAGCCAGCAGGCCATCTTCCCGGACATGCTCTACAGCCTGGACTCCGGCGGCAACCCGGAAGTCATCCCGGACCTGACCTACGAGGCCTTCCGCGATTTCCACAGCCGTTACTACCATCCCTCCAACGCGCGTTTCTTCTTCTGGGGCGATGACCCGGAAGAAAAGCGTCTGGAGATCGTGGCCGAGGCCCTGCAGGGCTATACCGCCCGTGCGGTGGACTCCGCCGTGCCCCTGCAGCCCCGCCGCGACACGCCCCGGCAGGTGGAAGTGCCCTACGCCGCCACCGACGGCCAGAAAACGGCCCTGTTCACGGTCAACTGGCTGCTGGGCGAACGTGGCGACGTGCATCAGGCCCTGCTCATGGAGATGCTGGAACACATCCTCGAAGGTCTGCCGGGCTCGCCCCTGCGCAAGGCCCTCATCAGCTCCGGCCTGGGCGAAGACACCACCGGCTGCGGCCTGGAGACCGACCTGCGCCAGATGTACTACTCCACCGGTCTCAAGGGCGTGGACCCGCGCAAGGTGCAGGACGCCGAGATGCTCATCTTCGAGACCCTCGCCGATCTTGCCGAGGACGGCATCGCCCCCGCTGCCGTGGAAGCCGCCGTCAACAGCGTGGAATTCGCCTACCGCGAGAACAATTCCGGTCGCTTCCCGCGCGGCCTCTCGGCCATGATCCAGGCTCTGTCCACCTGGCTCTATGACGGCGATCCGCTGGCTCCGCTGGCCTGGGAAGGCCCGCTGGCCGACATCAAGGCCCGTCTGGCCGCCGGGGAGAAGGTCTTCGAGAACGCCATCCGCGACCACTTCCTCAACAACGAACACCGCGCCACCGTGGTGCTGCTGCCGGACGCCCGTCTGGCCAAGGCCCGTGAGGACCGCGAGGCCGCCCGCCTGGCCGCCGTGTACGAAGCCTGCTCCGATGCCGAGCGGCAGGAGCTTGTGGAGGCCACCAGCCGTCTGCAGGCCGCCCAGTCCGCTCCGGACAGCCCCGAGGCCCTGGCCACCATCCCCAGCCTGGGCATGGATGCCCTGCCCCTGCGCAACACGCCCGTGCCCTGCGCGCGGGAGGCCCTGAGCGGCGGCCAGACCTGGCTGGCCCACGACCTGCCCACCAGCGGCATCGCCTATACGGCCCTGCTCCTGCCCCTGAACGCCGTCCCGGCCCGCCTGGAGCCCCTGCTGCCCCTCTTTGCCCGCAGCCTCACCGAAGTGGGCACCGCCCGCCGCGACTTCAGCGAACTGGGCGCGCGCATGGCCGCCAAGACCGGCGGTGTGGGCGCCGATCCCCTGCTGGCCACCACCCGCGGGGAACGCGGCCTGGTCAAATACCTGAGCGTGGCCGGCAAGGCCGTCTACGACAAGGTGCCCGACCTGTTCGACATCTTCCGCGAGATCCTGCTGGAGCCCCTGACCGACCGCGCCGTGCGTCTGGAGCGCCTGCGCCAGATGCTGCTGGAAGACAAGGCCCGTCTGGAACACGGCCTGGTGGCGGCCGGTCATTCGGCCGTGGGGTCCCGCCTGCGCGCCCACTTCACGCCCTCCGGCCTGCTGGCCGAGCGCCTGTCGGGCATCAGCCAGCTCATGGCCGTGCGCGAACACCTGCAGCGCCTGGACAGCGATCCCGACAGCCTGCTGGCCGATCTGGACGAGCTGCGCCGCCTCATCGTGGCCAGCCCCGACGTGCTGGTGGACTGCACGGCCGAGACCGCCGGTCTGGATGCCGTGCAGCGGCAGGCCGCCGACCTGCTGACCGCCCTGCCCGCCGGCCGTGACGCGGCCCTGGTCCTGCCGCCCTTCAGCGACGGTCTGCCCGCCGCCGAAGCCTTCCTGGCCCCTGCCCAGATCAACTATGTGGGCAAGGCGGCCAACCTCTACGACCTGGGCTACACCTACCACGGCTCGGCCAGCGTCATCCTGCGTTACATGCGCATGGGCTATCTGTGGGAACGCGTGCGCGTGCGCGGCGGTGCCTACGGCGCCTTCTGCATGCTGGACCGCATGGGCGGCACCCTGGTCTGCGCCTCTTACCGCGACCCCAACGTGGACGACACCCTGACCGCCTATGACCAGATGGCCGACTACCTGCGCTCCTTCCGTCCCGACAAGGAGCAGCTCACCAGCGCCATCGTGGGCGCCATCGGCGACCTGGACAGCTACCTGCTGCCCGACGCCCGCGGCGCGCAGGGCCTGGCCCGCCATCTGGCCGGGGACGACGAGGACGCCCGCCAGCAGATGCGTGACGAGATCCTCGGCACCACGGCGCAGCACTTCCGCGACTTCGCCGATGTGCTGGCCGAGGCCGCCGGCCACGGCGTGACCTGCGTACTGGGCGGTGCCCAGACCCGCGCCGCTGCCGAGGCCCACGGCTGGCAGACGCAGGAACTGCTGTAGTCCCGGCCCTGAGGCCTGGATGCGTACATAAACATCCGGGGGAAGCGGGAGAGCCTTTGCCGCGGCGAAGGTCTCCCCTTCCCCTTTCCCGTTCCTCTCGCCAGAACTCACCGGCCGGGGACCTCCATCAAGGCGGGCACGGCAGGAGCGCGGCCTCTCCGGCATCCCGGCCCGCAGGGACAAGGGCCGGTACGCCCTTCCCGGTCCATGCCGCCGTGAACGGGGCCGGGCGGGCCTTTGACGGCAGGACATCAATGTGACACGGGAGACCGTCAGCTCTCCCGCCCGTACCGGCAGCGATGCCTGGTATTGCCTTTTCCCTCTGGAATACCTACCTTTTCAGGAAACCGTCAGGCAGGGCCCCGCACGGGCTTTGCTGCCCGGATGTCGTCTTGCCGCACTGCAGCCGACCTGCTGCCGGTCCGGGATGCCTTCGATCTTCCGCATCCCCGGACGCCATGGCTTCAGGCAACGCTCATCCCTGCCCGTATCCGGGAACCCTTCCCCCAAGGCGTTCCCCTTCCCTGCTCCCAAGGAGGCTCCATGAAGCAGACCCCCGGCCCCGTCATCGGCGCTCCTTCTTTTGTCATGCCCGCCAATGTGGCCGACAATGCCCGCTTTCTGGCCGGGCGCGTCGATGAAGTGGCCTTGTGCCTTTTTGAGGCCCGTTCCTGCCTGGCCTATGACGACGAAGACCTGCCCCCCGCGCTGGCGGACCTGCCCCTGAGCTGGCATGTCCACCTGCCCGTGGATCTGCCCTGGCCGCGAAAGAAGGACGCCGAAGCCGTGCGCGTGGCCGTGGAGCTGGCCCTGCGCGTCTTTGACCGGGTGGCCTGGCTCAAACCCTGGGGCGCCGTGCTCCATGCCCCCAAGGGCAGCCCCGTGCTGCAGCGTTTCATCCTGCGTCAGGCCGCCGCCTGCTGGCAGCGCCGCAGCAAGATCCCCCTGCTGCTGGAGAACACCGACATCTGCGACATCGCCGGCCTGGGACGCGGCTTTCCGGCCGATCACGGACTGGGCTTCTGTCTGGACGTCGGTCACCTCATGGGCTATGCTCAAAACGCACTTTGGGCATCCCCCCTGCCCGAGACAGCGGCCCTGGTCCACTGGAGCGCCCCCGGCACCCAGGACCAGCATCTGGCCCTGCACCGGTTCACGGCAGCCCAGCAGCATCTGGCACGGCAACTGGCCGGCCGTCTGCCCGGGAACTGCCGTCATCTGCTGGAGATCTTCCGCTGGCAGGGGGTGGAGGAATCCCTGCCCCTCCTGCGCGACCTGCTGGCCAGCCAGCCGGATACCGTGTCCCCCGGCTGCCCGCACGGCCCCAACAACGCCAAAACAGCGGAGTAAAGCGGTCATGACCAATCCCTATGTAGCGCAGATGCGACAGTGGCGGCAGACACTGACCAAGGATCAGCGCTGGGCCATCCTCATCTCGGCGGACCCGGACGCCCTGGCCTCGGCGCTGGCGCTCAAGCGCATCATGGCGCATCGTGTGCGCGGTGTGGACATCTTCCGCATCAACGAAGTCACCCGGCCCGACAACCTGGCCATGATCCGCTACCTGCGCATCCCGGCCAAGCTCTGGCAGCCCGAAAAGGCCGATCTCTACACCAATTTCGCCATGGTGGACTCCCAGCCCCACCACAACCCGGCGTTCCAGGGCATCAGCTTCGACCTCATCATCGACCACCATCCCCTCACGGCAGGCCAGCTGCCGCAGGTGCCCTTCTGCGACATCCGCCCCGGTTTCGGTGCCACCAGCACCATGATGACCCGCTACCTGCAGGGCCTGCGCATCAAGCCCGGGCCGCTGCTCTCCACGGCGCTGCTCTACGGCATCCGCACGGATACCGCCACCTTCGAGCGTTCCGGCGGCGAGGACGACCTGCGCGCCTACCAGTGGCTTATCAAGCATGCCGACGCCACCCTGCTGCGCCGCATCATCCGCAGCGAGTACCTGCGCGCCTGGCTGCCCCTTTTCTCCCGCGCCTTCCGCTCCCTGCGCGACTGCCGGGGCGGGGCCATGGTCTGGCTCAACGAGGTGGACAGCGCCGACCTGCTGGTGGCCGTGGCCGACTTCTTCACCCGTGTGCACGGCCTCAAGTGGATCGCCGTCTGCGGCGTGGTGGAAAAGACCGTGGTGGTCATTTTCCGCGGTGACGGCAGCCGCGACATCGGCCGTCTGGCCGACGCCTGCTTCTACGACGTGGGCTCCGCCGGCGGCCACCGCAACCTGGGCCGCGCGGAATTCCCCCTTGCCGCCATCCCGGCAGGTACCAAGCCCGCGGAATTCATCTTCCAGCGCCTGCACAGCCGCAAGCTGCGCCCGGTCACGGCCAGCGCCGCGCCCCTGGCCGAAAACGCCGGGCAGCAGGCCGTGCACAGCGAAAAGCTGGAACCCGCTCCCGTCCAGGCCCTGGCCCACGGGGCGTAAGACACACGACAGACAGGCAAAAAGGGCAGGTGACGTACCGCGTCAGCTGCCCTTTTTTTGTGCGATAGTGGTGCCTCCGCAGGGAGCGGCGTACCGCCGCTGCGGGCGCTGCGGTGTTTACCTATACGGGCAATCGATTTTTTAATTTAATAAAAACAATAAGATATAAAAACATCTCCCGCTATTTTCCGGCGGGAGGCATTTTTTTCACGAGCGACTCTTGACAAGCCCCGGGCTGCGGCGTAGCGTTCGTGGAAACTGTTGGAGTTTTGAAGATGTCCCGTTTCGTTCCTGCCACCTCCTGCTACGCTGCTACCGGCTTTTGCTTTAGCTGGTTTTATTTTGCGTACTTTAGCGGAGCCTGTGGTCAGGAGCTTTGCTGACATCTTCTGTCAGAGAGTTTCGGGGCCGCAGGCATATAGCCGGCGGCCCTTTTTTTGTATCCAGCGCCGCCGGAACGGCTCCATTCCACAAGGAGAGATCCCATGTACCTTGGCAAACAGGTTCGTCTGGAACGCATCATCAATCGTGAAACCGGCCGCACTATCATCGTTCCCATGGACCACGGCGTGACCATCGGTGCCGTCGACGGCCTCATCGACATGCGCGAGACCGTCAACGACATGGCCGTGGGCGGCGCTGACGCCGTGCTCATGCACAAGGGCCTGGTCCGCTGCTCGCACCGCAACGCCGGCAAGGACGTGGGCCTTATCGTCCACCTGTCCGCCTCCACCATGCTCTCTCCCCAGGGCAACACCAAGACCCTGGTGGGCACCGTGGAAGAAGGCATCAAGCACGGCGCCGACTGCGTCTCCGTGCATGTGAACCTGGGCGATCCCAACGAGCGCCTGATGCTGGCCGACCTGGGCCGCGTGGCCGCCGCCTGTGACGACTGGCACATGCCCCTGCTGGCCATGATGTACGCCCGCGGCCCGGCCATCAAGAACGGCTTCGCTCCCGACGTGGTGGCCCACTGTGCCCGCGTGGGCGTGGAACTGGGCGCGGACATCGTCAAGGTGCCCTACACCGGCGACATGGAAAGCTTCTCCGACGTGGTCTCCTCCTGCTGCGTGCCCGTGGTCATCGCCGGCGGCGAACGCATGGAATCCACCCGCGACGTGCTCCAGATGGTGCATGACGCCATCAAGGCCGGCGGCGCGGGCATCTCCATGGGCCGCAACGTGTTCCAGCATCCCAACCGCATCCAGCTCGTGCGTGCCCTGCGTGCCATCGTGCATGAGAACGCCACGGTGGAAGAAGCCCTGGCCATCGTGGGAGAATAGCATGGCCCGCATCTACTACCGTTGCGAACCGTTCAGCAAGGTCGATGTGACCCTGGCCCTGGAATCCGGTGTGGACGGGGTCATCGTGCCCCGCGCCCAGGTGGAGAAGGTGGCTGCCCTTTCCCGCTGCACCGTCTGGGCCTGCGAGGACGTGGCCAGCGTGCCGCTGAACGTCAAGGCCGACGAGGAGGCCCTGGTGGCCCGCCTCAAGGCCGGTGAGACCGCCTGCCTGGCCCGCGGCTGGGAGATCATCCCCGTGGAGAACCTGCTGGCCCAGGCCGACAATGTGCTGGCCGAGGCGGGCAGCCTGGAAGAAGCCCGTCTGGCCGCCGGCATCCTGGAACGCGGCGTGGACGGCATCGTGGTCCTGCCCGAGGCCCTGGCCGAGCTCAAGGCCATCGTGGCCCAGTGCAAGATCTCGCAGGGACGCGAGGAATTGCAGAAAGCCGTCATCACCCGCGTGGAACCCGTGGGCCTGGGGCACCGCGTCTGCGCCGACACCCTTTCCCTGCTCAAGCGCGGCCAGGGCATGCTGGTGGGCAATTCCAGCGCCTTCACCTTCCTTGTCCATGCCGAGACCGAACACAACGAATATGTGGCCGCCCGTCCCTTCAGGGTCAATGCCGGGGCCGTGCATGCCTATGCCCGCCTGCCCCACGACAAGACCTGCTACCTGGGCGAGCTGGCCGCAGGACAGGAAGTGCTCATCGTGGGCGCCGACGGCCAGACCAGCGTGGCCACGGTGGGCCGGGTCAAGATCGAAGTGCGCCCCATGCTGCTGGTGGAAGCCGAGGCCGAGACCCCCGAAGGCCCCAAGCGCGGCGCCGTGTTCCTGCAGAACGCCGAGACCATCCGCCTGACCGCCCCTGACGGCACGCCCCTGAGCGTGGTCAGCCTCAAGCCCGGCGATACGGTGCTCTGCCGTCTGGATCAGGCAGGCCGCCACTTCGGCATGCGCATCCAGGAAGAGATCCGCGAGGTGTAGCATGGCCGACGCACATTCCCCCTCCGACGCCCCCCAGCGCCTGACCGCCATCCGCGGCGAGATCGACAGCGTGGACCAGGAACTGCTGGCCCTGTTCAACCGCCGCGCCGCCCTGAGCCTGGAAGTGGGCCGCATCAAGGCCGGTGACCCCGGCATCGTGTTCAAGCCCCTGCGCGAGCGCGAAGTGCTGGACGGCCTGGCCCGCAAGAACGACGGCCCCCTGCCCGAAGAGCACCTGCGTGCCATCTGGCGCGAGATCTTCTCCTCGTCGCGCGCCCTGCAGCGCCCGCAGAACGTGGCTTATCTGGGCCCGGAAGGCACCTTCTCCTATTTTGCCGGCGTGGAATATCTGGGCCATGCCGCCAGCTTCCACCCCTGCAACGACCTGCCGCAGGTCTTCGCCGACGTGCACTCCGGCCGCTGTGAGCTGGGCGTGGTGCCGCTGGAAAATTCCCTGCAGGGCACCGTGGGCGTCAGCTTCGACCTGTTCCTCAAGTATGACGTGCATATCCAGGCCGAGCTCTTCTCGCCCATCTCGCACTGTCTGCTGAGCCATGCCGCCAGCCTGGCCGAGATCACCACGGTCTACTCGCACCCCCAGCCCCTGGCCCAGTGCGGCGGCTGGCTGCGCAGCCACCTGCCCCAGGCCGGTCTCATCCCCGTGGAGTCCACCGCCGCCGCGGCCCGCATGGCCGCCGCCAATCCGCAGTCCGCGGCCATCGGCAACGGCAAGCTGGCCGACATGACCGGCCTTTCCATCCTGGCCCGCCGCATCGAGGACGAGCCCGGCAACTGGACGCGCTTCGTCATCATCGGCCCCAAGCCCGTGGGACAGCTGGACAAGCTGCCGCGCACCGCTCCCGTGCCCGGCCATACCGGCGCGGACAAGACCTCCATGCTCTTCACCCTGCCGGACAAGTCCGGTGCGCTCTCCTGCGTGCTTTCCCTGCTGGCCGAGCACAAGATCAATATGCGCAAGCTGGAGTCCCGCCCCCTGCGCGGCCAGTGCTGGAAGTACGTCTTCTTCACGGACGTGGAATGCGACCTGACCGCCCCCCAGTATGCTGACCTGCTCCAGAAGCTGGCCGAGACCTGCACCAGCTTCCGCATCCTGGGCAGCTACGCCACCGGCCCGCAGCTGGACCGCATCGGCCTGGACGACGTGGAGGACAACCATGCCTAGTCCCGATACCGCCTGCGTGCGGGCCCCGGCCTCCAAATCCATCTCGCACCGCTACTGCATCGGCGCGGCCCTGGCCCACGGCACGTCCGAGCTGCACCACGTGCTGGACAGCCGTGACCTGGAATGCACCCGCGCCATCCTTTGCGCCGCCGGAGCCCGTATGGAAGCCCTGCCCGATGAGGAAGGCGGCTGGCGTGTCACCGGCATGGACGGCCGTCCCCGGGGCGGCACGGACACGCCCCTGAGCTGCGACGTGCACGAATCCGGCACCACCTGCCGCCTGCTGACCGCCGTGCTGGCTGCCGGTCACGGCCTGTTCCGCATCCACGGTGCGCCGCGCATGCACGAGCGGCCCATCGACGAGCTGACCCGCGCCCTGGAGGCCCTGGGGACGGATGTGCGCTTCGAGCAGCGTCCCGACTGCCCGCCCCTGCTGCTGCGGGCTGCGGGCCTCGATCCCGCCCGCAACGGCGGCCGCGTGCGCCTGGGCATGGATGCCTCCAGCCAGTATTTCTCCGGCCTGCTGCTGGCAGCGCCGCTGGCTCCGGCTCCCCTCTGTGTGGAACTGGGCGGACAAAAGGCCGTGTCCTGGCCCTATGTGGGCCTGACCCTGCATTGTCTGGAAGATTTCGGCATCCGCTTCAGCGTGGAGACCCGCGAGCCCGACGGTCCGTGGCAGACCCTGCCCGACGGCGGCTGGCGCGCCCTGCGCACCGCCCGTCCCGACGGACTGCGCATCACCGTGCAGCCCGGCACCTACCGTGCGGGCAGCTATCAGGTGGAAGGCGACTGGTCCGGGGCCTCCTACCTGCTGGCCGCCGGTGCCCTGGGCAGCCGCCCCGTGCGTGTGGACGGCCTGAGGGCCGATTCCCTGCAGGGCGACCGCGCCATGCTGGACATCCTGCGCGCCATGGGCGCCCGGGCCGAGGTGGAGGGCACGTCCATCACCGTGCATCCTTCGTCCCTGCACGGCGTGGACGTGGACATGGGCCACTGCCCTGATCTGGTGCCCACGGTGGCCGTGCTGGCCGCCTTTGCCCAGGGGCCCACCCGGGTGCGCAACGTGGCCCATCTGCGTATCAAGGAATCCGACCGCATCACCGCCCCGGCCACCGAGCTGGCCCGGCTGGGCGTGCGTGTGGACGAGCATGACGACGGCCTGACCGTCCACGGTCTGGGTCCCGAGGGCCCGGTCTGGGACGAAGCCGCGCGCTTCTCGGCCCACAACGACCACCGCATCGCCATGTCCCTGGCCCTGCTGGGCCTGCCCCACGGCAAACGCATGGACGCCCTGCTGGACGATCCGCTAGTGGTGCGCAAGTCCTTCCCCACCTTCTGGAAGGTCTGGGAGCGGCTGCTGTGAGCCCGGACACGACGACGCCCAGGGCGGACGAAGACGGAACCGGCCCCGTGCCCGCGAAAGCCGCGGTCTCCCTGCGGGGACGCGCCGTGCTCGTCGTGGGCTGCCGGGGCCGCATGGGCGCCATGCTCTGCCGCCGCGGTAAGGCTGCCGGTCTGGACATACGGGGCGTGGACGTGCCCCTGACGGACGCGGTACTGGCCCCGGCCTGTAAGGATACGTCCCTTGTGCTGCTTTGCGTGCCCGCGGCCGTCTTTGCCGACGTGGCCGCTACGGTCTGCGCCCATCTGCCCACCACGGCCATCCTGGCCGACATCACGTCGGTGAAGGTGCGTCCCCTGCAGCAGATGGAAGCCATCTGGCCCGGTCCGGTGGTAGGCACGCACCCGCTCTTCGGCCCGGCCACGCCCGACGAGGACGGCCTGCCAGTGACCGTTACGCCCGGCCGCACGGCCCGCGCGGAGGACACGGCCCTGGTGGAAGCCTTTTTCCGGGCCCTGGGGTGCAGCACTTTCCGGGCCACGGCCGACGAGCACGACCGCGCCATGGCCCGCGTCCAGAACATGAACTTCATCACCAACCTGGCCTACTTTGCCCTGCTGGCAGGGCAGGAAGACCTGTTGCCCTATATCACCCCCTCCTTCCGCCGCCGCCTGCACGCGGCAGAGAAGATGCTCACCGAGGACGGCACCATGTTCACCGGCCTCTTCGAGGCCAATCCGTACAGCCACGAGGCCGTGCGCCAGTATCGCAAGATGCTCAACGTGGCCGCTGCCGGTGATATCGAACTGCTCTGCCGCCGCGCGCAGTGGTGGTGGAAAAAATGACAGCGGGGAAGGAAGCGCCCTGGACAAGCGCTTTCCTTCCCCTTTTTCCTGCTTCGTCCGGCAGCCGTCTCCGCCAGCAGTACTGACCGTCCGCGTCCGTCACGGGCGGACGATTCCCCCACCTTCCCACGGCTCCCCTGCTCCGGCGTCCCGCTCCCCGTACCCACCGCACGGCGGCAGCCATGCGCTTTCCGGCAACCCCGAAAAATCGTTGCTCGCGCAACCTTGACCGCCACGACCCTGTTGCCGCATCATGGTCCCCTCCCTTGCAACCCATGGAGGACCCATGACCACCTTCTTGCTCCTTATCGCCTGCGGCATCGCGGGCGGCCTGCTGTTCTTCTTCCTGCATATCCCCGGCGGTGCCATGCTGGGGGCCGTGGTGGCCGTGCTGGCCGTCAAGATGCTGGGACATGTGGAAGCCGATACGCCCCGTCTGTTCCAGCTGGGGGCCCAGATCGCCATCGGCGTCATGGTCGGCAATATGATGACCGGCGGCACCCTGCTGGAGATACGCGCCATGGCGCCCCTGATGTTCGGCTCCACGGCCCTGCTCGTCGTGGCCGGTGCTTTGGGGGCCTGGTTCATCTGCCGCTCGGCCGGGCTGGATGCGGGCAGCGCCATTCTGGCCACCAGCCCCGGCGGGCTCCAGGCCGTGGTGGGCATGGCCTCCGACCTGGGCACCAACGCCCCCGCCGTGCTGGCCTTCCATCTGGTGCGCCTGTACACCGTATTGCTGCTGGCGCCGCTCCTGGGCTGGCTGCTGCACCGCCTGCTGCCGCACAGCTGATACCGGCCATAAAAAAAACGGCTCGGGAGGGAGCGTCCTCTCTTGGGCCGGACATCGACAGTCCTGCGGCAACGGCGGCGCATCTCAGCCAAACAGCGCAGGCATCCCTCGCAGTGCCCTGCCGGATGGTATGAAAAAAGCTCCGGCGCTGCCGGAGCCATGATGCCTCAGTATGCCCCCGTCCACATATCGTCCGGGGATCGGAAAACCTTTCGAAACTATAGCGAAAAACGCAATCGCGGCAGGGGGCCGTCCAGATAATCCAGGGCCTGCGCCAGCACGGCGGGCCGGGTGGCGATGTCGTCCGGCCGCAGGGGCAGAGTATCGAAACGGAAGCCGTAGGCACGCGCGTAGCGGGCCACGTCAGCGAGCCCGGCACCCACGTCGGCCTTGTCGTGGGCATCGGAGGCCAGGCAGATGTCCACACCGAAGTCGGCGGCCAGCCCCATGATGGCCGGGCAGGGATAGGGCTCGGCAAAGGGCTGGCGCAACCCGGCCGACGAGACCTCCATGATGACCCCGTTATCGGCCATGGCCTGCACGGCACGGGCCACCAGATCCAGGCTGCCCTCTTCGCGCAGCCACTCATGGAACAGGCCGTAGGAGGCCCGCTTGATGAAGTCGGGATGCGAGGCCACGTTCACCAGCCCGCTGGCCGCCATGCGCGCCATCTCTTCATAATATTCCCGGTAGCGGGCATAGGCGGCCTCCCGGCCGTCGGTCCAGGTGTTGGGACGCGCCACCGGGAAGAGCCCCACATAATGCAGGGAGCCGATCACATAGCTGAACGGCCAGCAGGAAAGGAAACGGCACATGTGCCTGGGATAGTCGGGCAGCCAGTCCAGTTCCACGCCCAGCAGGGGCAACGGTCGGTCTCCCCGCTCCAGCTCCCGCTGCCGCAAGGCCTGCACGTCCCGGACGAAGTCCCGGAAATTGCCGGGGAACGCCGCCACATACAGCTTACAGGCATATTCCTCCGGCAGGGGGGAATGCTCGCTCAGGCCGAAAAGATCCAGTCCGGCCGTGGCAGCGGCCTCGTACATCTCGGCGGCGCTGTGGTGTCCGTGGGACGTGTTGGTGTGGGTATGCAGGTCTGCCAGCATCGTGTTTCCTCCGGCGGACACCTTATGCCGGAGCGCGGCAGGACTCAAGGGGCAGAAAAAGGTGACCGCTCTTTTATGGGGAGCAAACACCTTAGCGAATCAGCGAAAAAACAGGCCAGCTTTTCCCAAATTCAGCCAGGCCGTCATCACAACACACGACTGTCATATAAGAACCTTTTTCATGACGGCGCAATCTTGTTATGCCTGTATAGAGCAAGGATATATTTTTTTCTGTCGATGAGATGATACATAATACGATAAATCTTGCTTCCCACCCTTTAAAACTATGGAGCGTCGTTGCTTTAACAGCGGATTTCCCCATACAGAAGCCCATTTTCTTTCGACGCTGATTTTGAGCATTTTCATCAAATGTATCTATAGTTTTTATATTTCGCTTACCAAGTTCACAAACAATATCACGACCGCATTCTACTGTTTCAGATAAAACAACTATATCAGGAATAGCCGCTTTGCTTTTTTCTCCGCAAGCCTTCATCATATCTTTGACAGCAATAAAACAGGCTTCTCCTCGTCTCTCAAGGGAGCTTTGAATCCAGCGCAGCTGACAAGGCCATATATCTGGAAGGGCATCTCTGTCATCGACTGGAAATTCAAACTGCTTTTCACTATAAAATCGACGAATAAAGTCCTGCGCTATTTTCAGTGCGTCAGGCGGCAGCCTATAACTGAATGGAAGTTTGACCCAATCACCACGAAATCCCATACCTTCCATAGCTTCATCAGTCCACGAGCTTGCCGTACCGTAAATATCCTGCGTCTGATCAGCAACAAGAAGCATTTCTCCATTCTGTTTGCAAGCCGCACGCAATACGGTCCACCAAAGAGGTTGAAAATCCTGTCCTTCATCAACAAGTATCGCATCATATTTACTAAATTCATTATTTTCTATCACCCTATAGGTCAAATCAGGAAGGATCTTATTGATTTTTTTATCGCTAGTTACAGACTCATCTCTCCATATATTCAAATATTCATTTGAATACCCATATTGATAGCAAACCAATCTGCACCACCTGTGAAAGTGTACAAACTCTATATTAAAAAGCCCATTTTTACCATCAAAACTACGAATAACCAAATCATGAATATAATTTAAAAGCGTTATATTAAATGTACAAATGAGAACTTTTTTCCCTTCCGCAGCCAGTATTGCCGCACGTTTTGCCAACACAACGGTTTTCCCGGATCCCGCAGCCCCCTTTATGCGGCGATAACCACTTTTTGTACGCGTAGAAGCCAGATCTTTTTGGATACGGCTTAGAGGTAAAGGAGTTCTCTGGATTCTGGAAAAATCAGGTTCCACGAGCCATGCACGCAAATCCTGTGCATATTCTTCTCGCATGATATACGAATGGGAACGATAACTTTCTGGAAAAATTTTTTGCAGATTTTTCGATGTTACTTCATCACATCCGCTAACCGTAAAATATTGATATTTCCTTTCTCCGTCATCTAAGTTATTGTAAAAATACTTTATAAGAAAATTTTTATCCAAATTTGGACAAATCACACCTGTCGTGATTACCGCCCATGCAGCATGAGAATTACCATAGGCTTCACCAAGACGCGGACAGTAAAGCTCGTATAATTCTCTTTTATATAATCTTATTTTATTTAATACATTTTGTGCAAATTTTATTTTTTCTTCAAGTCTGCTATTATCAGTCCATGAACACTCCTCTACTTCAAAGAGAGCAATACCAACGTTAGGATTAAGAAGGATAAAATCTGGTTGCACCCCATTCAAATGTGGATGTACATATATCTCCCAACCTCGTGGCAAAAATTTATTAAAAATATCCAATACAATTCTTTCTTCCACGCTTAGACGAGTCCCTAAATGCCCGAATATCGCATGTTGTGGGGAGACCTCATGCGTCATAGCAACCTCACAGTAATACAAAATTATTCAATAAAAATCATTTCCTTTTGCAATATTTCTCATATAATTCATCAAAATCTTCTAGTGGAATTAAATTTGGCATCAGTAAAGGATATATCAAAACACACCTGTCATATATCTCTCTTAATTCCACTTTCGCTTTTTCTATTCTCAAAAATTCATCCATATCCCCACTACTGGATTTTATTTCATCCTGATACTCTTCAAGTTCTTTTATATTTTTAAAGAATTCCTCTTTCAGCTGCCTACGTGATTCTTTTTCAATTTCTTCAACCTTATCTGTTCCAAGTATCTCTACAAAATATCCATTACGTCTAGACATCCGTTCATATAATTCGATATTTTTATAAGAAAATTTAACTATTAATTTCACATTATATTTTCTAAAAAATGCTTCTACTTTCCTAGCATACTTTCTCAAAATTATGATACAGACAAATATACATATAATAATTATAAACATACTAAAAAACACTTCATTTTTCATCGCTTTCTCCAATGCGTGTTATAAAATTATATTTTTTTAAAATAGGAAAACATATTTTTCAACGGATTATAACCGTATTAAAATCACGCAATTACATATATCAGACAAAAAAACGGCGCGTAACGATCTCTCGTTACACGCCGGTCTAGCTGGCATGAGGATACCGCCCCGCAGGGCAGCCCCGTCATTTCAGGTGCGTTATACCATCGCCGTCTGTTCTAAAAATACATGGTCAGCAAATCGCGGGCCCGGGCAACGTCGGTGCGGATCTGGGCTACCAGGGCATCGGCGGACTCGAAGCGCTTCTCGTCGCGCAAACGGGCCACGAAGTCCAAACGCAGCTCATTGCCGTAGAGGTTCAGGTCCGTATCCAGCAGGAAGCTCTCGATACTCAGGCCGTAGTCCCCGAAGGTGGGCTTGCGGCCGATGTTGGTCACGGCCTGCAGGGTCTTGCCCAGGTGCGGCACCACCACGCGGGTGGCGTAGACGCCCGGCGCGGGCAACATGGTGTCCGGGATGGCGATATTGGCCGTAGGGAAGCCCAGACCGGTGCCGCGGCCTTCGCCGTGCACCACCAGTCCCTCGCAGCCGTAGGCATGGCCCAGCAGGCTGGCGGCCGTGGCCACGTCGCCCTTGCCGATGAGCTCGCGCAGGCAGGTGGAGCTGACCACATGCCCGCCCACTTCCACCGGCGGCAGCTGGTCCACATCAAAGCCGTACTTCTCGCCCAGGGAGCGCAGCACGTCGGGCTGGCCGCTGCGACCGCGCCCCAGCGTGAAGTCATGGCCGATGACCAGATGTTTGAGCCGCAGCGGCAGCAGGTGCTGCCGGACGAACTCCTCGGGCGACAGCGCGGCCAGCTCGTGGGTGAAGGGCAGCTCCAGCACACGCAGATCGCCCAGGCCCTGCAGCAGGCGCATGCGGGCGGCCCGGCTGGTCAGGGGCTGATGCGGCTTACCGAAAAGCACGCGCGGATGCGGCCAGAAGGTGATGACCACGCAATCCAGGCCGAACTGCTGGCTGTAGGTCAGCGCACGGCGGATGAGGACCTGATGGCCCTGATGGACGCCGTCGAAATTGCCGATGGTGACGGCCGTGGCGCGGGGAGACGCGGAAGGGGAAGTATCCATGATGGTCCAGTTGCTCAGATAAGACGGTCGAAAATGGATTGATAGGTTTGCCGCACATGCAGCATCAGGCGCAGGGCCATGGCCTGTGCGCGGGCCTCGTCCTCGAAAAAGACAGCGGCCAGGAAACGGGACACGGGACGGAAGTCCGCATCGCCCCGCTCGGCCAGCACCTCCCAGTAGGCCGGGGCACGCTCCAGGGCCAGGGCAGAGATCTTGTCCGTATGGCTCTGCCCGAAGCTTTCCCGGAACTGCCGGAACATGGCCTCGGCATGCTCAGGGAAGGAGCGCTGCAGGGCCAGACGCCACAGGGCCATGCACAGGCCGCGCCACTCCGCCAGCAGACGGGCGCGACGCCGGAACTGCAAACGGCCGATACCGAGGATGTGCAGGGCCCGTCCCGCATCCAGATCGAGGAGCAGGACGGGAAAATTGTCCAGGGCCTCCTGTACCGCATCGGCACGGACGGCCATCAGACTGCTCATGCTTCTGCCTGACCTTCAGCCGCAGGCTTGCGACGACGGCGACGACGGCGACGCTTGGCCGTGCCCTCCCCTTCGGCAGGGGCGGGAGCATCCCCGCCATCCGCCGCGGGCGCGGCGTCCGCGACGGCCTCGGCGGCAGGAGCAGCGGCCTCGGCGCTCTTGTCCCCGCGATCACGGCGACGACGGGAGGAACGCTTGCGGCCCCGGCCCTCGCCGTCACCACGGCGGGAAGACTCGCTGCGGCCTTCGGGCAGCTGCTGCACATGGCCCAGGCTCTCCTGATAGGCGGCATCCACCAGCATGGCCAGCAGCAGGCCGTTCTCGTCGTCCTCGGCCTGGCTGGCCAGTTCGCGCACCAGCGGCGCATAACGGGCCACGCGCATCTTCTCCAGACCGGTCAGCTTGCGGAAACGGCTCTCCAGCAGGGTGGTCACGCGCGCACCGGCCACCACGGCCACGTCCTCGTCCGTGGGCGCGGGAATCTCGCGCAGGGCGATCTTGTAATGACGGGCGATGCGCTCCAGTTCCATGCGCTGCATGATGTCCACCAGCGAGATGACCGTACCGGCAGCCCCGGCACGGCCCGTACGGCCGGCACGGTGGATGTAGCTTTCGTGGTCTTCCGGGGGCTCGTAGAGAAAAACATGGGACAGGGCCGGGATGTCGATGCCGCGCGCGGCCACGTCCGTGGCCACCAGATACTGCAGGCTGCCCTGGCGGATCTTGTCCAGCACGGCTTCGCGCCGGGCCTGAGAAAGGTCGGCCGACAGCTCGTCGGCATTGTAACCGAAGCCCTGCAGCACGCCGGTGATGTAATGGACATTGGCCTTGGTGTTGCAAAAGATGATGGCCGATGCCGGATTCTCGGTCTCCAGCAGGCGCACCAGCACGCGGTCCTTGTCCATGGGGCGGCTCTGGCAGAACAGATGCTGCACTTCGGCCACATGCACTTCCTTCTGCGAAAGGGAAAGCATGGAAGGCTCGGTCAAAAATTCCCCGGCCAGCTTGAGCACATGCGGCGGATAGGTGGCCGAGAACATGCTGGTATGGATGCGGCGGCGCGGCAGGTAGCGCTGCACTTCCTTCATGTCGGGATAAAAGCCGATGGACAGCATGCGGTCGGCTTCGTCGAAGACCAGGGCGTCCAGATCGTCCAGCGAAAGGGTGCGGCGCAGCAGATGGTCCAGCACGCGCCCGGGCGTGCCCACCACCAGCTGGGCCCCGTCACGCAGGGCATCCATCTGCTTCTTGTAGCCCACGCCGCCATAGACGGCCACGGGACGGATGCCCGTGCCTTCGAACAGGGTGCGCGCCTCGTGTTCCACCTGCACGGCCAGCTCGCGGGTGGGCACCAGGATCAGGGCCTGGGCGGCGTGCAGTTCGGGATCCAGACGCGGCACCAGGGGCAGCAGGTAACAGCCGGTCTTGCCGCTGCCGGTACGGGACTGCACCATGATGTCGCGGCCTTCCAGCAGGTACGGCAGGGCCAGGGACTGCACGGGCATTAGGGACGTCCAGCCCGCACGGCCGCAGGCAGCGGCGATGGTCTCGGGCAGGGTCTCCAGCGTGGCGCGCGGCAGGGCGTTCTCGGGCTCGGCCACGGAAAAATTCTCAAGGGAAGCGCCGGGGGTGGAAAGTTCGGCCGCAGGGGCGGCCTGTTCCTGCGCGGCCTCTCCGGCGGAGGCGGGGCAGGTAGGATCGGTAATGTCGGACATGATGGCTCTCTGACGCATGGCGGCCGGGGGGATCCCGTCTGCCGCCGATGCGGATGGGTTATTCTTTTGATGTCGGAAACGCACTAAACTGCCACAAGCGGCGCCCATGCGCAAGGCGCCGCCGGGGCCCTCCCGCGACGGGTACGGGGGCGACCCGCAAAGGCCTTCACGATAGCGTCAGCCGGACAAAAGCGCCCCCTTTGCCGGGTGTAGGGGCAGGCCGCGTTGTTGAAAAGCCTGACCATCTTTCCGTCAGGCAGCGCCCGAAACGTTCCCCGTACGCAGGGGCGTCAAAAAGGCACGGGGCGCGGCTCTTGTCACCCCGGCGTCGCCAGTCTGTCACCGGCGGCGGGCAGGCTGTGAAAAAAGGCCGCCGGATGCGGGCGCCGCTTGCGTCCGGGCAAGAATGCGGCTAGCCTGAAAGGCCTCACCGGCGCACCCGCCGTACGAACAGGGGCACCGGAGCATGTTTTTTTGATTCGGAGGGAGCCATGGCGCAATTACAGCCGGATTTCGGTCCCGATTTTTCCAAGGGACTGGTCCCCGCCATCGCGCAGGACGCGGCCACGGGCGAAGTGCTCATGCTGGCCTATATGAATGAAGAAGCCTGGAAACGTACCCTGGAAACCGGCGAGGCCCATTACTGGAGCCGCAGCCGCAAGGAACTCTGGCACAAGGGCGGTACGTCCGGGAACGTACAGAAAGTGCTTTCCATCCGCCTGGACTGCGACAGCGACACCGTGCTGCTCAAGATCGAGCAGATCGGCGGCGCGGCCTGCCATACGGGACGGCGTTCCTGCTTCTACCGGGAATGGGACAACGGCGTGGTGCGCGAGTGCTCCCCCGTGGTCTTCGATCCCCAGAAGGTCTACGGCACCAAGTAGCCGGGACCGCACGATGCTTTCTTCGGGCCTTCGGGCCCGTCTCTGGGAAGGAGCCATGCGGCGCATGGCCCAAACAACACAGCAGCAGGCCTTTCGCCTGCCGGAGTAGACACGATGAGCGAAGAATCGCAGGCCATCCTTAAACTGGGCGTGCCCAAGGGCTCGCTGGAAGACGCCACCATCAACCTTTTCGAGCGCGCCGGCTGGAAGATCCGCAAGCATACGCGCAACTATTTCCCGGACATCAATGACCCCGAGATCACGGCCTCGCTGTGCCGCGTGCAGGAGATCGGCGGCTACATCGCCGCGGGCATCCTGGACGTGGGCATCACCGGTCTGGACTGGCTCACGGAAGGCGGTCATGAAGACAAGGTGGTGCATGTGGCGGATCTGGTCTACTCCAAGACGTCCAACCGCCCCTGCCGCTGGGTGCTGGCCGTGGCCGGTGACTCCCCCTACCAGTGCCCGCAGGACCTGGCCGGCAAGCGCATCGCCACCGAACTGGAAGGTCTGACCCGCAATTATTTCAAGCGCGTGGGCGTGGACGTGAACGTCTTCTATTCCTGGGGCGCTACGGAAGCCAAGGTCGTGGAAGGCCTGGCCGACGGTATCGTGGAAGTGACCGAGACCGGCACCACCATTCGGGCCCACGGCCTGCGCATCATCGACGAAGTGATGTGCTCCTACCCGGTCATCATCGCCAACAAGGAAGCCTGGGCCGACCCGCGCAAGCGCGCCAAGATCGACCAGCTGACCCTGCTCCTGCAGGGCGCCCTGCGCGCTGAAAGCCTGGTGGCCATCAAGATGAACGCGCCGGCCTCCAACCTGGACGCCATCCTCGAGATGCTGCCCTCCCTGAACTCGCCCACGGTCTCGCCCCTGCGCGACGAGGCCTGGCTCTCGGTGGAAACCGTGGTCAACATCGACGTGGTGCGCGACCTCATCCCCCGTCTGCGCGACGCCGGGGCCGAGGGCATCATCGAATACGCCCTGAACAAGGTCATCTAGCAGGGCCCATCTGAAAGAATGTCTGTGGGGGAGGGAACCCCTTATCTCTGCTGTCGATGCCCGTAGCTTCCTTCGTCGCAACGGGCACAGCCCTTGCGGTCCGCCTTCGGTCGCTTGCTTGCGGCAAAAAGGGGCCCCCTCCCCCACACCCCCTCCCTCCCCAAAACCCGCCATACGGGGCTGAGCTATCGGAAGGACTGTGCAGCGGCATCTCCTGCGGGAGAAGGTCGCTTTTTTCTTATTCGGGTAACGGGCATGACCATGTCGTCTTGTCCGGCGATTTTCGGCCCCTCTTTCAAAAGCCGGGCGCCCGGGCACAGGGACATCCGGCACAATGACAGTTTTGCTCTCCCCTACCGTATGCCTCCACGAGGTCCCGTCATGTATCGCCAGACCCTCCGCCTGCTGACCGTCCTCTGTCTCCTGGGCGCCGCCCCGGTCTTTACCGCACAGGTGTCCGCAGGCAGTGGCTCCCTCACGTCCACCGTCACCAGTGTGGCCGCCATGACCGGCCCGTCCCGGCAGCCTTCGTCCTCCGTCCGGCCTTCCCCCCGACCCGCCCAACGGCAATGGCAGGGCAATCCCGCACGCAAGGGCTACGACGACTTCCGCAACAAGCACCACCTGCGTCCCGAAGGCCAGCACCGCCTGCCCCGGCCCCGCATCCAGCGGGACGGCTCCTGGCGTCCGGGCCGTCACGACTGAGGACGTCCGGCGCAGGAAGCTCGCGCACGCCGCCTTAGGCTCAGGACTCATTATTTCCAACGACGTCAAAAAAGGATAAGTATGGATATGGAGGTTTCTATGTCCACTCTTTTTTACCTTTCTTCCGCTCAGATGGATGTCATTCGCCCTTTCTTTCCTCGTTCAAGAGGCATTCCCAGAAGGGACGATCAAAAAATTATCAGTGGAATTATCCATGTTCTCAAGTTCGGTCTCCGATGGAAGGATGCTCCAAAAGAATACGGCCCCTATAAAACTCTTTATAACCGTTTTGTCAGATGGAGTAACATGGGCGTCTTCAAAAAGATTTTTACGGCTCTTTCCGAAAGTACCCAGGACACCTCCCTTCTCATGATTGATGCTACCTGTCTGAAAGCTCACAGAACTGCCGCAAGTTTGAGAAAAAAAGGGCTTCCTCTCGCTGTATCGGACGCACAAAAGGAGGATTGAACACCAAATTACATGTAGTCTGCGACTTCGACGGACGTTCAATTCGGACATTGCTGACAGCCGGAAGCATCAGTGATTATGGCGGTGCGGCATGTCTCTTGCCAACTCTGCCTTCAACCCGAATACTTCTTGCTGACAGGGGCTATGATGCCGGATGGATTCGCAGTTTTTTGAAAAATCGAGGTTGCACTCCCTGCATTCCTTCTCGGAAAAATACAAGAGTCATGAGTATTACAACAAGAAACAATATCTCCAGCATCACAAGATAGAACACATGTTTTCCCGGTGAATGACTGGCGTCACATAGCCACGCGCTATGATCGCTGTGCTCACAGATTCCTTTCAGCAATTCACCTTGCGGCTATCGTTATTTTTTACCTTTAATGAGTCCTGAGCCTACAAGATGGCCGCCATTCTGGACAAGTTCCCGAAGCTCCGGGTTTGCGCCGCGCATCTGGGGGGCTTCCGGCAATGGAAGTACGCGCTGGACGTGCTGGCCGACCGCAACGTCTGGATGGACACGTCCTCCTGCATGCAGGAGATCGACGACGACACCCTGCGCGCCATCCTGCGGCGGCACCCGCGCGAAAGGCTGGTCTTCGGCACGGATTACCCCATCATGGACCCGCAGGACGAGATCGACGCCCTCCAGCGCCGCACCCGCTTCACGGACAGCGAGCTTGACGAGCTGCTCATGAACGGATCGACCATGCTTTTTGGCTGAGCCCGGCCCCTGCGCTTTCGTCCACGGGCGGTTGCGCGGGAGGGGCCCGGCCCCGTGCACGGCAAGGCCCCGTTTCCTGCCGGGAACGGGGCCTTGTTCTGCGCGCCTTGCGGAGAAGGGGGGATCAGTTCTGCGGGGCTGCGAGGCGGGCGCCGATGCAGCCCACGAGGATCAGCAGCATGAAGCCGGCCTGGGGCAGGGAGATGCGGTCTTGAAAGAAGAGCATGCCGCCCACGGCCACGCCGATGGAGCCGAGGCCGGTCCACAGCGCGTAGGACAGGCCGGCGGGCAGGAAGCGCATGGCGTAAGACAGCAGGCCCATGTTGAGGAAGCTCAGGACAATGGGGATGAGGGAGGCAACAAGGGGACGGGAGGTCGTGGGAGCCCATTTGAGGCTCAGGCCCCAGATAATTTCCGTGACGACTGCGGTGAACAAGGCAAGCCAGGGCATGGGGATACTCCTTGCGGCTTACGTGGTGAGCGCGGGCATGCGGAAGCCTGAAGATCATGCCCGCGTTCCTCCGCAAGGAGAGCGCATGCCGGCTTTCTACCATCCGGGGCATCCCGTGGCAAGTCCTAGGCTCAGGACTCATTATTTCCAATGACGTCAAAAAAGGATAAGTATGGATATGGAGGTTTCTATGTCCACTCTTTTTTACCTTTCTTCCGCTCAGATGGATGTCATTCGCCCTTTTTTTCCTCGTTCAAGAGGCATTCCCAGAAGGGACGATCAAAAAATTATCAGTGGAATTATCCATGTTCTCAAGTTCGGTCTCCGATGGAAGGATGCTCCAAAAGAATACGGCCCCTATAAAACTCTTTATAACCGTTTTGTCAGATGGAGTAACATGGGCGTCTTCGAAAAGATTTTTACGGCTCTTTCCGAAAGTACCCAGGACACATCCCTTCTCATGATTGATGCTACCTGTCTGAAAGCTCACAGAACTGCCGCAAGTTTGAGAAAAAAAGGGCTTCCTCTCGCTGTATCGGACGCACAAAAGGAGGATTGAACACCAAATTACATGTAGTCTGCGACTTCGACGGACGTCCGATTCGGACATTGCTGACAGCCGGAAGCATCAGTGATTATGGCGGTGCGGCATGTCTCTTGCCAACTCTGCCTTCAACCCGAATACTTCTTGCTGACAGGGGCTATGATGCCGGATGGATTCGCAGTTTTTTGAAAAATCGAGGTTGCACTCCCTGCATTCCTTCTCGGAAAAATACAAGAGTCATGAGTATTACAACAAGAAACAATATCTCCAGCATCACAAGATAGAACACATGTTTTCCCGGTGAATGACTGGCGTCACATAGCCATGCGCTATGATCGCTGTGCTCATACATTCCTTTCAGCAATTCACCTTGCGGCTATCGTTATTTTTTACCTTTAATGAGTCCTGAGCCTAGACCCGCGCTTCTCCACACGAGGCAGGGTACCGGCTCTCCAGGACGATCCCTGATCCCTCTCTGCGTACCTGACCTTCATCCCGCCTAGAATGCATGCTCCTCCCGCGAAGTCGGCAAAGACGAACCAGACAGTCCGGTACGGCAGCAGCCTGCCCTATGCCTGCCCTGCTGCAGCGGCATAAAGCCCAGTAAAAAGGGCCGCAGCCCCTTCCATCGCACCGCAGTCCTTCCTCTGGAACGAAAAAGTTTGCAGCAAACCCCGGAAGAGGATACAAGCAAGCAGGACGGCGCGCATTAGGGAAATTTTTCCCAAACACTGTCCTGCTCCCACAACCTTCCAACAAGAGAACGCATCATGGAAAAAGACGCCAGCCGCGAATTCATGGAAAACCTGCCCGAGCTGGAACCGGGCAAGACCTTCTGCTTTGCCTGCCATCCCGAAGTTCCCTGCTTCAACCGCTGCTGTGCGGAACTGACCCTGCCCCTGACCCCCTATGACGTGCTGCGCCTGCGCCGTCATATGAACAACATGCCCAGCGAGGCCTTCCTCAACGACTTCACCCGCATGCGCACCTTCCCCGACACGGGCTTCCCCCTGCCTCTGCTGCGCATGCTGGAAGGCCCCGGCGAACCCTGTCCCTTCGTGACGCCCGGCGGCTGCTCCGTGTACGAGAACCGCCCCGGCGCCTGCCGCTTCTACCCCCTGGGCCGCGGCACCAAGATGGGCCACGAGGGCGTGGACGAACGCTTCTTCCTGGTGCGTGAGCCCCACTGCCACGGCTTTGACGAAGGCAAGGAATGGACGGCCCAGACCTGGCTGGCCAGCCAGGAGCTGGACGAATACAATGCCGCCAATGACCGCTACATGCGCCTGATGGCCATGGTCAAGGCCACGGAAAAGCCGCTGGAACCGCGCATGGCCACCATGGTCATCCTTTGCCTCTACCAGCTGGACAAGTTCCGCGAACTCATCGAAAAGATGGGCATCTTCCGCCGCGTGGAGATCACCGAAGAGCGCCAGAAGGCCGTCATGGAATCCGACGAAGCCACGCTGGACTTTGCTCTGGACTGGCTGGAACTGGTCATCTTCGGACAGAGTGAAGGTTTGAACAAAAAGTAGCTTTTTTTTGCAACTGTAAAAAAAGCTGACATCTGACAGCCTGCTTTCCATCAGGGGAGCAGGCTGTTTTTGTTTTCCGTATCTCCTTTGGTTACGGCATGTTAGCTTGCGATTGGGATTTTTTGCACAAATGGCATGTTTTTTGCTGTTTTTGACGGCAAACATACCGGGAGGAGTTATGAGTTTTGGCAGATCACTGTATCAATTTCTGTTAAGCAGCTCGCAGGCCTACGCCAAATGGGACCTGGAAGTCTCCACGTCCATCATCAAGAACCGCAAAAAGATGCTGTTCCTGCTGGCCCTGGCCGCGCCCATCCTGCTCGTGTGCGGTGCCGAAGCCTATGAAGCCCACGAAATGCTGGGCGGCAAAAGCGCGTATGCGCCGGCCTTCTACACCACCACCATTTTCCTGGCCTCCATCGCCGTCGGTCTGGCGGCCGGCCTCATCACCGGCTGCATCGGCGCCGGTGGCGGCTTCATCATCACCCCGGCCCTGATGGCCGCGGGCGTCAAGGGCATCCTGGCTGTCGGTACGGACCTGTTCCACATCTTCGCCAAGGCCATCATGGGCACCACCGTCCATAAAAAGCTCGGTAACGTGTCCGTCAAACTGGCCATCGCGTTCCTGGTAGGCTCCGGTGCCGGTACCTTCGTGGGCGGCGCCATCAACAAGGGCCTGTACAATGCCGACCCGCTGCTGTCCGAAATGTTCATCAGCACCATCTACGCCGTGCTGCTGGGCTTCCTGGGCTTCTACGCCCTGTTCGACTTCCTGAAAGCCACCCGCGGCACCCAGGCCGACAGCGGCGACGCTCACGGCGGCACCGCCGGCATGACCGGCCTTTCCGTCAAGCTGCAGAGCCTGAACGTGCCCCCCATGATCACCTTTGACGAAGACCTGGTGCCTGGTGGCCGTCGCATCTCCGGCTGGATCGTTGCCGCCGGTGGCGTGGTCGTGGGCATGCTGGCCGCCATCATGGGTGTGGGCGGCGGTTTCGTGACCTTCCCCATGTTCGTGTACATCTTCGGTGTGTCCTCCATGACCACCGTGGGTACCGACATCCTGCAGATCATCTTCACCGCCGGTCTGGCTTCCGTGGGCCAGTACGCCATTTACGGTTACGTGTTCTACACCCTGGCCGTGGGCATGCTGCTGGGTTCCCTGCTGGGCATCCAGGTGGGCGCTCTGACCACCAAGGTCGTAAAGGGCGTGCACATCCGCGGTTTCTACGCCGTGTCCATCATCTCTGGTTTCATCAACCGCGCCGCCACCCTGCCCAAGAAGCTGGTCGAAATGGAATACCTCGACTGGTCCATGTCTGTGGTGAATATCATCGAAGAAGTGGGCAACGTGATCTTCTGGGTGGTCGTCGCCTTCTTCGGCCTCTGGGTGTTCAGCAAGTTCTTCCTTAATCTCGGCAAGCTCAGAGGGGAGGCCTAATTATGCTTATTCATGAAAAAGGCCCCTTTGTCCGGGGTTCCATCCTGCTGATTTCGTTCCTGGTCCTGTTCTGTGTGCTGCTCACCCCCGTCATGCGTGACGAAAAGGGCAACCACCTGACCGGCCTCCAGTACGCCGATAACGTGTTCAACGAACTTTCCAAGGGTTCTTCCTACTTCATCCCCAGTGTGCGTGAACATGTGAAGACCGTGGAAAAGGTCAACGTCAAGGTCACCGTGACCATGAAGAAGGCCGATCTGGCCGAGACCGCCGTGCAGGTGCTGACCAAGGCCGGCATGACCGCCAGCGCTGACGGCGCCAAGGTCACCTACGAAGGCAACCTGGCCGCCATGCTGAACGCCGCCACCACCGACGCCGACAGCCTGTACCACAACGACGCCGAGACCGTGACCGCCCGTTACGACGGCACCCATGCCCTCAAGGCCGCCGCGGCCTGGTGGTATGTGCTGAGCCCCTCCATCAAGGAACTGCAGAAGCAGCGCCTGATCGCCGAGGCCCAGGTCGTTGACCAGGTCCTGCGCCGCGCCGTGGAACCCGGCAACAACTTCTACAGCGTGGAACCCGTGAAGGTGTCGGATCACATCTGGCTCATGAGCGGCATGCTGATCTTCTACGTCATCTACACGCTCTGGTATGGCTTCGCCATCTTCGAGCTGTTTGAAGGCGTTGGCCTTGCCATGACCAAGTCCAAGGTCAAGCAGGAAGGCTAGTTCCCGGTCTGGCCTTTCCAGGCGGGCAACGTCAGGCGCCGACGGGCAACCGTCGGCGCCTTTTTTATCCCCGTCCCCGGGCATTCCGAACAGGACCTTTGTTTCTTCCCTTTCGGCGACAGTCCCTGCAGGCGTTCCTTGTTCCTGCCCGCTCCTTGCCTGCCGCCCCGCCTGCCGAGGCCTTCCCGGCCTGCCCGCGGCTCTCCCCAAAAGACTCGACGCCGACTGTCCTCCTTCCCCACGGGCCCTACCGCGACGGAGCTGAAGCCGCGCGGGACGGCTGTTCCCCGTTCCCGCCATCCCTCACGCCCACCTGTCCGCTGCCTTCCCTGCCCCCCGGGGGCACGGCCTTTCCCTCCCCTGAGGCATGCCGCCCTTTTTCGTCCTTTTCCCCTGCGGGACATTGACACCCCCGCTTTGCCGAGGCTATCCTGCCGGGATAACGCCCGTAACGGGCCAACTCCACGCAAGGACAAGTTCGATGATGGATATTGATCGCCAAATGGCCGTGATCAAGCGCGGCGTGGCGGAACTGATTGACGAGAAGGAACTGCGCAAGAAACTGGAACGCGGCACGCCCCTGCGCGTGAAGGTGGGCTTTGACCCCACCGCTCCTGACCTGCATCTGGGCCACACCGTGGTCATGCACAAGATGCGCCATTTTCAGGAGCTGGGTCACCAGATCATCTTCCTGATCGGTGACTTCACCGGCCGCATCGGCGACCCCACCGGCCGCTCCGAGACCCGTCCCCCCCTGACCGAGGAACAGGTCATCGCCAATGCCGAGACCTACAAGAAGCAGGTCTTCAAGATCCTCGACCCCGAAAAGACCATCGTGGAATTCAACTCCCACTGGCTGGGCAAGATGGACGCCTCGGACTTCATCCGTCTGGCCTCCAGCTATACCGTGGCCCGCATGATGGAGCGCGATGACTTTGAAAAGCGCTTCCGTGAGCAGCGCCCCATCTCCATCCACGAATTCATCTACCCCCTCTGCCAGGGCTATGACTCCGTGGCCCTCAAGGCCGACGTGGAAATGGGCGGCACCGACCAGAAGTTCAACCTGCTGGTGGGCCGCAACCTCCAGGCCCACTACGGCATGGAAAGCCAGTGCATCCTGACCATGCCCCTGCTGGAAGGCCTGGACGGCGTGCGCAAGATGTCCAAGTCCTACGGCAACTACATCGGCATCGACGAAGCTCCCTCCGAGATCTTCGGCAAGGTCATGGCCATCTCCGACGAGCTCATGTGGCGCTACTACGAGCTGCTGTCCTTCAAGTCTCTGGAAGAGATCGCCACCCTCAAGGAAGACGTGGCCCAGGGCCGCGTGCATCCCAAGGCTGCCAAAGAAATGCTGGCCCACGAAATGGTCAGCCGCTACCACAGCGAAAAGGACGCCGACGAGGCTCGCCAGGGCTTCAATGCCGTCTTTGCCAGCGGCGGCGTGCCGGATGACGCCCCCTGCCACACCTGCGCCCAGGGCGACGACAGCACCCCGCCCGCCTTCCTGGAAGCCGCCGGTCTGGTCAAGAGCCGCGGCGAAGCCAAGCGCCTCATCAAGGAAGGCGCCCTGTCCGTGGACGGCCAGCGCTGCGACGACGCCATGTCGCCCCTGGCTGCCGGTGAATACGTCATCAAGCTGGGCAAGAAGCGCTTCCTGCGCCTGACCGTCACGGCCTAAGCTGCCGCAGCTGTTTTTTTGCGAGGGGGCGGGGGACTTTTGTGAACACAAAGTCCCCCGCCCCCTCGCGCTCCCCCACCCCTTCAAAAAACTTTGCTCTGGTCGTGCGCCGGTCCCCATCACCGTCTCACCGGCAAGGGCCTCCTTCCCTGATCATCCGGACCTGCGCACAAGATGCCCGCGCCGCCGGATTCCCGGCCGGACACCGGCCTCAGTGCAGACAGCCCGTATCCGCTTCTTGTTCCTCATTCCGGCAAGATCTTTGAGCCTGTCCTCCCGCCCCTGCATCCAGAGCGGCCCCGCCCTGCCTGTACTTCAACGCCCTCTGCTGCTCTCCTACCGCCACAGTCCAGAGCCTTCCCCATCACCTGCTCCTTGCCGGTTGTCATGGCAGGAGACGCAACACTCTCGGCAATTTGCAACAATACCCTTCATTCCCGGAGGGGCACCCGTCTGTTCCCTTTTCCGGCACGCCCGGATATCCCTGCCCTTCCAGACAACGGCGGGAACTGTCGTCCACACCCGAGCAAATTTTTTTTCGGGATTGGGGGGGTGAGGGGAGGGGCAGTTTTTGCCCCAAAAACGCCCATTCCCCCACGACAAACCCGCTTCCAATCCCCCGGTCGGCAATGCTATCCTGCGGCAGGAGTAAATTATGCGAAACACGCCCGTTAGTCCGCTGTGTGCGGCTTTTCTACTGGTGATGCTGCTGTGCCCTCTTTCTGCCGGTGCGGTACAGCCTCAAAAAAACATATCGTCCCCTCTGACCATCACGGTACAGGAGGCAGAACCAGGACAAATGCTACTTTTGGGCAGCAGCCCTGAAGACAGCGACCTGCGCGTGGGGGCCCTGATCTGCCGTCCTCTGGCCGAACAGGCGGTGGACAGGAAAAAAACAGGAGGCGGCCTGCGCCTGGACGTGCCGCTGGAATGGCTGGACGGTTATGTGGCGGCCCGCAGCGGCAAGGAAGATCTTCCCTTCCAGCTCTGGCAGCAGGGGGAGCAATGGACCTCCAGCCTGCCCATACGCCTGCATGACGCCTGCGCCGCGGCCCCCATGTCCCGCCTGACGGAACGCTGGCAGGCAGTGCGGGAAAAGCTATCGCGTCAAAAGCTCTCCCAGCCCTGCCGTGCCTTCCGCCAGCAGGGCGACAACTGGCTGCCGCTGGTCCTCTGGTGGGACGGCCATCAGGCCTTCAAGGAAGACCGCCCCTATCGCCCCCTGGAGCTGGGGAGCATGGCCGCCCAAAGCGACGCCCTGCAGGAGTGGTGCGGCAAGCATCCCGGCAAGCCGCTGAAAAAGGCCCTGGAACAGCTTGCGGCCCCCAAGGCGGCCCCTGCGTCCCGCTGACCGGCATGACGCTCGGCCCTGTCCAGCTCGTGGCCAGGCCGCGCTTGAGATCCGTACAGACCAACGCCCACAGGAGTCACATGCACAAGCTCTATCTCGTCATGGTGGGCTTGCCCGCACGCGGCAAGTCCCGTCTGGCCCGGCGCATCTGCGGCGGCCTGGCGGCTGACGGCTTCCGTTCAGCCATCTTCAACAACGGCGATGTCCGCCGCGAACTGCTGGGGGCGGAATCCACCCTGCCGGAGTTCTATTCCCCGGACAATGCCGAAGGACGCAGGATCCGCGAGGAGATCTGCCAGCGCAACCTGGTCCGGGCCAAAGAATGGCTGAACCGGGAAGGTGACGTGGCCATCCTGGATGCCACCAACGTCAGCCGCGCACGGCGGGCCTTCATAGAGCGCAGCCTCACGGATCATCCCGTTCTCTTTCTGGAATGCGTCAATGAAGACCCCGTGCTGCTCAATGCCTGCATCCGCAACAAGACCCGCTTGCCGGAATACGCAGGCTATACCGAGGACGAAGCACTGGCGAGCTTTGTGGGCCGCATCGGCTATTACGAAGCCATCTACGAACCTGTAGGCAAGGAGCAGTACTGGCTGTGCGTGGACACCATGTCCAGCCGCATCCTGGCGGAACAGCCCTGCGAAGGCTCCCCCTACTATCCCGCCATCCGCGAGATCGTGGTCAGCTGGTGGGTGCAGAGCCTGTACCTGGCGCGGCATGGCCAGACGGAATACAACGTGCAGGGCCGCATCGGCGGAGACCCGCCCCTGACGGCTAAGGGCCGGATGCAGGCCGAGGCCCTGGCCCTGCATCTGCGCGACCAGAAGCTGGACTGGGTGTTCACTTCCACGCGCATGCGCTCGCACGAGACTGCAGCCCCTCTGCTGCGCGGACGTCATGATACCCGTGTGATGGCCTTCAAGGAATTCGACGAGATATGGGCCGGGGATTGCGAAGGCATGAGCTACAGCGAGATCCGCGAGACCATGCCCGAAGTCACGGCAGGCCGTAACGCGGACAAGTACCACTACGCCTACCCGCACGGCGAAAGCTACGCCATGCTGCGCGAGCGTGTGCGGCGCGGCCTGCAGCGGGCCCTGTTCCTGGCCGGGGAACTGCCCGTGATGCTGGTGGGGCACCAGGCCATCAACCGAGTCATCCTCTCCTTGTTCCTGCGCCAGCGTGAGGAGGACATCCCCTACATCAACGTGCCTCAGAACCAGTACTACCACATCTCGCTTACGCCCCGCCGCAAGCTCATCGAGCGCATCAGCTACTAGGGCATGATGCCCTTCGGGAAGGGATGCGCCTTCCAAGCAAAAGCAGCCGCTGCCCCGGCATCTTGTATGTCCGGGCAGCGGCTGCTGCGTCAAAAGGGCTCCCCGCACGGGGTACCCGAAAATTTTCTAGCTCTCGGTACTGCGGTACTCGTGGGCCGAGGCCACCACGCGCTTGAGCAGGGCCTGCAGGGTGTGCTTCTCGTCCTCCGTCAACGGGCTGGTCACCGAGGCGTCCCAGCCCCGGATGATCTCCAGCACGTGCGGGTACACGTCCAGGGCCTTCTGCGTCGGGAAGACGGCGGCCGTGCGCTTGTCCTGCGGATTGACCTCACGCCGGATGAAGCCGCGCTTTTCCAGATGGGCCAGGGCACGGGTGACGTTGCTCTTGTTGATGTGGATGATGTCCGGCAGCTTGTCCTGGGTCAGGCCGGGCTGGCGGCAGATGTTCAGGATGAAAAGATACTGGCTGCCGCTGAGACCGTACGAAGCAAGACGCTTGTTCAGGTACATAAGGTAATGCCGGTTGGCCAGCGCGATCCACTTATAGGTCAGTTCCACAACAGCTCCAGAAAATTGATGTAGGTCACATACGTCGTTTTTTCATAGTCAGCCTTGCAGCGCCTTGCAAGGGCAAAAGCGCTCCGTCCGCCGGACAGGTTTTCTGCTTGACAAGAGAAAGCACCCGGACGTATATCGTTGCACACGCAACGGTATGGCGATATTTCGCCCAGGAATCCCTATGCCCACCCAACACAGATCCCGGCCCCGGACACAGGACCGCAGCACCGCCAGCACCGGCGAAGCCCTGCGCTCCATTTTCAACCGCAACTTCAATGTGGTCGCCTGCATCAACCTGCTGGTCATGACGGCCTATTACCTGATGTTCGTCACCAGCACGGCCTACGCGCGGGCCACCTACGGCGCCAGCCTCAGCAGCGCCGGGCTCACCGCGGGCATCATGGTCATCGGCTGCCTTATCGGCCGTTTCCTGACCGGCAACCTGCTTTCCCTGTGCGGCTGCCGTGCCATCCTTTTTGCCGGGCTGCTGCTCTATTCGGCCAGCATCGCGGCCTTTTTCTGGGTCCCCAACCTAGCCCTGCTCTTCGTGCAACGTCTGTGCATGGGCATGGGCGTGGGCATCATGGGCACGGCTACCGGTACCATCGTGGCCTATGTGGTGCCCCACCAGCATCACGGGCTGGGCATCAGCCTGTTCAGCATGAGCACGGCCTTCGCGCTGGCCCTGGGGCCCTTCCTGGGCATCCTCATCTCCCAGTATTTCAGCTATACCATCCTGGCACAGACCTGCCTGGGCATCGGGCTGGCCTGCATCGCCATCTTCTTCGGCCTGCACGACCTGCCGGAGATGCGCCACCGCCACCGGCCCTTCCTTGAGCTCAACAGCTACATCGACCCCCGTGTGGTGCGTTTTTCGCTGGTGGCGCTCATCACCTGCCTGAGCTACGGCTGCATCCAGGCCTTCATGACCTCTTATGCGGCGGAACGCGGCCTGACCGGCGCGGCCAGCCTTTTCTTCCTGCTCTACGCCCTGGCCGCCCTGGTGACCCGGCCCCTGACCGGCCGCCTGTTCGACCTGCGCGGCGAGAACATCATCTTCTACCCGGCCCTGCTGCTGACGGCCCTTTCCCTGACCATGATGGCCCACGCCAACAGCAGCTGGGTCCTGCTGGCCGCAGGATTGATCCTGGGCATGGGCTTCGGCAACTTCCAGTCCGCCGGGCAGGCGGTCTCGCTTTCGCTGGTGTCCAAATCCCGCTTTGCCCAGGCCACCACGACCTTCTTCATCTTCTTCGACCTTGGCATCGGTCTGGGGCCCTACCTGTTCGGCTTCATGATCCCCGCCGCAGGGTATGACGGCATGTATCAGACCCTGGCCTTCGTGGTCCTCGGCGCGGTGCTGCTGTACTACGTCCTCCACGGCCGCCGCGTGGCAGCCGCATAGATATCTCCTTCCCCAGAGAGACGGCATTGTCATTCTCCCGGACGATGCCAAAACGCCGGGTCCCCCCCGGCGTTTCCGTTTTTTTGAGCGGCCACGTCGCCGCTGTGTCCTCTGCGGAGCAAAAGCAGGATGCCGCCCCCTGTTGTGACGGCAGGGATGCGAGCCCGTTAAAAGGCCATGCGTCAGGCTGTTTGCCCTGCCCCGGCGCCCCCGGCCCGCACCCGGCGCAGATGCAGGAGCGGATACGGCTGCCCCGCCCCATCCAGCGGGGAGCGCCCTACCACCTCGAAGCCCCGGCGGGCATAAAATATCCGGGCCGCCGTATTCTGTTCATTGACGTCCAGCAGGATCTCGGGATGCCGGGAGCCGAAGTCCTCCAGCAGGGCCGTACCGATACCCCGGCCCCGCAGGCCCGGCTCCACGAAGAGCATCTCCACCCGCTGCTCCACGCTGCCCAGAAAGCCCGCCGGCAAACGCCCCTGAGAGGGACGGGGCACAGCCACCGTGCCCGCCGGTAAGGGGCCTTGCGCCGTCCTCGGCACACATTCGTCCCCGGCATCTCCGGCGGACGCGAGCTCCAGCCAGGCCAGACGTACGCGCTCCATGGCCGGAAGATAGACGCCCGGCAAGGCAGCCCCGATGGCCCGCAGATAGTCCTCCGCCACGAAGCCGTGCGTGGCCCGCACGTTGCGCCACCACAGGCACAGCAGATACGGCCAGTCCGCAGGACCGGCATCGCTGAAGGTCAGTCGTTCCATCCTCTATTCCTTGCAGGGATAGCACCAGCAGGGGGCCTCAGGCCTGTACGCTGCAGGTGCCCCACCCCCCCCGGATGCGTCCGCGGGCAGTGCCCGACGGCAGGCAAGGCAATCCGGCCGGACTTCTGACGGGAACAGCAACGCCATCGTTTCCAGGCCCCGGAGCGCCGTACGGCTGCCCATCGCAAGGGAGCGTCCGCAAGCGCCTCAGGCTGTCTCGGTGTCCGTCAGTAATTCATCTTCCACTGGACACCGGCGCTGGTGTTGTCCTGCTCCGTGCGGATGCCCGCCTTGCTGTGCGGGGTCAGTTCCAGTTCCATGATGACGGCGGTGCTGTCCGGCTCCAGGCCCTGTTCCACGCCGAGATAGATCTTCTCGCCGATGAACTTGCCCACTTCCAGGCTGCTTTCTTCATCCCCGCTCTCCTTGTCCGTGGCGGAATTGATGCGCAGCACGTCCACGCCCAGCACCGCGCGGCCCAGATCCAGGACGCCCAGGCCGCCGGAACCGAATCCGGCCAGACGTGCCACGGCGGCGGCCAGACGCAGGCTTTCGAAACGGCCCAGCTCGCTGGAGCCGCGTCCGAACATGACCCGCGAGATGATCTCTTCCTGCGGCAAGGAGGGCGTACTGCTCAGTTCCAGCTTCATGCGCCGCACGGAGCCGCTGACGCGCACGTCGGCCGTGATCTCCGGCACTTCGTAGCGCAGGGTCACGTCCAGCAGGGGATTGGAGACCGCCCCGCCGTTGAAGGAAATGGTGCTGGGGCGCAGGGTGAAGATCTTGGAGAGCAGGTCGAACTGCCCCCGTACCGAGCGCACACTGCCGATGACCAGCGGATCGTTGAGGGCCCCGCGCACGCGCAGACCGGCCTGCCATTCACTCTCCAGCCCGTGGCCGTTGACGGCGATATGCCCGGGCGCCCGGACGCTCACGTCCAGGGAGCCGCGTCCTTCCTTCTTTTCCGTGACCGGTTCCGGGGCCTCGCTGGTTCCCTCCACGGGCAGGGTGGTCACGCTGCTGCCGGTGAGGCGGTTGAGATTGACCTGGGCCTCGTCGATGGTGATGTCCGCCGCCACCTGGGGCGCCATGAGCGTGCCCTTGACCGAGGCCGTGCCCGACAGGGTCGCCTGGATGTCCGCGCGCCGCAGGGGGCGCAGACGCTTCATGGCGGCATCCAGATCGAGCCTGCCGCCTTCGGGATGCAGACTGCCCGCGGCCGTCACCAGGCCGCCGCGCCCGTCGCTCATGGAGGCCTCCACATGCACGGGCTCCAGCTTCAGGCCCTTGCCGCTGCCCGCCGTCACCGAGGCCTTGATGTCCGTCAGCAGGATGCCCAGGGCCAGATCCTCATACCGTCCGCCCGCGATCTCCAGCCGCCCCTTGGCCGTAGGCACGGCAAGACTGCCGGCCAGAGCCAGATGCATGTCCAGGCGTCCGGTCACGCGGCGGTCGGCCACCGGCACCAGACGCCAGAGCGGGGCCAGGTCACCCTGCCAGTCCAGACGCCCGGAAAGCGGGGCCTTCATGTCCGGCAGGGGCAGGCCGTTGGCGGAAAAATGCAGGGGCAGGCGGACTTCAAGACCGGCCTGCTCCGCTCCCAGGGCCTGCCGGGTGGAGGGAGGCAGTTCCAGCCGTGTGTCCAGACGTCCTTTGCCGTTGCTGCCGCCCAGCTTGCCCGTCAGGGCCAGATCCAGCGGCGGCAGGGAGCTTTGCGGGACTTCCAGTCGCCGCACGTCCAGCCGGAAGGTCCCGGCAGGGGCCGCTGGGCTGCCGTGCAGGCGGCTCTGGAAAGCCAGCGCGGCCGAAGGCAGGCCCGGCACTACCGTCCGCCACGGGGCAAGATCCATGCTGTCCAGCGTCAGGCGCACATCCATGGCCGCGGGCTTCAGGCTGGCCGTGGCCCGTACCCGCCCCGCAGGCGCGATGCGGGCATCCAGACCACGCAGGGAAAGACCGTCCTTGTCCAGCACCAGGGCCGTCCCTGCCTGCAGGCGCAGGCCCACGCCCTGCTTGAGATGCAGGTCACACACGGGGATGTCCAGCCTGTCGCCCTGCCAGCGAAGACGCAGCTTGGCCCGAATGTCTCCGGCGCAGGCCAGTTCCGCTTCGAGCGGGGTCGCCAGTTCGCCCTTCAGGCCCACGAGCACCCGCTCCAGACGCAGACCGGCCGCATGGAGCTGGCGCACGTCCAGGCGCTGTTCCAACTTTCCCCGGCCGAAAATATCGTCGATGCGCAGATGCTGATGCAGCTCGCGCAGCAGCAGACGCTCGCCTCCCCTGTCGTGCAGGCGGAGGAAGCCCACGTCGGCATCCAGACTGAACCACTGTTGCCAGTCCCGGCTACTCAGGAAGGCCGGATCGGCCAGTCCGGCCACAGCCGCCAGCGGAAGTTCTTCGGCTTTGTCCGGGGCACACGGCAGACCGCCCGCACGCAGCATCAGACGGACAGGCCGGTCATCCTTCTTTTCCAGGCGCAGGCCCGGTGACCAGTAGTCCAGCACCCGGCCCAGCGCGGCCCAGTCTTCTATCTCGCCGTACAGCGAGGCCCACAAACGCGGCCTTGTCCCGGGATCGGGGAACAGCCGGGCCAGCAGTCGCGCAGGGACAAAATCGCTGCCTACGATGGCCGGGGCCGGAGGGACGGGGGCTGCGGCGGCATCCGCAGCCGAGGCAGGAACAGGGGCCGCCGGAAGGGCCGCTGCGGGCTGTCCGGCCGTATCCGCAGGAGCCGGGGGCGTCCCGGCCTCTCCCACCGCAGGGACCGGGGCCTGCTTTTCCGCCGAAGCAGCAGGAACGGCAAGCATCTCCTGCGGGGCATCGGGCAGCAGGGCCAGCAGGGCACCGTCCAGACGGGCACCGGCGCCGTGCAACTCCAGCTGCGGCAGGCCCAGCAGCCAGGCCGCGCCGTCATGTCCGGCCCGCAGGCGCAGTTTCGTGGAGATGTGGTCTTTTCCGGTGCGCACCTGCAGGGAGAGCGGCAGTTCCACCTCGCCTTTGGCAGCCAGCTGCGGCCACGGCAAAGCCTCTCCGCCTGCCAGCAGGGAGAAATCGTTGACGGCATGTCCGCCTAAGTCCAGCGTGGCACAGGCCAGTTCCAGACGGGGCTCGGGCGCACCGGGACTGCCCTTCACGCCGACGTCCAGACGCAGGGCATCGCCCAGGGGCGCCAGCAAGGCCCGCGCCTGGGGCAGCAGGGCCGCCGCATCCGCAGCGGAAGACACGGTAAGCGAGCAATCCAGTGCCAGCGGCGAGGCCAGCGCATCCGCAGCGGTGGCAAGCTCCAGCGTCCCCTGGCCGCGCAGCCGCACGGCCCCGGCATCCGCCTGCAGGGCCTCCAGCGCCAGCACGGGGCGCTCACCGGGCAGCAGGGCCAGCTCCACCCTCAGGGACGACGCCTGCCCGGGCGTCAAAAGCAGAGCCAGCGGCGCGGGCAGCCACTGTCCTGCCGCTTCCGTCAGGAGGGGGGCCGTATCCGTATTTTTTTCCTGCGCAGGAACAGGACCGGCTTCTTGTGCCGGGGCCGCCGCCGGAGTCATCCCGGGCGCTGTCACACCGGATCCGGGAGCGGGCGCAGCGGCGGAAGGCGTCTCCTCAGTGGCCGAAGCAGCGGCTGCCGATGCGGACGCCAACTGCCACGAGGCCTGGAGACCGGCCCGGGCCGTTGTCCCGCTCAGGGAAAAATCAGCTTCGGCTGTCAGGCACAGCGAGATTTTCAGCCCCTCACCGACGCGGAGGGCGCTTTCCACGGCGGCCACAGCCACGGACAGGGGCGGCGCCGGGGGAGCCCCGGGCGTCATCGCCTCTTGTGCAGGGGCAGGCGCAGCGACGGCAGGGACCGGGGGCGTCTGAGCATCCGCAGGCACACTCCCCGTTCCGGCCGAAGCCGCCGCGTCCTGTGCTGCCTGCCCGGAGGCATCCACCAGCGTGCCGGACGAACTGCCGTCCAGTACGGCCGAGCCCAGCCACAGGCCATCCAGTGCCACGTCACGCACATGCAGGGAAGGCAGCCAGCCCGGCAGGGAGGCCGTGATGTCCAGCGCGCTCCGCAGGCTCGTCTCCAGCCCGGCCAGCGTCTCGGCCAGCGGCGGGGAGGGCTCGTCGGGAGAGGGAGGCAGCTGGGGCAGGCGATACAGAGAGGGGTGTTCCAGGCGCAGGTCGAGCGAGATGCCGGGCGGGAAGACGGACAGACCCACGTCCACACGCGCCCGGGGCACATCCAGCCAGAGGCCCCCGGCATCACGCATACGCAGGGCGCATTCCATCTCCAGCGGCAGGGCCCCCTCCAGACGGATCAGCTCCAGGGAAAGGCCCTGTTCGGCCAGGGGCGGAGCCAGCAGGGCGTCGGCTTCCTGCCGCAGCCAGTCCTGCCCGCCGGGCGTACGCAGCCACCAGACCGCTCCGGCCCCGGCCAGCAAAGTCAGGAGCACGAAAAGCAGCAGGCACGGCAGGACACGGCGCCGGAAAAAGCTCCTGCGCACGGGCGCTGCCCCTTCCGAGGGAGCAGGGCCCGACGGCCGGCCGTCAGGGACAACAGGGGGAGTGCCGGATTCGCTGGCCATCAGAAGCTCTGTCCTATGCTGATATAGAGTTGCAGGGGGGGATCACCGTCCACGGGATTGAGGGGCGTGGCCACGTCCAGACGCACCGGGCCGATGGGCGTGTAGTAGCGCAGGCCCAGGCCCGCGCCCCAGCGCATATCGCCGAAGATCTGCGGCAGGGCGTCCTCGTAGACCATGCCGCCGTCCAGGAAGGGCACGATGCCTATCTCGTCGGTGATCTTGTAGCGGGCCTCCAGATTGACGATCTGGTAGGAACGACCGCCGCTGGGGTCGCCCTTGTCGTTGCGCGGGCCGATGGCCTGATAGGAATAGCCGCGCACCGAACCGGCACCACCGGCGTAATAGCGCAGCGTGCTGGGCAGGTTGTTCATCTCGGCCCCGGCCATGCTGCCGCCGCGCACACGGGCCGCCAGCACGAGTTTGTCGTCGATGGCCCCCTTGCGCGGACCTTTGCGGAAGGGGGCGTAGTAGAACATGCCTTCCACTTCCGTGCCCAGGGCCGTGAAAAAGCCGTCGTAATAGCCGAAGATGGGTTTGGAATTGATCTCCAGCACCGAGCCGCGCTTGGGATTGATCTTGTTGTTGCGGCTGTCGCGCACGATGCGCAGGTGCGGGCCCACGAAACTGTAAGGCTCGTTGGTGCGGTCGTCCTCGGTGAGGGCGCCGCTGTCGGAAGAGGCGCCCACCCCCACCCACCAGTAGGGGCTTAGGCGGCGCTCGATACCGGCGCCCACGCGCAGGCCGCGCCGGTCGTAAGCATCGGTGAATTCCTGCAACAGGGAGGCTTCGCCCACCAGCTTCTGGTCGCGATCCAGAAAGGCCGGTTTTTCGAACGACGCCTTCAGCCCCTGCTTTTCGGGCGTGATGGGCAGGGAGACCACCAGCTTTTCCCCGTTGCCGAAGAAGTTGCGGTGTTCCCATTCCCCTTCCACGCCGATACCGGAATCGGTCTCATAGCGGGCAGCGGCGCTGACCGAGCGCGGCGGCCCTTCGCGCACCACCAGCTGCACGGGCAGCACCACCATGCCGTCCTTGCGCGGCGAGGGCACGTCCTTGATGTTGCGCTGCCGTACCATGCTGAACAGGCCCAGGCCGCGGAGCTCGTCCACATAGTCCTGCACCCGGCTCTCGTTCCAGGGCTCCGTCCCGGCCTTCCAGGGGGCGCGTTCGCGGATGTAGGTCGTACTGACGTCCTTGTTGCCCTCCACCACGATCTCGCCCAGCAGAGCCGGAGGACCGGTATCCACCACGATCTCGGCATTGAGGGTACGGGCCGCGCGATCGAGGAAATAGCGCTGGCTGCTCACCTGGGCCAGCGGATAGCCCCGGCGGCGCAAGCGTTCGGGCAATTTTTCCACGGCTTCCAGCATCTGGTCGGCCGTGACGGGTTCGCCGGGGGTGACCCCGCGCAGGGTATCGGGAAAACGCGGGGGCGGGGTCGCTTCGCGGGCCTCGTCGCCCCACAGGGCCCCCAGGCCGCTGTACGGCGCCCGCCGCTTGCCGTGCTTGAGGGCCGCGGGCACGACGGGGACAGGTTCATAGCGCACCGAGGCCCGGCCCAGCACATAGCGGGGGCCCGGCGTCAGCTGCAGGCGCACCGTGACCGGTTTGGTCGTGCTGTCCATCTGAAAGGTCGCCGTGCCGTCATAATAGCCCTGGGAATGCAGCAGCTTGACCGCCGTCTCCACATCGCCCCGGGCCCGGCGCTCCAGGCCCAGCAGGCTGTCCGGCGGATCGGAACGCAATTGCTCCAGCTGGCTCAGATCGCGCATCTTGTCCGACAGGCCGCTGTTTCCCCTAGTAGCAGACGGCGCGGCTCCCGTCCCTTCACGGTCGGGGGCATCCGCCTGCGGGGCTGCCGGTCCGGCCTCGTCGTCCTCCTCCGGGCTGCCGCCCAGGGGCACGCCCTCGGACTCCCCGTCAGGATCCGTGGCCGCAGCGCGTTTTTCAGCCGCCGTGGCGCGGCGTTCCCCCTCCACTTCGATGGACAGCTTGTAGGGGATGCGCTCGCCCTGTGCGGCGGGCATCTTGGTCCCGCCGTCATCACGCAGTTCTCCGGCGGCATCGCCGAACAACAGGCCGCAGCCCCCCAGCAAGAGGCAGGCCATGAGCAAAAAAGAAAAAAGGATATATGTTCGGCGCATAATAATCCCATAGCCGCAGTGAGACAGCTTGGCAAGACAAATCCCCTTTGTTACCATGAAGTTATTCAGTTCTTTTTTTCAGGAGTCTCCCCATGTCGTATGATCTCTGCCTCCATGTGGACGCCAATGATCCCGCTGTGCTGGCCTTTGCTTTCGTCAATGCCCGCAACTATCTGAACGGCCTGCCCGGCAAGGAATTCGAGCTGGTGATGGTGGCCAACGGCCCGGCCGTCAAACTGTTCGTGCCTGCCCAGACCGAACTGCAGAAGACCGCCGAGGAACTCATGGCCCGCGGCCTCAAGCTGCGTCTGTGCAAGAATGCCCTGGATGCCAACAAGATGACCGCCGCCGACCTTTGGCCCGGTTGCGAAGTGGTGCCCGCCGGCCTGGTGGAAATCGTGGAGCTGCAGAACAAGGGTTTCGCCTACATCAGACCGTAAGCCCATTTTTGTCTGCTATCCGCAGCTGTTGACGTCAAAGGCCCTCCCCAGGCTCAGAAAAATCCTGAAGAGCGCTTCACGCCCCTGAGCCGTAACCTATTCCCAGCGTCGTCCTGCTGTCCCGCAGGGACTGGTCTCCTGTCCGTCACGCGATCAACGCTGGTAGTGATTTTCCTATACCTTCCAGGCCTGTCCGCCTGAAAAAGAAAAAGGGCCGGCAGACATGCGAACATGTCTGCCGGCCCTTTATGCATCCGGGATAAGGAGACCTAGGCCTTCTTCTTGGCCCCGGCCATCTGGTAGCGCTTCTGGGCGGAGAGTTCCACCTTGCGCAGGCGCAGGGACACGGGGGTCACTTCCACCAGCTCGTCCTCACGCACGAAGTGCAGGGCGTGTTCCAGGGTCATCTTCTTCACGGGGGTGAGGATGACGTTCTCGTCCTTGCCGGCGGCGCGCAGGTTGGTGAGCTTCTTTTCCTTGGTGGCGTTGACGTCGATGTCGTTGTCACGGTTGTGCTCGCCCACGATCATGCCCTCGTAGACCGGATCGCCGGGCTCCACGAACAGGGTGCCGCGGGGCTCCAGGTTGAACAGGGCGTAGGCCACGGCATTGCCGGGACGGTCGGCCACGATGGAACCGGAATAGCGGGTGGGGAAGTCGCCGCGCCATTCTTCATAGCCTTCCAGATAGGAGTTCATGATACCGGTGCCCTTGGTATCGGTGAGGAACTCGTCGCGGTAGCCGATGAGGCCGCGGGAAGGCACGGAGAACTCCAGACGCACGCGGCCGGTACCGTTGTTGGTGCAGTTGAGCATGCGGCCCTTGCGCTGGTTGATCTTGTCGGTGACCACACCCATGAAGACTTCGTCGCAGTCCACATACAGGTGCTCGATGGGCTCCAGGGTCTTGCCGTTCTCGTCCTTCTTGAGGATGACCTCGGGACGGCCCACGGAAAGCTCGAAGCCTTCGCGGCGCATGGTCTCGATGAGGATGGCCATCTGGAACTCGCCGCGGCCCTTGACCAGGAAGGCGTCCTTGTCGGTGGTGTCTTCCACGCGCACGGCCACGTTGCGCAGGCATTCGCGGTTCAGGCGGTCGCGGATCATGCGGCTCTGCACCAGCTTGCCTTCACGGCCGGCCAGGGGCGAGGTGTTGATGCCGAAGCGCATGGCCACGGTGGGCTCGTCCACGCGGATGCGCGGCAGGGCGCGGGGATTCTCGCGGGTGCAGATGGTGTCGCCGATGGTCACGTCCTCGATGCCGGCCACCACCACGATGTCGCCGGGCTGGGCCTTGTCCACTTCGGCCAGCTGCAGGCCTTCATAGACCTGGATCTTGGAGGCGCGCAGCGGGCGGGCCTGACCGTCTTCACCGATGCAGGCCAGGCTCTCGTTGGCGTAGATGCTGCCGTGCATGATGCGGCCCACGGCCAGACGGCCCAGGTAATCGGAGTAGTCCAGGTCGGCCACCAGCATCTGGAAGGGCTGCTCGGGATCGTAGGAAGGACCGGGGATCTTTTCGAGGATGGTCTCGAACAGGGGGGTCAGGTCCTTCTGCTCGTCGTCGATGTTGCGCATGGCCACACCGGCGCGGCCGATGGCGTAGAGCACGGGGAATTCCAGCTGCTCGTCGCTGGCGTCCAGATCGATGAACAGGTCGTAGACCTCGTTGAGCACTTCATCGGGACGGGCGTCCTTGCGGTCGATCTTGTTGATGACCACGACCACGGGCAGACCGGCTTCCAGGGTCTTGCGCAGTACGAAACGGGTCTGGGGCAGCGGGCCTTCGGAGGCGTCCACCAGCAGGATGGCGCCGCTGGCCATGGAGAGCGAACGTTCCACTTCACCGCCAAAGTCGGCGTGACCGGGGGTGTCGATGATGTTGATCTTCACGCCGTTCCAGTGCACGGCGCAGTTCTTGGCCGCGATGGTGATGCCGCGTTCGCGTTCCAGATCCATGCTGTCCATGACGCGGTCATCGACCTGCTGGTCTGCTCGAAACACGCCGCTCTGACGGAAAAGGGCGTCCACCAGGGTCGTTTTGCCGTGGTCAACGTGGGCGATGATAGCCACGTTACGAAGTTTGTCATTCTGCTGCATAGTTCTGTCTCGCTCTGGTAAAAAAATCGCCCCGGAACGTTGCCGGGGCGCATGGTTTACGCGATTTTTACAACTTTGTCACCACCGCTTCCACAAGGCGGCCCAGGTCCTTCCCGGCCCGGCCGGCCACGGCGATGACTTCTTCCAGCGGCGCGGGCCGCATGCAGTCGGGCAGGTTCTTGTTGGTGAGGCAGGAGATGCCCAGCACGCGCAGGCCCATATGGCGGGCGGCGATGACCTCCAGCACGGAGCTCATGCCCACGGCATCGGCGCCCCACTGGCGGAACATGCGGGTCTCGGCGGGGCTTTCCATCTGCGGACCGCGCACACCGATATAGACACCGCGCTCCAGGCGGATGCCCAGATCGAGCGCGCACCGGCAGGCCAGGTCGCGCAGGCCGGCGTCGTAGATGGCGCTCATGTCGGGGAAGCGCTCGCCCCAGGCATCATGGTTGGGTCCGCTCAGGGGAGAGACGCCGGTAAAATTGATCTGGTCGCTGATGCACATGAGCCCGCCCGCATCGAACTGCGGGTCCAGGGCACCTGCCGCATTGGTGAGGATCAGGGTGTCCGCACCCAGCCCGGCCATGACGCGCACGCCCATGCAGACCTTGTCCGGCCCGAAGCCTTCGTACAGATGGCAGCGGCCCTGCTGCACCAGCACGGTGCGGCCGCCCAGACGTCCCAGCACGAAGGCCCCGGCATGGGAGGCCACCGTGGACACCGGGAAGCCCGGAAGATCGGCATAGGGGACGCTGACCGTGTCCTCCATACGTTCCACGAGCCCCGAAAGACCGGTGCCCAGAATGATGGCCGCATCGAGCCGGGAGGGCAGCGCGGCCCCCAGACGCTGGCGCAGCGCCGCCACCGCAAGCTGGACTTCTTCCCAGTTTTGCATAGAATTGACCCCCTCAGATATTGAAGACCAAGCCGATATGCTGTAGTAGCTCTTGTTTTTCAGTCGCAAAAGCGAACCGCTTTATAGCGTGCTGACGCCCATTCCACAAGAGCGGCACAGCACCGCCCTCAGGAGACCGCCTTGGAGACCAGCCAGAAAGACTCTTTGCAACAACACAAGGTTCTCGTCGCCAACCGCGGCGAGATCGCCATACGCATCATGCGGGCCTGCCGCAAGCTGGGTGTGGCCTTTACTGCCATCTTTACCGCCGAAGACGCCGCTTCGGGCCATGTGCGCTACGCCCGTGAGAACGGCGGCGAACGCAGCCTGTTCCGGGTTTCTTCCTACCATGACGCCAACGAACTCATGTCCGTGGCCGACCAGGCCGGCTGCACGGCCGTGCATCCCGGTTACGGTTTCTTCGCCGAGGACTTCCGCTTTGCCCGTCGCGTGACCAAGCGCGACCGCAAGATGATCTTCATCGGCCCCTCGTGGAAGATCATCCGCGAGCTGGGCGACAAGATCAACACCAAACGTCTGGCCCGCAGCCTGGACGTGCCCACCGTTCCCGGTTCCGACCGCCCCATCTATGACGAGATGGAAGCCGAACGCATCGCCCGCAGCGTGTTCGAGTTCCAGGTGCAGCAGGGCATCAAGCGTCCGCTGGTGCTGGTCAAGGCTTCGGCCGGCGGTGGCGGCATGGGCATCGAGGAAGTGTACGACATCGACAACTTCCGCTCCGTGTACCGCCGCATCCGCAACTACGCCCTGCGCCAGTTCAAGGACGAGGGCGTGCTCATCGAGCAGCGCATCACGGACTTCAACCACCTGGAAGTCCAGATCGTGTCCGACCGCAGCGGCAAGAACCCCGTGCACTTCGGCACCCGCAACTGCTCCATCCAGTCCACCGGTCTGCAGAAGCGCGTGGAAGTGGCCCCCGGCTTCGTGCCCGCCCAGATGGACTACAGCTTCGATGCCGCCAAGGTGCTGCAGGACATCGTCCACTACTCCCTGACCATGGCCCGCAAGGTGGGCTATGACAACGTGGGCACCTGGGAATGGATCGTCACCCGCCAGGGCGAGCCCTTCCTCATGGAAGTGAACACCCGCATCCAGGTGGAGAACGGCGTCTCGGCCCGCATCTCCAGCATCCGCAACCACGAGGGCCCCGTGGACCTCATCGCCGAACAGATCCGCATCGGTCTGGGCGAACCCCTGGGCTACACCCAGGACGACGTGACCTTTGACGGCGTGGGCATCGAATACCGCCTCATCGCCGAAGACCCCGAGCACGGCTTCACCCCCTGGGTGGGCCGCATCGAGCGTTTTGCCTGGAAGGAAGAGCCCTGGCTCACCATGCTGACCCACGTGCCCACCGATACGCCTTACGAGATCCCCACCGAATTCGACCCCAACCTGGCCCTGGCCATCATCTGGGGCAAGGATCTGGCCGAGGCCCGGGAACGCGGCGTCTCCTTCCTGGACAACCTGCACCTGGAAGGCCGGAACAACGCCGGTGAAGCGCTCAAGTCCAACGTGGACTTCCTGCGGGCCAACACCGCCCGCACCCTGCGCTTCTAGCTGACGGGCCGCCCCGGCGGTCCCCTTCCATCAACGTCAAACGGCGCAAGAGATTATGGACAACACTATCGAAAAACGCATCCAAAGCCTGAACGACAGGCTCTCGTATACGCGCGACATCTTCGCCGGCAAGCACGAGGACAGCATCCGCCTGCTGGACGAGAAGCTGACCGAGTTCACCAATCGTGTGCGCAACGGCGAGGTCGAGGATCCCCATACCGAGATCGTTTCCCTGGAAGACCTCTTCGTCTTCGTGGAAAAACGCCTGGAAAAGCTCATCACGCCCATGGACCGCGTGCGCATCGTGCGCCATCCCCAGCGCATCTGCCTGCGTGACATCCTGGAGAACGTCTACGACAACTTCACCGAAGTGGGCGGCCAGGACGAGCACAGCCTCGACCCCAGCATGCTCATCGCCCGTGCGGTCATCACCCGCCGCCGCGGCAAGAAGATGCACACCCAGTCCGTCATGGTCATCGGCCAGGAAAAGGGCCACGGCGCCGAGTTCCGCAACGGCGGTTCCGTGAAGCCCTGGGGCAATGCCAAGGCCCTGCAGTACATGCGCGTGGCCGAGACCGAAGGCATCCCCATCCACTGCTACATCTTCACCCCCGGCTCCTACCCCATCGAGGACTACCCCGGCGCGGCCCAGCAGATCGCCCGTAACATCTACACCATGGCCGGTCTGCGCGTGCCCGTCATCTCCATCATCTCCGAGGGCGGTTCCGGCGGCGCCGAGGCCATTGGCCTGGCCGACAAGCGCCTCATGCTCTCCCACGGCTACTACTCGGTCATCTCGCCCGAAGGCGGGGCCGCCATCGAAGGCCGTCTCAAGGCCGGCCAGCGCGCCGCGCCCGAGCTCATCGAGCATTGCGCCCAGAACCTGCACATCACCGCGCAGGACAACCTCTCCTTCGGCTACATCGACAGCGTGGTGCAGGAACCCGCCCTGGGTGCCCGCCCGCACCACTTCGACTTCTTCCGCTCCCTGCGGCAGGAAGTGCTGCGCGCCACCGACGAAGTGGTCATCACCAACACCAAGCCGCCCATGATCCGCGGCCTGGCCCTGGCGCGCCTGCGCAACCCCGAAGCCAACCTGGACGAGATGTATGTGCGCTGGGGCATGTCCGGCGCGGCCAAGAACCGCATGCGCGAACGCCGCCAGCAGAAGTTCCTGCGCCTCTCCCGCGCGGCCGCCATCGACAACCGTCCTTTCCTGGCCAAGAACGCCGCCGCCCTGCGCGACTGGGTGACCAAGCCCTGGATGCACTTCAAGTACGACTTCGTGCGTCGCCACCAGCGCAAGCTGCACAACATCATGGAAGAGCTGAGCAGCGAATGGGATGTGTTCAAGGGCCGTATCTTCAGCCCCTGGAAGCGCATCGCCAGCCCGGCGGAAAAGAAGGCCACTGCCAAGGAACTGACCACCCTTTCCAACTGGGTGGAAGACAACCGCGTGAGCAAGTGGAACTACCTGTCGCCGCGCTACAAGATCGACCGTACCATCACCTGCCCCAACAGCGCCTCGTACGGCTGCCTCGACCTCTGGGGGCCCGACCTGTTCGCCGAATTCGCGGGTGTGTGCAGCCATTGCGGCTATCACTTCCCCATGGAGCCCGAATGGTACGTGCAGAACGTCTTCGACAAGGGCTCGGTCTTTGAGTTCAACCGCGAGATCGAAGCCGGCAACCCGCTGAACTTCCCCAACTTCGATGAGCGCATCAAGGCCGCCCAGGAAAAGACCGGCTGCCGCAGCGGCTGCATGACCTTCGAGGCCCGCATCGACGGCACCAAGCTGGTGGTGGCCATGCTCATGGGCACCTTCCGCGGCGGTTCCTTCGGCGCCGCCGAAGGCTACAAGTTCGTGGAAGCCGCCGCCCGCGCCGCCAAAAAGCGCTATCCCTTCCTGGCCTATGTGCACGGCACCGCCGGCATCCGCATCCAGGAAGGCACCCACGGCGTCATCCAGATGCCCCGCTGTACCGTGGCCGTGCGCCGCTACATCGAGTCCGGCGGCCTGTACCTGGTGCTGTACGATACCAACTCCTTCGCCGGTCCCGTGGCCAGCTTCCTGGGGTGCGCTCCCTACCAGTTCGCGGTGCGCTCCTCCAACATCGGCTTTGCCGGCCCCGGCGTCATCAAGGAGACCACGGGCATGGACATCCCGCCCAAGTATCACCGCTCCTACCGGGCCCTGTCCCGCGGTCATATCCAGGGCATCTGGGACCGCCGCCAGATCCGTGCCAACCTCAAGCAGGCGCTGCTCACCATGGGCGGACGCAACCTGTACTACCGTTAGCAAGCAGACGGCGGGGCGGACTTTCCGCCCCGCCTTTCGCCGCCCTTGACGGTGCGGCCCCACCCAAGACAAACGAAAAAGCGGGAAAACCACATGATCAACATTTCCGCATTGCTGGATGAGATAAAAGCCTCCCCCTACCGCGAGATCGTCATCCGTACGCCCCACACCGGCGTGGTGACTTTCGCCGACATCAAGGAAGGCGACGAGGTCCTCGGCCCCCAGGGCCAGTGGAAGGAAAAGCCCGGCACCCGCCTGGCCACCCTGGAACGCGAACGCAACCCCAAACCCATCTGCGCGCCTGAAAAGGGCATCATCAGCAAGATCCACAGCCAGCTCGAAGGCATGTTCGTGGAGGCCGGCACGCCCCTGATGGTCATCCGCCACATGCTCACCCGCAGCGAAGTGGAGCACCAGATCCTCAAGAAGGCCCTGTACCTGTTCCGCGCGCCCGAGCGGGCCAAATATTACTTCACCCCCGAAGTAGACAAAAAGATCCGCGCCTCGGACGCCCACTCCGTGGTGGTGCGCGACGGCATGGAGCTGCTCATCATGTCGCGCATGAAGCGTGAGGTGCCCCTGCATTACAGCGGCCCCACGGGCGTCATCTACGCCGTCTACTTCAGCTACAACGAGAACATGGATGCGGACGCCCCCCTCATCGGCGTCTGCCCCGAAGACCAGCTGCCCGTCATCCAGGACGTCATCATGCGCGTCCAGACCGAGTGGACGGAAAAGGGCTAGACCGTCATGGGCAAGGCACTGCAGATCCGCCAGAAAGCCGCCGACAGTCCCCAGGGGCTCACGGCCCGTCGCTGGCCCGCCCTGCTGGCCCTGGCCCGCAAGGCTGCCGGTCCCTATGGTGAGGACGTGGCGGCCTGGCTGGCCGTGCCCGAGGCACAGGCCGAGCCCTGCCTGCTGGAACTGGCGCAATGCCTGAGCCGCCTGACCATGCGCAACGTGGACGACCTGGCGCCCCTGACGCTGGATGCCCTGCGCCCCCTGTGCGATCTGACGCGCCACTGCGAGGACGCCCTGGGCAGCTGGCAGGCCGAAGACGCCGCCGCAGGTCTCCAGGCCCTGGCCGCCCTGCTGGACACGCTGGAGGCCACGCTCACGCAGTCCGCCATCCGGCCCCCGCTGACCACGCCCGTGGCCCGCATCACCACCGTGGACGTCACCTGGAACTCCGGCCTGCTGGAAAAATGCTGGCCCGGTCTCAGTCTCCTGGCGTTCGGCCATGCCGGTGTGGGCGGAGCCGGTGTCCGCGACCTTCTGGACCGTCTGGAACGGGGCATGGCCGAGGACCGCTGGCCCGAACAGCAGGCCCCCTTCAAACAGGCGCTGGCCGATGCTCTTGTGCAGCGCAGCAGCCTGGACGCGGCCCTGCACGCCAATGATCCCCGGGCCGCCCACCGCGCCAGCGAGTCCCTGGAAGACGCCCTGACCGAAATGGAAGACAGCCTGCTTTCTGCAGGCTCCGGCCCCAAACGCAAAAAACCGTCCTTCTTCCGGCGCCTTTTCGGCCTGCGCTGAGACGGTACAACGAACAACCGTTCGAGGAACAGAATCTATGCTGAACAAAGTCATGATCATCGGTCGCCTCGGCCGCGACCCTGAACTGCGCTACACCCAGAGCGGTTCCCCTGTGGCCACCCTCAACGTGGCCACCGACGAATCCTACATGGACCGCGACGGCAACAAGGTGGAACGTACCGAGTGGCACCGCGTGTCCGTGTTCCAGCGCCAGGCCGAGAACTGCGCCAACTTCCTGACCAAGGGCAGCCTTGTCTATGTGGAAGGCAGCCTGCAGACCCGCAAATGGCAGGATCAGAACGGCCAGGACCGCTACACCACCGAGATCAAGGCCCAGCGCGTCCAGTTCCTGGATCGCCGCGGCGACGGCCCCCGTGCCGACATGGGCGGCTATGAAGACGACTACGGTGCGCCTGCGCCCGCTCCCCGCGCTCCCCGCGGCGGCAACATGGGCGGCGGCCAGCGCCAGGCCCCGCGTCGTCCCGCGCCCCAGCAGCGCGACGACGATCTGGGTCCCGCCTTCCCCTCCGAAGCTTCCAACATGGACGAAGTGCCCTTCTAGGCACAGATGCCGCATCCAAAGCATATGGCAGGGCGTTCCTCATGGGGAACGCCCTTTTTTTATGCCCGGCGGCCGTCAGGCCCTGAAGATGCTCCTCTCTGGTATCCCGCTCCGATATCTTCCGCCTGCTCGCTCTGCTGCAGACGGCAGGACAAGCTGCCAACCTCCGGGACAGAAATATTAGTTATCTAATTGGAATAATTATATATCAGCATGAATGATCAAAAATTATTCATAAAAAAATATACAAAAAATAACCAGTTATCCAGCTAATAGTAAAAATTCCTGTTGACTTCCTCCGCTACTTGTGAAAAAAAGCTCCTGCTGCCCCCCGGCAAAACCCGTGATGCCGACCCGGCATCGCCCCCCAAGGAGGACGATATGAAGGAAAAACTGCTGGCTTCCGCGGCCCTCGTGCTGCTGGCCTGCACCCCTGCCATGGCGCAGGGGCTGGACGATGTGAAGCACAAGTTCGCCAGTGTCTCTGGCATCGTGCAGGACAAGTGCATGGCCTGTCACTCCCGCGGCTATGACCTGCCGTTCTATGCCAAGGTTCCCGGCATCAGCGGCATCATCGAAAAAGACTACAGGGACGGCATCCGCGCCATGGACCTCAACCAGGAGCTGGTGCAGCGCAAGGATCGCCCCGTGGGCGAGACCGTGCTGGCCAAGATGGAATGGGTCATCCTCAATGACACCATGCCGCCCGCCAAATTTGCTGTGGTGCACTGGGGCAGCCGCCTGTCCGATCAGGACAAGAAAGACATCCTGACCTGGGTGGCCCAGACCCGCAAAGCCCACTACGCCACGGACGCCGCTCCCGAACATGCCAACGAGCCCATCCAGCCCATCCCCCACCGTCTGCCCGTGGACGAGGCCAAGGTGGCCCTGGGCAAGACCCTGTTCAACGATGCCCGCCTTTCCGCCGACAGCACCGTGGCCTGCGCCACCTGCCATGCCATGGACAAGGCCGGCACGGACAACGCCCGCTTCTCCGAAGGCATCCGCAAGCAGCTGGGCGATGTGAACGCCCCCACCACCTTCAATGCCGTGTTCAACTTCGTGCAGTTCTGGGATGGCCGCGCGGCCGACCTGCAGGAACAGGCCGGTGGCCCGCCGCTGAACCCCATCGAAATGGGCAGCAAGAACTGGGACGAGATCGTGGCCCGTCTGGCCGCCGATGCGGAACTGACCGCCAAGTTCCGCGCCGTCTATCCTGACGGCTGGTCCGGAAAGAACATTACGGACGCCATCGCCGAATACGAAAAGACCCTCATCTCGCCCGACAGCCGCTTCGACCGCTGGCTGCGCGGCGACAAGAGCGCCCTGACCGCCGCCGAAGTGGAAGGCTACGAGCGCTTCAAGGCCTACCGCTGCGCTTCCTGCCATGTGGGCAAGAGCATGGGCGGCCAGTCCTATGAATATCTGGACCTCAAGAAGGATTACTTCGCCGACCGCGGCGGTAAGCCCCTGGGTTCCGACAAGGGCCGCTTCAATGCCAGCGGCAAGGAAGAGGACATGCACCGCTTCAAGGTGCCCAACCTGCGCAACGTGGAGCTGACCCATCCCTACCTGCACGACGGTACCGTGACCACTCTGGACGAAGCCGTGCGCATCATGGGCATCTACTGCTCCGGCCTGGACGTGCCCCAGAAGGACCGCGCCCTCATCGTGGGCTTCCTGCGCACCCTGACCGGCCAGCATGAAGGCCGTCCCGTGCAAGGCGAGGCCGTGGCCCGCTAACCTGACCTGATCTGATCCGCAGCCTCCCCGGCCCGGCACCTTATGGTGCCGGGCTTTTTTTTGCGTCGCAGGGGGGAAAACCAGGGGGCCGTCCGCACATGAGCGCACAAGGCACAAGAATTTGTCCTTGTTTTCCGCACGGCTGGAAAAAGGATACAGCAGCAGGCCCGCCGGCCCCCTTTTCATGCTTTGGCGGCCATGCTATGTTCCACCCAAACTTCGGCAGGGGGCCCGGCCATAGACGTGGCGGGATATTCCAGCCGGAACGGTATGGGGCCCGAGTGCGCGTCAATTTTCACAATAAAAATTTTCTCGCGCTCTTTGTGTTGTAAATCAATGTGATAGCCGTTTTCTGCTACGTCTTTTTCGTGTCGTTTCCGTGAAAAATTCGGAAAGGTGGTTGACTTTTTGTTAGATTATTCACAAGATGCAACTCACAAAGAGACGTTACGGATGCGCCACTTGCGCAACGGTATAGCAACAAATCAAATGGAGGATTTCTCAATGTCCAAACTGGTACCCCCTCATGGCGGCAAGGGCCTGGTGTGTTGTCTTCTGGAAGGCGCGGCGTTGGAAGAAGAACTGAAAAAGGCTGCCGGCCTGAAGCAGATTGAGATCTCCTCTCGCGCCAAGGGCGACCTGATCATGATGGGCATCGGTGGCTTCTCTCCCCTGAACGGCTTCATGAACAAGGCCGACTGGAAGAGCGTGTGCGAAAAGATGCTGCTGTCCGACGGTACCTTCTGGCCCGTGCCGGTGACCCTGGACGTGTCCGCTGACGACGCCAAGGCCCTGAAGGTCGGCGAAGAAGTCGCCCTGGTCCGCAAGGGTCAGATCATGGCCACCATGAAGGTGGAAGACATCTATGAAATGACCGAAGCCGACAAGAAGTGGGAATGCGAACTGGTGTTCAAGGGCTGCGGTCCTGACTCCGAAAAGTTCTGGGAAGTGGCCCCCAATGACCATCCCGGCGTGAAGATGGTCCTGGGCCAGAAAGAATACAACATCGGCGGCCCCGTGAAAGTCCTGTCTCAGGGCGAATTCCCCGAAAAGTTCCCCGGCGTGTACATGACCCCCGCTCAGCTGCGTGCCAAGATGGACGAACGCGGCTGGAAGAACGTGGCCGCCCTGCAGCTGCGTAACCCCATGCACCGTTCTCACGAATACCTGGCCAAGCTGGGCGTGGAAGTGTGCGACGGCGTTGTGATCCACTCCCTGGTGGGCGCCCTGAAACCCGGTGACATCCCGGCCGAAGTCCGCGTGAAATGCATCGACACCCTGGTGCAGAAGTACTTCGTGCCCGAGCATGTGATCCAGGCCGGCTATCCTCTGGACATGCGTTACGCTGGTCCTCGTGAAGCTCTGCTGCACGCCACCTTCCGCCAGAACTACGGTATCAACCGTCAGCTGGTGGGCCGCGACCACGCCGGTGTGGGCGACTTCTACGGCATGTTCGAAGCCCAGGAAATCTTCGACAAGATCCCCACTCCCGCTGAAGAAGGCAAGCGCCTGCTCTGCGAACCCATGAAGATCGACTGGACCTTCTACTGCAAGAAGTGCGACGGCATGGCCTCCATGCGTACCTGCCCCCACAGCAAGGAAGACCGCGTCATCCTGTCCGGTACCAAGCTGCGTAAGATGCTGTCCGAAGGCGCTGAAGTGCCGGATCATTTCGGTCGTGAAGAAGTGCTCGCCATCCTGCGCGAATACTACTCCGGCCTGACCGAAAAGGTCGAAATCAAGATGCAGCGCGCTGCTTCCGGTTCCACCATGTAAGCATCGCCGGGTTTTCCCAGCGAAATCCTGATAGCGGGCGCCCCTTCGGGGGCGCCCCTTTTTTTGCCCGATCTGCCGTCTTTTCATATTTTGGCATCGTGCACAGAATCACAATGTTCTCTCACGCAACGCTTGCTCTTTGGCAGGTAAGAGTGGGAAGGAACGCTGTCCACTTTATGATGCAGTTCTTTTCCTAGGGAAACTTCATAACTGCAATACGGCATTCTTTCTTAGTAATGGAAAAAATTTTTTTCTTTTTTCCTCTTTTCCTTGTAGAGAAACATCCCTTTCAGCTCTGTTTTTTTCGAGATCAAGACAGCTATTTATTTTCTTTATCCCGATCCAGGACATATTACACAACGCAACTCCCGGCAGGCATGACAAGATGCCTTTACCTGTCCGGGATTATGGAGTATACAGGGTGTGCGTCTGCATCTGCCGGACGTAGTTCCTTTACCAAGGAGAGCCATGAAACAGGCCTACGGCATCTCCGGCGGCGCACTGGCGGCCGCCCTTCTGGGTATGCTCTTCTGCATCTGGACGGCATTGGGCAACGAAGTGGCCTTTTGCGTCACTGCAGGCTGCTCCCTGTATCAAGACCTTGTCATCGGCGGCCTCTCCATGTGGTGGATCGGCACGGCCGCCTTTGGCGTGCTGGCCTGTCTTGCTCTGTTGGGCGCTGTCCCGGCGGGGCACTTCCTGGCGGGCATGACCCTGCTGGGTGATATTTTCCTGCTGCTGCTCATGGCGCTGACCTCCCCCTGTGTCAGCTGCCTGGTAGTGGCCTGTTTTTTTGCCCTGACCTACTGGCTCTTCGGCCGTGCGCGGCACCGGGACGACAGACGTCCGCAGGAGCGTTCGCTCCTGCTCTGTGTCTGGCTGGTGCTGTTCGTGGTCAACGCGGGCCAGGTAGTGCGCATGCAGGGCGAGGTCTGGAGCATCAGCGAGAATCCCGACCAGGCCACGGTGCGCATGTTCTTCTCGCCGTCCTGCTCGGCCTGCCGCGAAGGTATCGACATCCTGTCGGGCAGCGTGGACGTGGCCTTCTGCCCGGTGGCGGAGAACGACATCGACGTGGCCCGCGTGGAGCGCATGTTGCTCCTGCTGGAAGAAGGCAAGACCCTCAGGGAGGCCGTGGCCTCCTGCCAGAACGTGGAGGAGCCGGGCCCCTGGGCGTTCCTGCATCCGGGGCAGTGGGGCCTGCGCCTGCGCCTGCAGCGCAACCGGGCCCATATTTTCAATGCCGGTTCCCGTACGGTACCGTTTTTCGAGTATCACGGCCTGCCGGCCATGCTCAAAAAACAGGTCCAGCCTCCGGCCCCTGCCCGTGCGCAGGAGCCGGTCATCGAATTTTCACCGGCCGGTGGCCAGACGTTCCCGGACGCCGTTCTGCCCCTGGAACCCCAGGTGGCCGGGCAGTGCGGCGGCCCGACGCCCTGCCCGTAGGCGCCGTCGCCGGACGATGAAAAACTTGACGAGAAAAGCCGGGCACTTTATAGGAATGCCCGTTTACCCTTTTGCCAAAGTACTGCCATGAACGTACAAAAAATTTTCCGTGAGCAGCGCGCTGTCATCGTCGAGGGGTGGATCAATGCGGTCTATTCGACCTATCCCCTCCAAACGACTGGTTTTTTGCGCACCAAGAACGATCCTTTCACCAATCCGGTGGGGGATATGACCAAGGAAGCCGCCGGCCTCATCTATGACGTGATCGCCGGCGAACATGCGACGCCGCAAAAGATCAAGCACGCCCTGGACCGCTTCGTGCGGCTGCGTGCCGTGCAGCAGTATACGCCCAGCCAGGGCCTGGGGGTCTTCTTCCTCATGAAGCCCCTGCTGCGCGAACACATCCTTCCCCTGTGTCAGGAGAAGGAAGATCTGGCGGAGTATCTGGACGCGGAATCTCGGCTGGACAGCGTCACGCTGCTGGCCTTCGATTTGTATTCGGCCGCGCGCGAGACCCTGGCGGAAACGCGCATCGCCGAAATACGCAATCAGCATGCCCAGCTGGTGCGCTGGGCGCAATCGGTGGATGGCAGCCCGGTTTCGGGCAAAAGCTAACACTCTTCGAAGCGAGGTAGGGAATGTTCGCATCATTGCTGGTGGTGGCGCTCATCGGGGCCATTGCCTGGGCAGGTTCGGCCATTGGTCTGTCGTACCTGTTCGGCGTGGTTTTGCCCTATGTGGCGGTAGTCACCTTCTTCCTGGGCGTCATCTGGCGCATGGTTTACTGGGCCAAATCGCCCGTGCCTTTCAGCATCCCCACGACCGGGGGTCAGGAAAAGTCGCTGGACTTCATCAAACATGAAAAGTGGGACTGCCCCAACACCAAGTTCGGTGTGGTCGTCCGCATGTTCCTGGAAGTCTGCTTCTTCCGTTCGCTGTTCCGCAACACCGCGGCCGACGTGCGTGAATTCGACCCTGTGACCAAGGGCCCCCGCACCATCTACTACTCTTCCAAGTGGTTGTGGTTCTTCGCCCTTCTGTTCCATTACTGCTTCCTGCTGGTCTTCATCCGCCACTTCCGTTTCTTCATGGATCCGGTGCCCGGCTGGCTGACCTTCATGGAAAGCATCGACGGCATCATGCAGATCGGCGCCCCCCGCTTCTTCTGGACCGGCGGTCTGCTGCTGGTGGCCGTGCTCTTCCTGCTGGCCCGTCGTCTGTTCAACCAGCGCCTGCGTTACATCTCCCTGATGAACGACTACTTCCCCCTGTTCCTCATCCTGGGCGTCGTTCTGAGCGGTATCTGCATGCGCTACTTCGATAAGACCGACATCGCCCAGGTCAAGGTCTTCATCATGGGTCTGGTGCACTTCTCGCCCGTGGCCCCCGACGGCATCAGCCCGCTCTTCTTCATGCATCTGGCCTTTGTCAGCGTGCTGCTGCTGTACTTCCCCTTCTCCAAGCTCATGCACATGCCTGGCGTGTTCTTCAGCCCCACGCGCAACCTTCCCACCAACACCCGCGAAGTGCGCCACGTGAACCCCTGGAACCCGCCCAAGCAGTACTTCACCTATGCCGAATATGAGGACGTTTACCGCGATGCCATGGCCGAAGCCGGCCTGCCGCTGGAAAAGCAGCCCTCTTCCAAGGCCGCCGAGTAAGGAGCTGACATCATGGCTAAATTACCTACGCCACAAGAACTCATCGCCAGCCGTCCCGAGTTTCCCTCGGAACCCTGGCTGGACATCAAGCCCAAGTTTGCGCCGGGCAGCTACTGCTATCCTGCCAAGAAGGAAACCATGGAGCTGCTGCACATGCCCAATCCCCACGATTGGGATCCGGCGGCCGAAGACTGGAACCTGCCCGAGAACTGGGAACAGATCCTCTGTGACGCCTTCGAGGAACGCCTGCAGAAGCACCGCTCCCTCAAGCTGTTCATGGACATCTGTGTGCGCTGCGGCGCCTGCGCCGACAAGTGCCACTTCTTCCTGGGCACCAACGACCCCAAGAACATGCCCGTGCTGCGTGCCGAGCTGCTGCGCTCCCTGTACCGCCGCGACTACACCAAGCTGGGCAAGATCCTCGGCAAGCGCGCCGGCGCCCGCAGCTGGGACAAGGAAGTGGTGAAGGAACTCTTCTACTACGCCTACCAGTGCACCGAATGCCGCCGCTGCTCCCTGTTCTGCCCCTACGGCATCGACACCGCCGAGATCACGGCCATCGTGCGTGAACTGCTGCACGAAGTGGGCCTGGGCATCCACTGGATCATGGACCCGGTGAAAAACTGCTCCTTCACGGGCAACCACCTGGGCATCCAGCCCCACTCCTTCGTGGAAATCGTGGAAATGCTGGCCGATGACTGCGAAACCATCACCGGCATCCGTCCCAAGACCCCCTTCAACGAAAAGGGCCACGAGATCCTGTTCATCACGCCTTCCGGCGACGTGTTCGCGGACCCCGGCATCTACACCTTCATGGGCTACCTGATGCTGTTCCACGAACTGGATCTGGACTACACCTTCTCCACCTATGCCTCTGAAGGCGGTAACTTCGGTTCCTTCACCACCTTCAACATGGCCAAGAAGCTCAACGCCAAGATGTACGCCGAAGCCGAACGTCTGGGCGCCAAGTGGATCCTGGGTGGCGAATGCGGCCACATGTGGCGCGTCATCAACCAGTACATGGCCACCTACAACGGCCCGGCCCCGTCCTGCATGATGGATGTGCCCACCTCCCCCATCACCGGCACCAAGTTCACCAACGCGGCTGCCACCAAGATGGTGCACATCACCGAGTTCACGGCCGACCTGATCAAGCACAACAAGCTGAACCTGGATCCCAGCCGTAACGACCATATCATCACCACCTTCCACGACTCCTGTAACCCCGCCCGCGGTATGGGTCTGCTGGAAGAACCCCGTTACGTGCTCAAGGCCGTGTGCAACAACTTCGTGGAAATGCCCGAGAACACCATCCGTGAGCAGACCTTCTGCTGCGGCGCCGGTTCCGGTCTGAACACCGAAGAAATCATGGAACTGCGCATGCGCTCCGGTATGCCTCGTGGTAACGCCCTGCGCTATGTGCAGGAAAAGTACGGCGTCAACCACATGGCCTGCGTCTGCGCCATCGACCGCGCCACCCTGCCGCCCCTGGCCGACTACTGGGCCCCCGGCGTGACCGTGAGCGGCGTGCACGAACTGGTGGCCAATGCCCTGGTCATGAAGGGCGAGTGCAAGCGCACCATGGACCTGCGCCAGGAAGACCTGCCCAATGTGACCGCCGAGGCCGAGGAGGAATAACAACATGTACAACGCCAAAGCTGTCATTCTCGGGATCCTCGTTTTCGCGGTCCTGTTCTCCACCCCCTTCTGGGCCAACTTCGGCGGTACCAAGGACTACAAGCGTCCTGCCGTCGTCCTGCCCCAGAATGAAAAGGAATGCGTGGAACCCGTCGAGTTCATGCGCGCCGAGCACATGTACCTGCTCAACGAATGGCGCGATCAGGCCCTGCGCTATGAGAACCGCACCTATGTGTCGTCCACCGGCAAAAAGTGGACCATCAGCCTGCAGAACACCTGCCTGAAGTGCCACAGCAACTACGAAGAGTTCTGCGACAAGTGCCACGTGTCCAACAGCGTCGATCCTTACTGCTGGACCTGCCACATTCTTCCCAAGGGGAACAAGTAATGAACAAAAGCAGAAGATCCTTTCTGAAGGTGGCGGGCCTCTCGGTCTTTGCCCTGAGCAGCGGCCTGGCCACCATGGCCGGCTCTGCCCAGGCCGGTGCGCGCATCGGCTCCTATGAACCCAACGCCAAGGCCCTGAAGGCCAAGCGCTGGGCCATGGTCATCGACACCCGCGCCTTCAAGAACGCCAAGGAATACGCTCCCATCATCGAAGCCTGCCACAAGGCCCACAACGTGCCCACCATGGAAGGCCATCAGGACATCAAGTGGATGTGGCTCGAAAAGTTCGACCACGCCTTCCCTGACGACCTGAACGAACACCTGACCTCCCGTGTGAAGGATGCCAGCTATCCCCTGCTGTGCAACCACTGCACCAACCCGCCGTGCGTGCGCGTGTGCCCCACCCAGGCCACCTATCAGATGGAAGACGGCATCATCGCCATGGACTACCATCGCTGCATCGGCTGCCGTTTCTGCATGGCCGGCTGTCCCTTCGGCGCCCGCTCCTTCAACTTTGTGGATCCCCGCAAGTACCTGAGCGATCCCGTGCCGAACCCCGCCTACCCCACCCGCATGATCGGTGTGGTGGAAAAATGCACCTTCTGCGCCGAGCGCCTGGCCGTGGGCCAGATGCCCGCCTGCGTGGAAGCTGCCGGCGGCCGCATCCTCTTCGGCGATCTCAACGATCCCAAGTCCGATGTGTGCAAGGCCCTCGCCTCCAACTACAGCATTCGCCGCAAGCCCAATCTGGGCACCCAGCCCGGCGTTTACTACCTCATCTAGGGAGAACAGGCCATGCTTGAAAAATTGCTTACCGGTCCCAAGACCTACTACCTGTGGCTGCTCTTCCTGCTCGCAGTCATCGCCGGTTGCGGCCTGGTCTACCTGCAGCAGCTGCAGGAAGGCCTCTCCATCACCGGCATGAGCCGCGATGTCTCGTGGGGCCTCTACATCTCGCAGTTCACCTATCTTGTGGGTGTGGCCGCTTCCGCCGTTATGCTGGTGCTGCCCGCCTACTTCCACCACTACAAGAAGTTCAAGCGCATGATCATCTTCGGTGAATTCATGGCCATCTCGGCCGTGGTCATGTGCGCCCTCTTCATCGTGGTGGACCTGGGCCAGCCCCAGCGCATGATGAACGTGCTGCTGCATCCCACGCCCAATTCGGTCATGTTCTATGACATGATCGTGCTCATCGGTTACCTGACCCTCAACGCCGTCATCGGCTGGGTCACCCTGGAAGCCGAGCGCCATGACGTGGAACCGCCCAAGTGGATCAAGCCCCTGATCTACCTTTCGATCCTGTGGGCCTTCTCCATCCACACCGTGACCGCCTTCCTGTACGCCGGCATCCCCGGCCGCCATTACTGGCTGACCGCCATCATGGCTGCCCGCTTCCTGTCCTCGGCGTTCTGCTCCGGTCCCGCCATCCTGCTGCTGCTGATCTTCATCGTGCGCCGCCTCACCGGCTTCGATCCCGGCCGCGACGCCATCAAGACCCTGACGACCATCATCACCTATGCCATGTGCATCAACGTGTTCTTCTACCTGCTGGAAGTCTTCACCGCGTTCTACAGTGGCATCCCCGGTCATCAGCATCCCCTGGTCTTCCTGTTCGCTGGTCATGAAGGCCACGTTTCCTGGGTGACCAACTGGATGTGGGCCGCTGTGGTCATGGCCGCCGCTTCCCTGATCATCCTGATCCCGCCGCAGTGGCGTACCGGCCCCCTGCTGCCCCTGGCTCTGGTGCTGCTGGTTGCCGCTTCCTGGATCGACAAGGGCCTCGGCCTGCTCATCGGTGGTTTCACTCCCAACATGTTTGAGACCGTCACCGAATACGCCCCCACCGGCCGTGAAATCATCGTGGCCCTGGGCGTGTACGCCGTGGGCGCCCTGGTGCTCTCCCTGCTCTGGAAGATCGCCCTGGGCGTGAAGCGCGAAACCGGTCACTTCAGCGACTAGTTTCACGATCCCGCACTCCAAAGGCCCCGTGCTCGCACGGGGCCTTTTTTGTTGCCCGGGGCCTCCGCGTGAGCGAGGCCGCCCACCTTATCTGAAAGGACAGCACGGCCACCCCTCCGGACGGCGGCCATACCTCTCACGGGTCTGCCCCTCCCCTGAGCGCACAGCCTGATGCCGGGACTCGTGCCTTCTCATCCTGCCCTGCCCTCCAGACGTTCCGGGGCGGTCGCGGGGGTGCCCCGGTAGTTTATGCGGGCATCCGGGCATGGCTCTCCCCGCAGGCCCGGGCATCGCTTCCAGCCCCTTTTGCCCCCCGGAAGACATCGCGCCCGGAGCGCACTGTTGCTTGACTTTGCCCCCATTGCCGCCGATACTGAAATCAGCGGCCTGCAATGCGGTCAGGCCTTCACAACGCATGTATGCCGGGGATTTCCCTGGATGCGGCTTCGCCGCTTGAGGAGTTTTCATGGAAAAAGCGCTAAAAGACGCCATCACCATCTGCAAAACCCTGCTGCGCAACGGCTATGACGCCCACGTCATCAATGCGCCCGTGCAGGAACATCTTTTGAAACACAGCAAACAGCTGGCTGTGGACATCGCCTGTGAGCCCGACCTCGAGACGCTTCTCAAGCTCTTCCCCGAAGCCCGCGTCGAGCCGGACCAGCGTGCCATCGCCCAGATGGAAAAAGACGGCGTGCTTTTCCGTTTCTATGCCCTGGAAGTGGAGGATGCCAGCCATCCCGAACTTTCCCTGCTGCGCATCACCCCCACCATGGCCAACATGATGGACCCCCAGGAGCGCCTGCAGCTGCGCATGACCGGCTTCGGCAGCCCGGCCCCCACCGGGGACGTCTATGACGGTTTCATGGACGTCAAGGGCGGCCTCATCCAGCTCACCGGCCTGCCGGACGAGACCCTGCGCCACAACTACCTGCTGGCCATCCGCGCCCTGCGCTTCGCCGCCAACTTCGACATCCCCATCGAGCCCAACACCTGGCTGGCCATCGTGCGTTCGTCCACCCGCGTGCTGGACTACGTGCCCGCCGCCGACATCATGGACGAATGGCGCAAAGTGGCCGCCGAATCCATGTACCGCTTCGTGAAGCTCATGTTCGACGCCCACATCCTCCAGGGCCTCATCCCCGAAGTGGCCGCCCTGGCCTGCATCCGCCAGCGCCGCAACGATGATGACGACACCGAGGAGACGGTCTTCGACCACACCCTGGAGTGCATGCGCCACTACCCCGAAGAAGGCTTCCACTACGACTGGCTGGGCACCATGGCCATGCTCTTCCACGATGTGGGCAAACTCTTCACCGGCGAGTACTTCGACGGCCAGTGGACCTTCTACCAGCACCACCGCGTGGGCGCCAAGGTCACCCGCAAAATCCTGCGCCGTCTGCACTTCAGCCCCGAAGACATCGACCTGCTCTGCCATCTGGTGCGCTACCACATGCGCTTCCACTTCATGCTCACGGACCGCGGCATCCGCCGTTTCAAGGCCCTGGACGAATACCCGCGCCTCATCGCCATGTCCCGTGCCGACATCCAGGCCCGCGACGGCAGCTACACCTACTTCAACCACAATATGAAGTATCTGGAGCGCGCCGAGACCCCCGAACAGATGCTGGAGCCCCTGCTCAACGGTAACGAGATCATGAGCGAAACCAAGCTGGCCCCCGGCCCGCTGGTGGGCGTCATCCGCGATGCCCTGCTCCAGGCCCAGATCGCGGGCGAAGTCACGGACCGAGCCTCGGCCCTGCACTTCGTGTGCGAATACGCCCGCAAGTCCGTGGGCTAGACGCATCCCGCACCCTGCGGCCCCCAAAACGGGACCGCTCCCACACGACCATAAGGGAGAGGAAGCACGGCGCCATGCCGTCTCCCTCTCCCTCTCATATTCCCCCTCCGGCATTTTCCGGCAGGCGGCCCTTGTGCCGGACACGGGGCCACAGTGTGCCCCGCCGCCCTGCCTGTCCTCCAACCCACGGTCGAGCCCTGCCGTGGCATCCCCGAAGACCATGATCAATCTCCTCGACTATACCCTGCCCGAACTCACCGACTGGATGCAGAACGAGCTGGGCGAGCCCAAGTTCCGGGCCGTCCAGGTCTGGCAATGGATCTGGCAGAAGATGGCCCGCGATTTCGACGCCATGACCAATGTCTCCAAAGCCTGCCGGGAACGTCTGGCCCAGTGTGCCGAGATCCGCTGGCCCGAGATCGTCACCGTGGAACAGAGCAGCGACGATACCACCAAGTTCCTGCTCCGCCTCCAGGACGGCGCCGAAGTGGAGACCGTGCTCATCCCCAGCGACTCCCGCGAAGGCGTGCGCCGCTGGACCCAGTGCCTGTCCTCGCAGGTGGGCTGCGCCATGGCCTGCACTTTCTGCAGCACCGGCACCATGGGATTCGAGCGCAACATGACCATGGGCGAAATCCTGGGCCAGATCCTGGTGGCCCGCGAGCACCTGGGCGATACCCGCCCGGACTGGCCCGTGCTGCGCAACCTGGTCTTCATGGGCATGGGCGAGCCCCTGCTCAACCTTAAGAACGTCATGCGCGCCCTGGAGAGCCTCAACAACGACAAGGGCCTGAACTTCTCGCCCCGCCGCATCACGGTCTCCACCTGCGGCATCGAGAAGGGCCTGCGCGAACTGGGCGAAAGCGGTCTGGCCTATCTGGCCGTGTCCCTGCACGCCCCCACCCAGGAGCTCCGCGCCCGCATCATGCCCAAGGCCGCCCGCTGGCCCCTCGAGGACCTGCTCCAGGCCCTCAAGTCTTATCCGCTCAAGACCCGTGAGCGCATCACCTTCGAATATCTGCTGCTGGGCGGCGTCAATGACGGTCTGGAACAGGCCCGACAGCTGGCCCGCGTGGTCAGCGACGTCAAGGGCAAGCTCAACCTCATCGTCTACAACCCCTCCGAGGGCGATCCCTATAAGGCCCCCTCGCCGGAACGCGTCCTGGCCTTCGAGCAGTACCTCTGGGACCGCAACATCACGGCCATCATCCGCAAGAGCAAGGGGCAGGACATCAAGGCGGCCTGTGGCCAGCTCAAGGCCGCCCGCCAGAACGAGGCCGGGGAACAGGCCTAGGCGGGAGATGCTTTCCGGGGGAAGGAGGCCCTTTGCTAGCGCCCAAAGTGCCTCCTTCCCCCGCACCCCCATCCTCTCCAAACGCGTTTTTTCAGGAGTAGGCGGGGAAAGCACCGCGAAGGATCGCACGGTATCTGGGAGACCTCTTTTATCCCTTCCCAGCGCCCTTCTGGACGCTGAAGAACAAATGTCTGGAAGAGAGACGTGCAAACAAAAAAGACGCCCTCAGGGCGTCTTTTTGCGTTATCTGGAACGATAGAATTTTGTTGGGGGCATGCCGTGGAGCATGGCTGACAAGCTCAGGCGCGGGCCCGTCGCCCCGTACTCCGACGGCGATCCCACCACAGGCCGCGGCGGGCCAGACGGACGAGGACCAGCAGGGCCCAGAGCAGCGCACAGCCCAGGTGGCAATGCTTGATGAGGGTGTACACAGGGCCGTAGAAGGAAAAATCCTGGAAGTTGTGCAGGATCAGGCCCAGACCGGAAAGCATGAGCAGGGCCAGCAAGACCAGGCGCAGCATGCCGAAGGGGGTCAGACTGTAGTTGCGCGTGCCCCTGACCAGCCAGACGATGGCCGCATAGCTTGTCAGGCAGAGCATGGCCGCTGCGGCCCAATAATGGGCCACTGTGCCCGAATAGGCTGCGGGCCGCAGCCAGGGGAGAGCTTCCTCGGCGTAGCGGTAGATCACGGGCAGATGCGCAAAGCCGCTGGCCACCGCCCAGACCACGCTGATCCGCCACAGCAGACGGAAAAGGAAGCCGAACAGCGGGCGGCGCTCAGTCCTCATCCTTATCCCTCCAGTGGTCACGCAGCAGGCGCAGGCCGGCCAGCGCGGCTCCGGCCAACGGTGCGGCCAGTACCGTGCCCACGAGATCGTTCTCACGCTCCAGACTGGCTCCAGCCGGACGCAGGCTGGGCCGTCCTGCGGAGACCAGCCCCTGCCGCAGCAATGAGGCTTCGATATCCCGGAAGGGGATGGACGAGACGTAGATCAGGCAGGTACCGCCATTCTCCTGCAGACCGAAAAGATCGCCGTGCCGCTCTTCCGCCATGCGGCGGGCCAGGGCCGTCATCTCCGTATAGGGGCCGAAATGCTGCGCGCCGTGCGGGCAGGCTGCCACGCAGAGTGGGGGCTTGCCGTCGCTGATGATGTCTTCACAGAAGTCGCATTTGAAGGTCTGGCCGTAGCCCAGATAACCGGGAGCCAGATGCAGATAGGGCCCCACTCCGGCCTGGAGGCGCGGGATATGCCACGGGCAGACGGCGATGCACTGGCTGTCGCCGAAGCACAAGGACATCTCCGTGTAGACAGCACCGGTGGGACGCTGCCGGGCGGCCCCCAGCGGGCACAGGCTGACACAGGGCGGGTTGAGACATTGCAGGCAGCGCCGCGGCATGAAGACCCGGCGCTCACCCCGGGCCGTTTGTACGGTACAGGATTGCAGGTACAGCCAGTTGTAAGGGGTCAGGCGATCCGTGACGTTGCGCCGTCCCCACCAGTCGGGTTTTCTATCCCGGCCCCAGCGGGAAGCCGGGATGGGTGATACCGGCTGGGGGACCCGGGCGGCGGCCCGCTCATGGCAGGCCTGTACGCAGGCCCCGCAGCCCGTGCAGGCATCCACATCCACGACCACAGCAAGGCAATCTTCCAACCCGGCCGCCTGAGCCGGGGTCGCAGCTCCCCAGGCAGAGAGCATCCCCGCTCCCAGGCCGGCGCCTGCCAGCGATTTGAGAAAGCCGCGTCGTTCCATATGATCAGGCCTCCTGACGCTGCTCCTTCTCAAAAGCCGGCGGCGGGCGCCAGTACCAGAACAGCGCCAGCAGGGGCAGCAGGCCGGCCAGTTCCGCCACTTCGCGCGGCAGGGCCAGGATCATGCCCAGCGACCACCACAGGCCCACGGCCACGGCGATGGCGGCCAGCATCAGCAACCACTGCCCCAGGCTCATGGGACGGGCCACCCACTGGAAATAGCCCACAGTAAGGATGGCCACCCAGACCTTGGTGGCGGTCAGGGAAAGCGCGGCCCCTTCCAGCGGCATGGGCTCGATGATGGTCAGGCAGCAGACGATATTAACCACCAGACCGCTCAGATAGAAGAAGAGCAGCAGGGTATGCTTCCTCATGCCGATCATGGCATAGGCCGCCAGATTGTGCAGGAAGGCCGTGGCCAGACAGGGCGTCAGCAGGCGCTGTGCCGTGGCCGCCATCTCATAGCCCGGGCCGTAGATGGTGGGCAGGAAGCGGTCGCTCTCCACGCAGATCAGAAAGATCAGCGGCAGGGAAGCCGCCCAGAGGGAACGGGCCGTCTGCCCCGCCAGCTGACGGAACGCGGCCCTGTCCTGCGCCCAGTAACGGGCCAGCAAGGGGAAGATGACCTTGCCGAGCAGCGCGCTGGAGACCAGCACGGACAGGCCTTCCACGGTCTCCCAGGCCACGTTGTAGCCGCCCACGGCAGCGTCGCCGCCGTAGTTCTTGAGGAAGAACACATTGATCTTGTTGTAGAACATGGCGCAGGCGGCCATGATGGTGAAGATGAAGCCGCTCTTCATCTTCACGGCCAAATCGCGCACATTGTCGTAACCGAAGCCCACGAAGGGATTGCGGCCCAGGGCACGGAAAGCGAAGCCCGTGCAGAGGACGGATTCGATGAGCTTGTAGAGGGCAATGAAGATCAGGGGCGCTCCGGCCACCACGCAGACGATGCCGTAGCCTATGCCCAGCAGGGCCGAAGGCACGCGGATGCGCATCTCCACGTCCTGCCGCCCGCGGGCCTGGCAGAGCGCGAAGAAAGAGTCCGTCACCCCGTCGAGGCCGAAGCCTGTGGCGATGAACAGGACGATGAGCCGCAGCTCGAAGCTGTACCCCAGCCAGCCCGTCACGAACCAGGTGACGATCAGGGCCAGCATCATGAAACAGGTCTTGAGGCCCGTCACCTCGCCCAGCAGGGTACGGGGACGTTCCTCACGACGAGCGAAGGTGGACAGCAGAAAGTCGTTGAGCCCCACGTCCGAGACGGTCTTGACCAGATAACCGCAGGAAAGGGCCACGGCGATCTGGCCCAGCATCTCGGGGCTGCGCCGTGCCAGCAGGATAGTGAAGATGGTCCAGGAAAGGTCCCTGGTCCATTGGGCCCCCAGGATGTATCCCAGCTGGCGCGGCAGGCTTTTCAGCTTCATGGGCTACTCGGCAGCGCCAAAGCGCACCAGCGCCTTGAAGCCGGGCTTAAGCTCAAGCTGGCTGTTGGGCACGGTCAGTTCCACCGTGTAATACGAGGGCTGGGCCACGTCCATATTGGTGGAGATCCACGAAATCTCCGTGATGGTGGCCGCGAACACCTTATCGCCCAGCGAGGGAATCTCCACGCGGGCATGGCCGCCTTCCTTGATGCGGCCCAGGTCGCCTTCATAGACCGGCACCTGGATCAGCACGGGGTCCAGCTGGCCCACGGTCACGGGCGTGGCCTGGGCGGGCAGCAGCACATCGGGATTGAGGTTGGGCATGAGCTGCAGCACATAGCCGTCGATGGGCGAGGTCAGCACCAGCTGGTCCGGCAGCGTCTCGCCTTCCCGGATGGGCTGGCCGTAATAGCCTTCCAGTTCCTTCAGACGGGCCCGGAAGCTCTCTTCGTTCTTCTTGATGGAGATCTGGGTCAGCTCGATGCGGTGCTGCAGGGAGCGCACGCTCTCCTCCAGACGGCCCAGGGCCTGGCGCGAGCCCAGCCCGGAAGCGGCCAGCTGGCTGGCACGATTGCGTTCGGCGCGGGTCTGCACCAGTTCGCGTTCCAGATCAAGGATCTGGCCGCGCAGGCTCTCGGTGGCGGCACCGGTGGTCACTTCGCGCTGCAGCACGCGTTCGGCTTCGTCCTGCAGGTGATAGCGCACCAGCGGATCCCCGGCTTTGATGGCGTCCCCGGGACGGACCAGCACCTCGTCGATGACGGCATTGAAGGGCAGACGCACATCACGCGTCACGGTAGCCACCACCTTGCCGGTGGCGGTGGTCTCCACGGCCATGGCCGGGGCGGCCAGCAGCAGACAGGCCAGCAAGGCCCAGAAAACGGTCAGTCTTTTCATTATTTTTCAATCTCCGTGGCAGGAAGGCCCAGGAAGCGTTCCTGCAAGAGGTTGGCGACATACATCCATTCCAGATTGGCCAGCTTGAGTTCCAGTTCGGCCTCCACCAGCTTGATACGGCTCTGGACCATAGCCTCGTGGGCGGAACTCATGGCGGGCATATCGCCCAGACCGGTTTCGAAGGAGATGCTGGCTTCCTTGTAGCGCATCTCGGCCGTCTCGAAATGGACTTTGGCCAGGCGGCGGTTGGTCTCGGCCAGGGCCACGCGCTGTTCGCACTGCAACCAGGTGTTGGAGTAATCCGTGCGCTTGCGCGACAGCTCATGGAAGGCCTGGGCCTTCTTCATGCGGGCCGCCTGCACGCCGCGGTAACGGCGGTTCCAGTCAATGAGCGGGAAGTCGAAGGTCAGGCGCCAGAAGTAGTCTTCCTGGCCGTCAGCGGGCTGGTACTGACCGGCGGGCGGATTTTTGTCCACCCGGATGGTCATGTCGGGCACGTATTCGGCCCAGGCCAGCATGATGTTGTAATCGCCCAGACGAATCTGGGAACGCAGCAGCAAATTATCTTCCGTGACCAGCCAGCGGTCTTCCCAGCGATAATCCTTGCCGTTGAACCCACGCAGGATGTCGTTGGCGCTCTTGCTGTCGATGTTTAGGCGCTGCTGCGGCTCCACACCGGCCAGGATCTTGAGGCTGGTACGCTCCATGACCTCTTCCATGGTCATGCGTTCGCTGGTCAGCTCCACTTCACGCTCGTGCTGCTGGGCCAGATTGAGGGCCACGCCCTGACGGCCGTCAGCGGACTCCAGCTGCTCCCAGTAGCGGGTCGTTTCCTTGGCCAGGGGAGCGACTTCTTTCTGAATGCGCAGGATCTCGTTCTTGGCCTCCAGGCGCAGGTAGGCCTGGGCCACTTTGTAGATGGCCTCGCCCACGGCTTTGCGGTGCGTGGAGATGGCCAGGTTGACAAGTATCTTCTGGGCCTGGTGATTGAAATAAGACTCCAAGGGGTTCGGGAATGCCGCGTAGAAGCCGATGCGAGGCACCACCTTGCCGTAATTGCTGGGCACGTCGTCGCGGCCTTCATTGTAATAGGTCAGGGTATTGCCCACTTCCACGGTCATGCGGGGTTCGGGCAGATACTTCCAGACCGCATCGGTCAGGGCCAGGCGCTTGATCTCCAGCTCCACGGCGCTGTTGACCAGCAGGGGCGACTGCTGGATGGTCAGGAACACGCAATCCTCGAACGAGAATTTCTTGGCCGGGTCATAGAGGTTGGGGATCACGGCCTCGAGCTTGCTCTTGTTCTCCACCGGCACACCGGGCACGTCTTCCAGCCAGTGTTTGGCGGGCAGTTCCGGGGCATCCGACCCGGCTTTCTGCGAAGCACATCCCGAAAGCGCCATCCCGGCGCACAAGGCCGCCACAGCCAGTCCCTGTTTCCAGCGAACCCTTCTTTTCGTCATGGTCATTCCCTTGCGACAAATATTAGGCACCGGCGCCTTCCTGCGGCCGGACATCCTTTTCAAATTCCATCTGGTGCAATGTCAGCAGCACCCGGTCGTCCGCATCCACGACCTGGGCGTCATAACGCTGCAGACGTTCATCGTCCCAGCCGCGGCGCAACTGGATGCGCCAGGGCATCCGGGCACCGCACAGCAGCCCCGTGTCCGCGAAGCGGATGAAGCCTATGCCGCTCAGACGCCAGCCCTGCGGCCAAAGCAGACGTCCTCCGGCAAGTTCCGCCCCGGGAACGGTCTCTTCCATGATACGGCAGGCTGCCTGCAAAATGGCGTCCACAGCGGACAGCAAGCTACAATAGCCGGATTTGCCAGCCGGGGCAATGCCTTGCGCCATGCCGTCGAAGCGGCCCTGCCACAGGTCATCGCCCGCCGGAGCCAGCTCTTCCAGCAGGCGCCAGCCTCCCGCCATGCCGCAGCCCGCGTAGAAGTCTTCCAGAGGCAGATCAGGGCCGGTAACGGTCATCTCGCCGTCCCACAGGGGCGGCAGGCTCCCCGCGGCAGCGGCCAGGAAGACCATGCCCCGTGCCAGAGGCGAAAAATGGTTGATGCGCCGCAGATTGGGGGCCAGATCGCGGCTTTGCAGGCGCACATGGCACATGCGCGTCATCACGCCGTCCTGCAGCAGCCAAGACTGGGAACGGGCCGTGATGCGGCACTCCCGGGTCACGGCCTCGGGCAGGGGCAGGGGCGCCGCAAAGCGCAGATCGGAGAAGCCGGTGGGTTCCAGCCACGGCAGCTGCAAACGACCGCTCTCCAGCATGGTCTGGAGCAGTTCGCTCAGGGGCAGCCAGGGCCGGCCGTCCTGCGGCAGGGCACCATGCCCGGCAAGACGCGGATCGGCATAACGGGAGAACTGTGCGCAGGCGAGCATCTGGCGGGAAGAAGGCCGGGCGGCTTCTGGCCAGGGCATGGCCTCGTGCGCCACAGCGGCGGAAAAGACACGCGGGAAGAGCTCGGGCCGCTCCAGCCACTGCCAGTCACGGACAGGAGCATCGGCCGGGGCGCGCCGCCAGAGCACCCTGTCGGACGTCCCGTGCGTCAGGGCCCGGGCCAGCAGGTCACCCAGCTCGCGGGGGATGGGGAGCCGCCCTCCGTCGTCCACGCAGACCACCCGCCAGGGCAGACCCAGCTCACGGGCGGCCGCTTCACCGGCTTCCTGCCAGGGCGCGGCGTGGGCCGCATCACCGGCACGCAGCCAGCGCAGGGCATAGACATAGCGCACACCACAGGCTTTGGCCGAACGGCACAGCGCTTCCATCTCGTCAGCGGCCAGCGCCCTGTCCGCGGGCGCGCACAGCAGGATACCGTCCAGGCGCCCGCAGGCACGATGCACGGTCTCGGGCAGGGCCGTGAGGGCCGTCAGCGCGGGCAGGCCGTACAGGTGGCCGCCCAGCTGCTCCAGCGACAGACAGTCTTCCAGCGCGGCCTCAGGCAGGGCAAAGGTCATGCCCAGGGGGGCCAGCGACCCCAGCAGCTCGGCCAGAGGCAAAGCCTGGGCATCGGGCCCCCAGACAGCCAGCACGTCACCGGCGTGGGCCCCCATGCCCCGGGCGGCCGGATCGAGGACCAGAGGCAGCGGCTGCCCGTCTTCGTCGCAGCAGCCCAGATCGAAGCAGCACAGGGGCGGCAGATCTTCACCGGAGCCGTGCTGCGGCGCGCTCAGGGGAGCGACCTCTCCGGGCTCTCTCTCCGCCGGAGCAAGGCTGGCCAGCACGCGCAGCAGGTCGCCCACGGTGGCCACGTGCAGCAGAGCCTCGAAATCCACGCTGATGCCCAGTTCCTCCTCCACTTCCTGCACGATGAGCGGGAAGCGGCTGGAGCGCAGGGCCAGGTCATAGCGCAGATCCATCTCCGGCTTCAGGGACGCCGCCTCACGACCGCAGGCAGCGGCCAGGATCTCCAGTACCTTGCGGGCGGCCTCGGGCAGTTCGTCCTTGGCCGGAGCCGCGGCGCGCGCCGCCGGGGCGGCAGGGGCCTCTGCAGAGGCAGCCGGAGCGGGGGCCGCATCCATCCAGCGCTGCCGGTGCCGCGCCACGCCGTCATGCGTCAGGTGGCCAAGGGCATAGAGGCGCGCGCAGGTCTGGCGCATGCCTTCGGCTTCCTTGCCCTTGCGGCCGGCAGCCAGGCACAGGGCCTGCGGCTCGATATCGTTCACCAGACCGCACAGGGTATCCTGCGGGCCTACTTCCACGAAATGCCGGATGCCGTCGCGCTGCCACATGGCCTGCACGCATTCCACCCAGCGCACGGAATTCTCGTCCAGGTCGCCGATGTGCTCGCAGATGCCGGGCTGGTCGTCGGGATAGGGGCGCGTGGTGATGCAACTGAGCATGGGGATCTGCGGCGCCTGCATGGCCAGGGCATTGAGGCGGCGCAGGGACATGTCGCGCAGCACGCGCATGCTGGGATGGTGGAAGGCCAGGCTCACGTTGAGCATGATGGCCGGGATGCGGCGTTTGCGCAGGCTCTTGCGGGCCTCCAGCAGCACGTCGCGGGGGCCGCTGATGATGAACTGGCGCGGGGAGTTGTAATTGGAAACGTAGAGCTGGGGCCAGGTCTTGCGGGCCTCTTCGATGACCGAGGCCTCGGCGGGCACGGCCATCATGCCGGTCTCGCGGGTGGCGCGGGCCTCCAGTTCGGCCATGTGGGTGGAGCGGGTATCCAGGATGTACCAGGCCACTTCCGGTTCGTAGACGCCGGCCAGGCACAGGGCGATGAGCTCGCCCAGGCTGTGCCCGCAGATGAGGGAAGGCCGCAGTCCCAGCGAGGCCAGGTGGCTCCACTGGGCGTATTCCAGCAAAAAGAGGTAGGGCTGCTGCCAGCGGGTCAGACCGATCTTTTCCACATCGGTCTCGTCCAGAAGGGCCAGCACGTCCCAGTCGGCGGCGCGGGCGATGCGGTCCATGGCGGCCCGGGCCGCCGGGAAGTGGTCGTAGAGCTCGCGGCCCATGCCGGGCCAGACGGCCCCCTGGCCGCAGCACATGACGGCCAGCGGCGGCACGTCGCCCTGCGGATGCAACCAGATGCCCCGCTGCCCCATGGCTTCAAGGGCCGCGGCATCGGGACGGGCCCCGAGGGCCAGCAGTTCCTGGCGCCAGGCGGGCACCACGGAGCCTGCGTGCCAGATGCCCCCGCCGTGCGGCAGGTCGGCGAAGCGCACGCCGTCACAGGCGATCTCCCCTTCTCCGGGCTCACAGGACGGTGTGGGCATGTCGGGCATGCTCACCACGGCGGCTTCCGGCGCAGGGGCTTCCGGCACAGGAGCTTCCGCCGCTTCCCTGCGGGCCAGCAGCATGCCTTCCCAGGTGTCTTCGGGGCGGGGCTGGAGGAGCAGGACAGGACGGTCTCCACCGGCCAGCCGGGCCAGATCTCCGGGACCAGGGACAGCCGGAAGGGCCTCGGGCTCAAGGCCGGGCCAAAACGCGGCAGCCAGAGGACGGAGCATGTCGAGCGCGGCGGCCGTGGCCTGCTCGCTGCCGGCGGGACTGAGGACAAGACGGGGGGCCTTGCCCCGGAGCTGGGGCAGGCGGAAAGCTTCTTCGAGGAGCAGGCGGCAGGACTCGCCGCTGTCGGCGCCCTCGCGCCCGGCAAGGGGCCAAAGTTCGAGAGCCGCAGACGCTCCGCAAGATTCGGGTCGTTGCATCGTAAGGATACCGGGAATACCGCCACCGGCGGGTAAGGGACCCGGAGGGGTCCGGTATGTACAGCCCGCTGCCCAGGGGAGCCGCGGCCATTCTATCACAATGTTAAAAGCAAATTTTAGGCCATCTCAGGCCGCTTGTCCAGCCCGCGCCAACCGCAAGGCTTTCTCGCTTGCTTTGGTGGAACTCTTGGGATATGGTTAGCCGTTAAAAACAATTTTTACGGGCAGTTTGCCCGGAACGTTTACTGTACGTCACCTGTAACGTACGGTTTTTATACTATATCTGAGAGGATCCGGAATGAAAGAAAACCACTCCAGCCAGAACGCCCAGGAGAGCGGCACCAGCAGTTTCACACGGTTGCGCTCCAAACTGTCGTTTGAGCGCATGGTGGAAATGGGTGCCAAGATGGGCATGGAAAACCCGCTCTTCCTGTGCCACGAGCGGGCGGCTAAGGCCACCACGGTGATCAATGGCAAGGAGTACATCAACTTCTCCACCTACGACTATCTGGACCTCAATACCCATCCCGAGATCACTGAAGCCGTCACCGAAGCCGCCAAGGTCTTCGGGAGCTCCGCCGGCGCCAGCCGCCTGGTGGGCGGCGAACGTCCGCCCCATCGCCAGCTCGAACGCGCCCTGGCCGACTTCTACGGTGTCGAGGACTGCATCGCCTATGTGAGCGGCCATGCCACCAACGTCTCCACCCTGGGTTTCCTTTTCGGTCACCGCGACGCCATCTTCTATGACGGTCTTGCTCACAACTCCCTGATGCAGGGCGCCCGCCTTTCCGGCGCCGACCGCTACTCCTACGAGCACAATGACTGCGATGCCCTGGAGAAGATGCTCAAGGAACACCGCGGTAAGCACAAGCGCGCCTGCATCGTCACCGAAGGCCTGTTCAGCATGGACGGCAACATCCCCGACCTGCCGCGCATCATCGAGCTGAAGAAGAAGTACGACTGCATGCTGCTGGTGGACGAGGCCCACTCCTTCGGCGTGCTGGGTGCCACCGGCCGCGGCGTGCACGAATACTTCGGCATCGACGCCAACGAAGTGGACATGTGGATGAGCACCCTCAGCAAGGCCATGTGCGGTTGCGGCGGCTTCATCGCCGGTCGCAAGGAGCTGGTGGAATACCTCAAGTACGGTTCCCCGGGCTTCGTCTTCAGCGTGGGCATGCCTCCCATCGTGGCCGCTGCCTGCCACAAGGCCCTGGAACTCATGCAGCGTGAGCCCGAACGCGTGCACAAGCTGCAGAAGATCTCCCAGTTCTTCCTCAACTACGCCCAGGAAAAGGGCCTGGATACCGGCGCCGCCCAGGGCTACGCCATCGTGCCCATCATGGTGGGCGACTCCATGGTCAGCGGCTTCCTGGCCACCCGCCTCTTTGCCCGCGGCATCTATGTGATGCCCATCACCTTCCCCGCCGTGAAGGAAGGCGCCGCCCGCCTGCGCTTCTTCCTTTCCGCCTCCCACACGGAAGAGCAGATCCGCAAGACCATCGACACCGTGGTCGAAGAGATCCCCGTGGCCCGGGAGATCGTGGAGAAATTCCGCCGCGAGCACCAGGACGAACAGAACGCCTAGTCTGTCGCACAGCACGAGGCCGGGCACCCTGCCCGGCCTTTTTTTTCTTCCCCAACATCCTGCCCATCCGAGGTCCCTATGCTGTCCCCCCGTATGGCCTATGTGCTGCTCTGGTTCCCCCTCTCTTCCGAGACCTTCGTCTTCCGTGAGATCCAGCAGCTGGTCCAGCGCGGCATGGATATCCGCGTCTATACCATGTACGGCGAGAAGCTGCACGGTTGCAGCGACGAGATGAAGAATTACGCCGGGCCCATCAAACGCTTCGGCTCCGTGGCGACCCTGCGCCTGCTCAAGGCCTTCTGGCGCGCCTGGAAACGCGACCGCGAGACCGTCAAGACCCTGATGCGCCGCGGCCTGTTCCGCAAGATGCGCAATCTGGAAGCCTATGCCGAGAACCTCTGGTGTTTCCTGGCCGGCTTCCTGCTGGCCGAAGAGGCCCAGCGTGACGGCATCGAGCTTTTGCACTCCTCCTGGGGCAACGGGCCCGCCACCGCCGTCTGGGTGGCCTCGCGTCTGTCGGGCATCCCCTTCGCCTTCACCGGCCGCGCGGGCGACATCTACCCGCAGGACGGCATCCTGGCCGAAAAATCGCGCGACGCCATCTTCATCCGTACCAACAACATGGCCAACAAGCCCTGGCTCCAGAGCTTCTGCCCCGCCGGACAGAAGGACAAGGTGCACGTCATCTACAACGGCCTGACCCTGGGCCGCCGCGTGGATTGCCGCGCCCCCTTCCAGAAGCCCTACCGCCTGCTGGCCATCGGCCGCTTTGCCCGCACCAAGGGCTTTCCCGAGCTGCTCACGGCCATGGCCCGTCTGCGTGACGACGGCTTCCCCGTGCGCCTGACCCTGGTGGGCGACGGCAACTGGAAGCGCAAGCTGGTGGAGATGCGCAAGCGCCTGCATCTGGAAGATCTGGTGGACATGCCGGGCTTCGTGCCCAATGACCGCATCCGTACCTTCATGGAAGAGCACGACATGCTGGTGGTGCCCAGCGTGGTGCACACCAACGGCGACCGCGACGGCATCCCCAACGTCATCATGGAGGCCCTTTCCTGCGGCATGCCCGTGGTGGCCACCGATGTCTGCGGCGTGGGCGAGGTCATCCGCAACGGCGAGACCGGCTACCTCATCCCCCAGCGCGACCCCGCCGCCCTGGCCGATGCCATCCGCCGCATGCTCTCCGACCGCGAGGCGGCCCTGCGCATGGCCCAGACCGGGCGCGAACTCGTCTTCCGCATGTTCGATACCGAGACCAATATCGCGGCCCTGCAGGATCTCTACTGCCGGCAGTACACGCAGTGGCGCACCACGCACGGCCCCAACGTTTAGGAAAAGTCCACCGGGGAGGGAGGCCCCTTCCGCACGGAAGGCTGGCCCCTTCCCCGTTTCCCTTCTCCCCGTGCACGTTTCGTGAACGGTGCCCTGCGGCGGCCCTGTCGCGCGTCCCCTCCGGCAGCGCCCCCTGCCGGGAACACAAACAATTCTCCTTTCCCCGCTCCGTGACGGTCTTCCGCCGGAGCCCCTTCCCCGACACCTGCAACCGGCGGCCGGCGGCCTGAACCTCCGGTACGCCCTGTGGATATGCCATGTGCGGAATAGCCGGTATCTGCCGTCTTGACGGCCAGCCCCTGAACGAGGACGCCCGGGCCCATGTCCGGGCCATGACCGACGTCATCACCTACCGCGGCCCCGACGGCAGCGGCATCTGGCAGGAAGGCCCCGTCAGCCTGGGGCACCGCCGCCTGTCCATCATCGACCTTTCCGGCGGCAGCCAGCCCATGCAGGATGTGGACGGCGAGCTCTGCATCGTCTTCAACGGCGAGATCTACAACTTTGCCGAACTCCGGCAGGAGCTGCTGCAGGCGGGCGCCCGCTTCCACAGCAGCCACTCCGATACGGAGGTCATCCTCCAGGCCTACCGCGTCTGGGGCACGGACTGCCTCCAGCGCTTCGACGGCATGTTCGCCTTCGCCCTCTGGGATGCCCCCCGCCGCCGTCTGTTCTGCGCCCGTGACCGCTTCGGCAAAAAGCCCTTCTTCTACACCCTGCAGCAGGGCAGCCTGTTCTTCGGCTCGGAGCTCAACTGCCTGGCCGCCGTGCCGGGGCTTGAGCTCACCCTCGATCCGCAGGCCGTCATGCGCTACCTGGCCTACGAATACGTGCCCACCCCGGACACCATGTACCGCGAGGCCAAGAGCCTGCCGCCCTCGCACTGGCTGCTGGTGGAGGACGGACGCCTGAGCATCTGCCGCTACTGGGACCTGCCCCCGGCCGATGAGGATGACCGCCGCTCCGAGGCCGACATCTGCGCCGACGTGCACGAGCTGCTCACCCGCGCCGTGGGCCGCCGCATGGTCAGCGACGTGCCCCTGGGGGTCTTTCTCTCCGGCGGCATCGACTCGTCCATCGTGGCCGGTCTCATGGCCCGCCAGTCTTCCACGCCCATCAAGACCTTTTCCATCGGCTTCACCGAGGCCAGCTACGACGAGAGCCGCTACGCCCGCGTGGTGGCCCAGCGCTGGAACACCGACCATCACGAGCGTGTGCTCTCGGCCGAGGACTGCGCCGAGCATCTGCCCAACATCATCAGCCGCATGGACGTGCCCATGGCCGACGCCTCGGTGGCGCCCACCTGGCTGCTCTCTGGCGTGACCCGCGAAAAAGTCACCGTGGCCCTGGGCGGCGACGGTGCCGATGAACTCTGGGCCGGGTACGAGCACTACATCGCTTTCAAGATCGCCGAATGGTACAACGCCATCCCCGGCATCGTGCGCCGCGGCGTCATCGAGCCCCTGACCCGGCTCCTGCCCGCCTCGGCCGGATACATCAATCCCCGTCTGGCGGTGGAGACCTTCTTGCGCGGCGCCCACGCCCCGGCCTGGGAACGGGTGCAGACCCTGCTCACCTCCTTCACGCCCGAGATGCAGGCCGAACTGCTGGCCCGGCCCGATCACGACTTTCTGCGCCGCGAGAACCTCTTCGCGCCCACGCGGGAGCAGTTCGAGCACTGGCCCGCCGGCCCCTCGCCCCTGGCACGGGCCTTCCACGTCTATGCCCGCCAGTTCATGCTGGACGACATCCTGGTCAAGGTGGACCGCTGCTCCATGCTCCACTCGCTGGAAGTGCGCGCGCCTTTCCTGGACAAGGATTTTGCCGAATATGTGGCCCGCCTGCCCATCCGGCACAAACTGCACGGTTTCCAGCGCAAATACCTGCTCAAGAAGGCCTTCACCGACGTGCTGCCGCCCGAGATCCTGCACCGCAACAAGCGCGGCTTCCAGATCCCCGTGGCGGCCTGGTTGCGCGGGCGCATGCGGCCGCTCATGGAAGAGCTTTTCGCTCCCGAGCGCCTGCGTGCCCAGGGCCTGTTCCGGCCCGAGGCCGTGCGCTCCCTGGTGGACGCCCACTGCTCCGGCAAGGCCGACCTGCGCAAGCCGCTCTGGACGTTGCTCGTGCTCCAGCTCTGGCTGCGCGCCCGGGGGATGTAACGGATAAAAAAAGAGGCCCGGTACGGCTGGCAGCCTTCCGGGATGGACGAGGGGGCGGGGGAACTTTTCCTGGCGGAAAAAAGTTCCCCCGCCCCCTCGCGCTCCCCCACCCCTTCAAAACCGCTCATACGGGTTGGGAAAAAAGACAAGGGCGTACTACAGGCCCGGGAAGACGCCTCCCATGGGTTGGCGCTATTCGGGACGGACAGCAAACGACAGGGGCAGGCCGAGGCCCGCCCCTGGGTAAGGATCTGAAGAAAGGATGCGTGGAGGATCAGCCTGGTCGTGCTGACGCCTTATGCCTTCACATAGCTGCTGAGGCCCCGGTGGATCTCCCTGGCCTCGTCCGTGAACAGGGCATCGAGACCGGCCACGCCCTTGGTCTTGAAGCCCGCCAGACCGGTGTTCAAACGCTGCATCTCCAGATTGCCGCCGTTGAGGGCCACCTGCTGGAAGATCTGCTGGTCCATGTGGCTGCGCGGGATCTCAAAGGACGGCAGCAGGCCGCCGTTCTCGTGCATCTGCAGGGCCAGGGTCTTGCAGGCCACGTCCATCTGTCCGGTGCGGTCCTTGCCGCTCTTGCAGTTGAACAGCGGCATCATGCCCATGATGTGTCCCAGCATGGCCAGACGCGCAGGCAGGCGATAGGGGTCGGCCCCGCTCATCCTGTAGCCTCCGGCGGCCCAGAGGGCGTGGATCTCGTAGCGCAGGGCCTGTATGTTCTGCCTGTCCCGGGCGGAGATGTCCGACCGCGCAAGATAGGTCTCCACCATCCCGCCGAGCATGTCGTCCCCGAAAAGCTGGGCCATGGCTTCCCTGTTGTACCGGTCGGACGTGCCCCAGCCGCCGATCAGGCCCTGGAGCCCGCCCTGCGCGCCGGTGTTCACGCCGAAATTGAAGGTGAGCACCTGCGGCCTGACCTTGACCGCCCTTTCCTGCCCGTCAGGCAGGACCACCTTCACCGTGCAGGTGCCGTCAGGCCCGCAGGCATCCTTCCACGAAGCGCATTGTTCGGCCAGATAGGTCTTTTCCGACGTGCCGAAGATCTCGCGCGGCACATCGGGCGTGACCAGACTGGTGGAGAGCAAAGGCAGGTCGATGACGGCATCGGGGTTCACCGCCAGCCTGCGCTGGACATCCGCCAGCTTCGGGGAGCTTTGCAGGGCCGCCGTGAAGATCTCCGTGGCGCGGGTGGCGTTGGCCGTCCTTCTGGCCGCGGGATTCTTGATGGAATAGGCGCTGTTGATACCGTGCCGCAGGCCCCGGAACAGGGTGTTGCCGCCCACGGCGATCTCCGTGCGGGCCAGGTTCAGGGCATGGTTGGGCTGGCCCCTGTCCTCGCAGGAGACACCATTGATGCCGTGCCGGGCCATGCTCCGGCCGATGGGGCCGGGCTGTGCGCCCGCACCGATATGGCAGGCGGGCGTGATGATGGACGTGGCCGTCACTCCCGCGCCCCCGCGTCCCAGATATTGCAGATCGCGCCGGATGACACCCCAGCCCTGTTCGTTGAGCACCTGGATATGGGCTTCCTTGATCTCCTTGGCCAGCTTCCCCGCCGACAGGTCGGGCAGCAGCCGGTGCAGTTCCTTGCCCAGATCCCCGGGGAGCTCATTGAAGGACTTCATCACCGCATCGGGGACGCGTTCCCCGTCGGCCAGGCCACGCAGCTCGGGCGGATCGGTCATCTTGTCCTGCATGGCCGCCATCAGCCTGCTGAGATCCCGGGCCCGTTCCGCAAGGCGCATGCCCTTGTCCGAAGCGGGATCCAGGGTACCCAGCTCCACACCCGTCCGGCGCACATGCTCCCCTATGACCCGTTCGTAGGCGGCATAGGTCTGCTGAAAGGCAAGGCGCACGTTCCCGGCCGTGAAGGGGCTCTGCTCCTTCTGGGCGGCCATGATGTCCCGCTTGGTATCCAGCTGTGCCTTGAGCCCTTCCAGACAATGGAGCACCCCGGCCACGCCCTCCGCGCCTGCGGGCAGGCTTGCCTGGAAGGTGTCCAGATCCCTGCGCATGGCGTCCACCGCCCAGGAGACCGAGGCAAGCTCCCGCTCGCCCTCCGCAACGGACTGCTGCCCCCAGAAATCGTTCCCCACCAGGCGCACGCCCTGGCTCACCAGGCTGATGAAATAGTCGGGATCCACACCGGCCCGGCCCAGCTCCGCCATAAGCTCCGGCCGGAGGGCCCGCCGCCCCGTGGCCACCATGCCGCGCCCCAGGCAGGACAGGTTGCGCTCCGCCGCCGCATCCAGGAGCCTGGACAGGTTACCGCCGGTGAAGGCCTTGCCCTCCAGGGACTTCTTGCCGATGTACTGGTTGAACAAACGTGTGCCCTCGGCCTTGCCGCAATAGGCGCAGACGCTGTCGCGCACGCGCTCGGCCGCGGCCCTGTTCCCGGCCTTTTCCTGACTGCGTTGCGACCACTGCCAGAAACGGGCCTTGGCGGTCGTCGTCTGGAGCTTGTCCGTGCCCTGGTCGAGGCGGACGAAGCTGCCCTGGGCCTGACTCAGGTGGCGCAGGCTGGCTATGGAATCGATAGGCATGGCTCCCTCCTAGACCTTCACATAAAAGGGCTGCTCGCTCTCCATCACGGTGTCGCCCAGGGTCGCGCAGCGCTGCGTCCAGAAGTCCAGCGACAGGGCGAAGGATTGCAGGAAGGCATCCAGTTTGTCCGCCGTGGCCTGCTCGGGCAGCCACATCTGCTGCAACAGCACGGTGTCGCTCTCCGGGGCCAGGGTGATGGTGGCGCCCTGGGTATCCTGCCACATGAGGTTGGCGGTGAGCAGGGCCCGCAGTTCCCGCAGGGCCACTTCCTCATCTTCGGAAAGCGTACCTATGCTGCCGAAGGCAATGAACGTGCCCTGCCCTTCATCGAAACGCAGATGCACCACATGATCGTCGGCCGAAGCCAGGGCGCAATAATTGGCGTCATCGAGCTGCAAAGGCTCGATCTCCTGCTGACGGGAAAATTCTTCCAGAAGCGTGTTGGCGGTCTCGCGGCTTATCATGATGCCTCCTTCCGTGCAGAGGTCTAAAGAAGTTCAGGGGATATTTTCGGCCTGTCCCTGATGTTGGCGGTACTGCCGACAGCGTTGGCAACAGAACAGGTTACACCAGTGAATCAGCAAAAAGAGTGCCAGTGGGCAGCCTCGGCATGGCAGCGGGGCAGCACCACGCACCATACCAGCAGCCTCCGGGCAGAGCCTCCTCGCCTTGCCGGAGGGGCAACGACAATCCGTACACGCCACCGGCAGGGATGAGGGAAAGCCGTATGTCATTATCCCCCAGGGACACGGACTTTTCAACGTCTCCGCCTCCCGGCGGCCTTGCCGAAACCGGAGCGTATGGTCCGGCAAGACGCCCCGGCGACCAGCCGTAGTGGCGACGGCTCCGGCAATCTGGCCCATCCCGGCCGGTGGGCGTGCGACGGGGCCTCCGTCCGCCGGCAGGCACAAAAAAGCGAAGCCCCGGCAGCGGGGCTTCGCATCATACAGCAAGGAAGGAAGAGAAGTATCAGAGGTTGGCTTTGAAAAACGCCTCGATCTTGTCGAAGGGGATGATGTCCACCCTGTCGTACAGGTCCGTATGCGAGGCCCCGGGCACGATCAGCAGCTCCTTGTTGTCACCGCTGAGCTTCTTGAAGGCATCCTCGCTGAAATAGCGGGAATGGGCCTTTTCCCCATGGACCAGCAGGACCGCGCTGCGGATCTCGCCCGCATAGGCCAGCAGCGGCATATTCAGGAAGGACAGGGCCGAAGTGGCGTTCCAGGCACCGTTGGAATTGATGGAACGGGGATGGAAGCCGCGCCTGGTCTTGTAATAGTCGAAGTAATCCTTGACGAACTGCGGCTCGTCGCCCGTCAGGGCCTCGGGCAGGCCCGCGGCGGACGGTGCGATGCTGTCGGAACGTGCGTCCCGGGTGCGCTGTGCGTTCAGCTGCCGGCGCAGCGCGTAGCGGGCCTCGGCATCCATGGCGTCGAAATAGCCGTTGGCCGTGACGCGGCTCATGTCGTACATGGTCACGGCCACGGTGGCCTTGATGCGGGTATCCATGGCGGCGGCGTTCAGGCCCATGCCGCCAAAACCGCAGATGCCGATGATGCCGATGCGCTCCGCATCCACCGCGTCCAGCGTGGTGAGGAAGTCCACCGCGGCGCTGAAGTCTTCGGTGTTGATGTCCGGCGAGGCCACGTGACGCGGCTCGCCGCTGCTCTCGCCCGTATAGGAGGGGTCGAAGGCCAGCGTCAGGAAGCCGCGTTCGGCCATGGTCTGGGCATAGAGCCCGGACGCCTGTTCCTTCACCGCGCCAAAGGGACCGCTCACGGCCAGGGCCGCCAGTTTTCCCTTGGCATCCCGGGGCACGTACAGATCGCCCGCCAGGACAGTGCCGTAACGGGTGCGGAAAGTCACTTTACGATGTTCTACCCTGTCGCTCTTGGGAAAGACCTTGTCCCATTCCTGTACCAGTTCCATAGCCTTACCATCCTTGGAAGAAGCCGTGCCAGAGGGGACCTTGTCCGCTGCGGCCGCAGATCCGGCAAACAATATCGTGCCTGCCAGGATCGCCGTCACCAGTGTTTTACACATGCTCATCATGTCGCTCCGGCTTGAGGTTAGGCAGGCAAAAACAATCCTGCCGCTGTTTCTTCCTCTTTAGCCGCAGCACAGATCCATGACAAATACCTATATCGAATGCTTCACCATAGAAATAAAGCATGGATAAGCCCGCATATGTCCCACCTGGCACACCGCTCCGGTACGGAAGGTCCCAGCAGTGCCTTGCAAGAAAGGGGATCGCCACCAAACGGATGCGCCTCGTGGCGTCCGCGCCGCGCCACTTGATTTTTTCAAGAAAACGGCGCCCATTTCTTGGCCCGGCTTCTGGCCCGGCCCCGGCACCCCTGATACTTTTCTCTCCGGATACCGGGACTCCGCAACAACATCCAGAGAGGTGACCCAGATGAAGATACAGCAGATCCGCAACGCCATGGTCCGCATCCACTACGCCGGCAAGACCTTCCTCACCGACCCCTGGCTGGCGCCCAGGGGCAGCATGGGGACGTTCCGCGACTATCCCATGTTCCGCTGCCGCCCCGAACAGCTGGACCTGCCCCTGCCCCTGTGCGACCTGCCCATGCCGGTGGCCGACATCCTGGCCGGTGTGGATGCCTATATCGTGACCCATGCGCATCCCGACCATATCGACATGGCCGCCGACGGCAGCGTGGGCGCGCCGCTGGACAAGAAAGTGCCCGTGTTCGTGCAGAGCGAAGAGGATGCCGCCGTGCTCCGGCGCTCCGGCTTCGCCCGGGTGGACGTGCTGGGAGAGGAGACCGTCTTTGCGGGCATCCGCCTCAGCAGGACGCCCGGACGCCACGGCACCATCATCCCCTGCGGGCCGTCCTGCGGCGTGGTCTTCCGGCATCCTGACGAAAAGACGCTCTATGTGGCCGGTGACACCATCTGGTTCGACGGTGTGGCCGAAAGCCTGCGCCGTTACCGGCCCGATGTGGTCATGGTCAATGCCTGCGCGGCCGAACTGCTGGACGAGGGCCGCCTGATCATGGACGACGCGGACGTGGCCGCCCTGCACGCCGCCCGTCCGGAAGCGCGGATCATCGTCAGCCATATGGATACCGTGCCCCATGCGACCCTGACCCGGCAGGACATGGACCAGGCCCTGCGCCGTCGCGGCATCCGGGAGGCCGTCTTCATGCCCGACGACGGCCAGAGCGCCGATTTTTAACGGCAGGAAAACTCCGCACGGCCCGCAGACGGACGGGCTGACGCCAGAGCGTGGCAGGCAGGAGGGATCCGTCCGGCCACGGTGCCTGCGCTCCGGCAGGGCCACGGCTCCGCCCGGCGCCCTGCCCTGTGCCCTCCCCGAATCAGGTCCCCGCCGGTCCCCAGGCAGAACGCCTTCCTTCCTCTTCCCCCTCCGGCGGGGGCCTTCATTCCGCCAGATCTTCCGCTTCCCTCAGGACCACATGCAGCTCGTAGCTGCCCAGCGGTTCCACCTCGGCCAGAAAGGCGTCCAGGGCTTCCATGTCCAGAAAATACATGTCGAGAAAGTACAGGTTGTCGCCTGTGGTGCGGTAGCAATGGATGGTGCGCCTGCCCTCCTTGCGGCAGCAGGCCTTCAGGGCGTCCGTCGGACCATGCCTGAGCTGCACCCGGATGACGGCATGGACCTTGTAGCCGAAGACCGGACAATTGACGTTGATGGTGTAGCGCTGCAGGATGCCCATGTCCTCCAGCCGTTCCACCCTGTTCTTGACGGCCTGCCCGGTAAGGAAGACCCGCGCCCCCAGTTCCTTCATGGTGATGCGCGCGTTCTTCCTGAGTTCTTCGACGATCCTCACATCCGTTGCATCTATCTTGGTCTTCATACGGCCTCCGCTCTGCCCGCCATCTTCCCGGATAAGCAGGCCAAAAGCAAATCCTCTGCCCTCCTGACGGCAAGGCGTCATCTTTGCCCTTCGCTTTTCCTTCCTGTCCTTGCGCCTTTCGCAGCACAGTCCGCCTTTGTTCCCGCATGACGGCAGTCGGCCTCCCCGGCCGCGAAGGCGGTCCGTTACCCGCGCATCCCGGCAGCGGGCATGAAAAAAAGCCCGGCGGACAGGGCATACCTGTCTGCCGGGCTCGATGAGGCGGACGGATCGTCGCTGCTAGTAAGCGTGCTCGTCCTTCAGGTCTTCAGCGCTCAGGCTGTGGGAGAACAGGCGGTAGACCCAGAACTGGTACAGCAGCACGATGGGCACCATGACCAGAGCCACGCCCAGCATGATCTTGAGGGTCAGCTCGGACGAAGAGGCATTGAAGGCCGTCAGGGTGGCGGTGGGATCGATGGACGAGATGAGCATGCGCGGGAACATGCCCATGACGCCGAAGAAGGTCACACCGATGATGTACACGGCGCTGCACATCCAGGCCTTCCACAGCTGGCCGCGGCGCAGCATGCAGCGCACGCCCAGCAGGCCGGCCAGGGCCACCACGGGCAGCAGGAGCAGCAGCGGGTTGCTCCAGTAGTTGCTGAACAGGTCGGTGTTGAAGAAGGTCAGCACCAGGAAGGCCACCAGCAGGATGAGCATCACGGGCCAGAGCAGGGTGGCGCTGGCCACGGCGCGGGTCTGCAGTTCGCCCTGGCTCTTGATGGCCAGCCACAGGGAACCGTGCAGCATGAACATCACCAGGAAGAAGATGGCGCCGGCGATGCCGTAGCCGTTGACCAGGCCCATGAGCGTGCCGTGGAACACGCCTTCACCGTCGATGGGGATGCCCATGAACAGGTTGGCGAAGGTCACGCCCAGCAGCAGGGAGGGCACCAGGTTGGACAGGAAGTGGACCAGATCCCAGAAGCCGCGCCACACGCCGCTTTCCACCTTGCCGCGGAACTCGAAGGACACGGCGCGGAAGATCAGGGCGAACAGCAGGATCAGCAGGGGAGCGTACAGGGCGCTGAACATCACGGCATAGACCTTGGGGAAGGCCGCGAAGGTCACGCCGCCGGCGGAGATCAGCCACACTTCGTTGCCGTCCCAGAAGGGACCGGCAGCGTTGTACATGATGCGGCGTTCTTCCTCATTGCTGCCGATGAAGGGCAGCAGGCTGCCCAAGCCCAGGTCGAAGCCGTCCAGGACGAAATACACGGCCCAGAGCAGCGCCCACAGGATGAACCAGATTACTTGCAAGGTTTCCAGCATGACTTAGTCCTCCTGCCCCTGCGGGCCCTTGATGGCGTACTTGCGCAGCAGGAAAATGTCCAGAAGGCCCAGCACGCTGTAAACGATGATGAAGGCCAGCAGCGACGTGGACACATGCTCGGCGGGCACCGGCGACACGGCGTCGCTGGTGCGCATCAGACCGTAGACGATCCAGGGCTGACGGCCCATTTCCGCCACCAGCCAGCCCATGGCGATGCTGATGTAGGGCAGCGGGATGCACCACACCAGGGCACGCATGAGCGTGGGGTTGATGGTCTCGCGGTTACGCTGCAGCGTGGCCCAGGCGGCCAGGGCCAGGAAGATGACACCAAAGAAGATCATGGCGCGGAAACCCCAGAACACGGGCGTGACCGGCGGACGGTCTTCCTTGGGGAAGTCCTTGAGGCCCTTCACTTCGGCGTCTGCATCGCCGTAGGAGATCCAGCTCAGCAGGCCGGGGATGCCGATGGCTTCCACGGAGTTGGTCTCGTTGGCTTCGTCCGGCACCACGGCCAGATAGAAGGGAGCGTTCTTGGTGGTCTCCCAGTGGGATTCCATGGCGGCCAGCTTGGCGGGCTGCAGTTCGGACACCACCTTGCCCTGGATGTCGCCGCTCAGGGCGAGAGCCAGCACCAGCACCAGGCAGATGGGAGCGGTCATGCGGAAGGAGCGGCGGAAGAATTCCACGTTGCTCTTGCGCAGCAGGTGCCAGGAAGACACGCCCAGCACGAAGAAGCAGGACAGCGTCCAGGCGGAGAGCAGGGTGTGGGCGTACATGCCCCAGGCGTAGGGGTTGGTGACCACGGCCATGAAGTCGGCCAGTTCGGCGCGGCCGTTCTGGATCACATAGCCCAGCGGGTTCTGCATGAAGCCGTTGGCCAGGATGATCCACAGGGCGGACAGGTTGCCGGCCAGTACCACCAGCCAGATGGCCAGCAGGTGGGTCTTCTTGCCCACGCGATGCCAGCCGAAATGCCAGACAGCCAGGAACGTGGACTCCAGGAAGAAGGCCACAGTGGCTTCGATGGCCAGCAGGGAGCCGAAGATGTCGCCCACGTATTCCGAATACCGGGCCCAGTTGGTCCCGAACTGGAATTCCAGGGTGATGCCCGTCACCACGCCCAGGGTGAAGTTGATGATGAAAAGTTTGCCCCAGAACTTGGCATGCTTGCGCCAGACCTCATCCCCGGTGCGCACATAGCGGGTCTCCATCAGCGCGATGAGCAGGGACAGGCCCAGCGTCAGCGGCACGAAGATGAAGTGGAAAAAGACGGCCACGGCGAACTGTAGCCGCGAAAGCAGAATGACATCATCCATAGATCGTCCTCCTTATGGAGCGACCTGCATACCGTTATCCTTAGCGAAAAGCAAGACAAAGTTTAGGCCCTGCAAGGCCTTGACGGCTGATTGGGAAAGATTACTTATTCCCCAGCAAGTATCCATGGAGGTTGTCATCATGCCGGAAAATACGGCTCAATCCTGTGAATTTCGCGCCGAAGTGCGCAAGGTGCTGAGCATTCTCACCAACTCTCTGTATACCAATCGCGAGATCTTTCTCCGCGAGCTCATCTCCAACGCTTCCGACGCCCTGGACAAACTGCGCTTCCGCAGCAACCGGGGCGAGACCCCGCGCCATGACGACCTGCCGCTGGAGATCCGCATCAGCCTCGACAAGGACGCCAAGACCCTGACCATCGAGGACACCGGCCTGGGCATGACCGCCGCCGAACTGGCCGAGAACCTGGGCACCATCGCCAAATCCGGCACCGAGGCCTTCCGGGCCCAGCTGGCTGCCGAAGAAGCCAAGGCCGACGGCGAAAAAGCCGATGCCGCCAACATCATCGGCCGTTTCGGCGTGGGCTTCTATTCCGTGTTCATGGTGGCCGAAAAGGTGGACGTGACCTCGCGCCCGGCCTTCGGCGATGACGACGGCGCCGCCACCTGGACCAGCGACGGCCTGGGCACCTACACCGTGGCTCCCGCCGGTGACGACGCCCCGCAGCGCGGCACGCGCATCGTGGCCCACCTCAAGGAAGACGCCGCGGAATTCCTCGAAAAGTTCCGCGTGGAATCCGTCATCCGCAAGCATTCGGCCTTCGTGCCCTTCCCCGTGCTGGTGGACGGCGAGCAGGTCAACACCCAGCCCGCCCTGTGGCGCGAGCCCAAGTCCTCCGTCACCAAGGAACAGTACGATGCCTTCTACCAGGCCCTGACCTATGACAGCAAGGCGCCGCTGGACGTGCTGCACATCTCCGTGGACGCGCCCGTGCAGTTCAACGCCCTGCTCTACATCCCCGACGTGCGTCAGGACCTCTTCGGCCTCGACCGTGATTTCTGGGGCCTGGACCTCTACGCCAGCCGCGTGCTCATCCAGCACCGCAACAAGGAACTGATCCCCGACTGGCTGGCCTTCCTCAAGGGCGTGGTGGACACCGAGGACCTGCCCCTCAACATCTCCCGCGAGACCCTTCAGGAAAACGTGGTCCTGCGCAAGATCAACCAGACCATCATCAAGCAGACCCTGAGCCACCTGGAAAAGCTGGCCGCCAAGGATGCCGAGAAGTACGCCGCCTTCTGGCGCCTGCACGGCCGCATCTTCAAGCTCTCCTACCAGGACTTCGCCAACCGTGAGCGCATCGCCGGCCTGCTGCGCTTCAACACCTCGGCCCTGGACGACGGCGAGGCCCTCTCCAGCCTGGACGAATACATGTCCCGCGCTCCCGAAGGCCAGAAGACCTTCTGGTACGTCTCCGCGCCCAACCGTGAGGCCGCCCGCCTGAGCCCGCACCTGGAACGCTTCACCCGCAAGGGCATCGAAGTGCTCTTCCTCTACGAGCCCGTGGACGAGTTCGTCATGGAAGGTATGGGCAAGTACAAGGACTGGGAATTCAAGGCCATCGAGAACGCCGCCGATGACGCCCTGGATGCCTTCGCCGACAAAGCCGACAGCGAAAAGCCCGCCGCCGCGCCCCTTTCCGACGACGACAACGCCAGCTTCGACAAGCTGCTGGAACGCATCAAGGAGATCCTGGGCGAACGCGTGGCCGACGTGCGCGTCTCCCACCGTCTGGCCGACAGCCCGGCCGTGCTGGTCTCGCCCGACGGCATGACCTCGTCCATGGAAAAACTCATGCGCGCCATGCAAAAGGACGACTCCCTGCCCGTCAAGGTGCTGGAAGTCAACCGCGACCACGTGCTGCTGCGCAGCCTGCTCAAGATGTTCAAGGCCGATCCCCAGGACAAGACCCTGGCCGGCATGGTGGAGAACCTCTTCGACGCCTGCATGCTCCAGGAAGGCTACCTGCGCGATGCCCAGATGCTGGCCGGCCGCAGCAGCCATCTGCTGGAACAGGCCGCGGCCTGGTACGTGGAAGTGAAAAAGCTGTAACCCGCCGACAACACACCCCGCCCGCCGGCAGGACACCGGCGGACGTTCCTCCTCGCAGGATGTCCGGCCCCGCTCAAGGGGCCGGGCATCTCCCCCGTACCGGGGATCGCCGCGGGCCTTGCGCCTGCGGCGATTTTGCTGTCATCCCCCCTGCTCCGGTCGCCGCATCCATAAAAAGGGGACTCGCCCCGCCCTGCGGCTGCGGTGCTTCGTCGGCGATTCGCCGCCGTCCCGTCTTCCTGCCGTAAAGTTGGGGCGTCAGGACTTGACAAGCGCGTCCGTGCATTGTATGTGTTGCCGCTCTACGGCATTCATGCGCTGCCTGTCCGTCTTGGGCAGGCAGTGAAACTTTGGAGGAAACTATGCCTACTATCAACCAGCTCATCCGCATCGAGCGGACTGCGGTGGTGAAGCGCAAGAAGACCCCGGCCCTGCAGGCTTGCCCCCAGCGCCGCGGCGTGTGCACCCGTGTGTACACCACCACCCCCAAGAAGCCTAACTCCGCTCTGCGTAAGGTCGCCCGTGTGCGCCTGACCAACGGCATCGAAGTGACGGCCTACATCCCCGGCGAAGGCCACAACCTGCAGGAACACTCCGTGGTGCTCATCCGCGGCGGTCGTGTGAAAGACTTGCCCGGTGTCCGTTACCACATCGTGCGCGGCACCCTGGATACCTCCGGTGTGGCCGACCGTCGCAAGAGCCGTTCCAAGTACGGCGCCAAGCGTCCCAAATAGGTTATTTTTTGCTAACTCCGGCGTACGTCATGCAACGCACCCAGGCTGCCCTCTCACGGCGCGCCGGGGCGCTGCGGGGCTGGTGACGCCGAAACACAGAGATTCTCAAGGAGAATATCATGCCCCGTAAAGGTCCTGTCCCGAAGAGGGAAGTGCTGCCCGATCCGCTGTACAACAGCCGTCTGGTCACCAAGTTCGTGAACCGTCTCATGTACGACGGCAAGAAGGGCGCTGCTGAAAAGATTTTCTACAGCTCGCTGGAAACCCTGGGCGAAAAGACCGGTGAAGAACCCATGCGCGCCTTTGAAAAGGCCCTGGACAACGTCAAGCCCCATCTGGAAGTCAAGGCCCGCCGCGTGGGCGGTGCCACCTACCAGGTGCCCATGGAAGTCCGTCCCGAACGTCAGATTTCCCTGTCCATCCGCTGGCTGATCAACTATGCCCGTTCGCGCGGCGAAAAGGGCATGACCTCCAAGCTTTCCGCTGAACTGCTGGACGCCTACAACGGTCGCGGCGGCGCGGTGAAAAAGCGCGAAGATACCCACCGTATGGCCGAAGCCAACAAGGCTTTCGCCCACTACCGCTGGTAAGCTCGATTCCGAGTGACTGCTGCCGCGCCCGCAAGGGCGCGGCGCTTTTCCCCCCGCCCCACTGCCCCTTTTCTGGAGGATAACGTGTCCCGCACCACCCCCGTAGACAAACAGCGCAATATCGGCATCATGGCCCATATTGACGCCGGCAAAACCACCACCACCGAACGCATCCTTTTCTACACCGGTGTTTCCCACAAGATCGGCGAAACCCACGACGGTGAGTCCACCATGGACTGGATGGAACAGGAACAGGAGCGCGGCATCACCATCACCTCCGCCGCCACCACCTGCTTCTGGAAGGACTGCCGCATCAACATCATCGACACCCCCGGCCACGTGGACTTCACCATCGAAGTGGAACGTTCCCTGCGCGTGCTGGACGGTGCCGTGTGCGTGTTCGACGCCGTGGCCGGCGTTGAGCCCCAGTCCGAAACCGTGTGGCGTCAGGCCGACCGCTACCACGTGCCCCGCATCTGCTTCGTGAACAAGATGGACCGCATCGGTGCCAACTTCTTCCGCTGCGTGGGCATGATCCACGAACGCCTGGGCGCCAAGGCCGTGCCCCTGCAGCTGCCCATCGGCGCTGAAGACAAGTTCGAAGGCGTCGTGGACCTCATCGAAGGCAAGGCCCACCGTTTCGACAAGTCCTCCAAGGGCGCCCAGTTCACCGAAGAAGACGTGCCCGCCGAACTGAAGGACCTGTACGAAGAAAAGCGCCACGAACTCATCGAAGCCGTGGCCGAAGAAGATGAAGCCCTGCTGGAAAAGTACCTGGGCGGCGAAGATCTGACCCGCGAAGAGATCATTTCCTGCATCCGCAAGGCCACCATCGCCCGCAACATCGTGCCCGTGCTCTGCGGTTCCGCTTTCCGCAACATGGGTGTACAGCCCCTGCTGGACGCCGTGGTGGACTACCTGCCCTCCCCCGTGGACATCGCCGTCATGACCGGCCATGAGCCCGGCAACGAAGAACACCTGATCGAATGCCCCTGCGACGACAAGGAACCCCTTGCCGGCCTGGTGTTCAAGCTGTTCTCCGACCCCTTCATCGGTCACCTGTCCTTCTTCCGCATCTACTCCGGCTGCCTGGAATCCGGTACCAGCGTGTACAACGCCAACACCGGCAAGAAGGAACGCATCGGCCGTATCCTGAAGATGCACGCCAACAAGCGTGAAGACATCAAGTGGGCCGGCGCCGGTGACATCGTGGCTCTGGTGGGCCTGAAGAACGCCTCCACCGGTGACACCCTGTGCGACGAAAAGCGCCCGGTGATCCTGGAATCCCTGAACATCCCCGAGCCCGTCATCGAAGTGGCCATCGAGCCCAAGACCAAGGCCGACCGTGATGCTCTGTCCGCTGCCCTGAACAAGCTGGCCAAGGAAGACCCCTCCTTCCGCGTCAAGGGCGACGAAGAAACCAACCAGACCCTGATCGCCGGCATGGGCGAACTGCATCTGGAAATCATCGTTGACCGCCTGACCCGCGAGTTCAACGTCAACGCCAACGTGGGCAAGCCCCAGGTTGCCTACCGCGAAACCATCTCCAAGCCTGCCAAGACCGACATGAAGCATGCCAAGCAGTCTGGTGGTCGCGGTCAGTACGGTCACTGCGTGATCGAGGTGGAACCCAACCCGGGCAAGGGTTACGAGTTCATCAACTCCATCACCGGCGGCGTGATCCCCAAGGAATACATCCCCGCCATCGACAAGGGTATCCAGGATGCCATGAAGTCCGGCGTGCTGGCCGGCTTCCCCTGCGTGGACCTGAAGGTCAACCTGGTCTTCGGTAGCTACCACGAAGTGGACTCCTCCGAACAGGCCTTCTACGTGGCCGGTTCCATGGCCATCAAGGACGCCATGCAGAAGGCCGGCCCGGTCCTGCTGGAACCCATCATGGACGTGGAAGTGGTCACCCCCGAAGAATACCTCGGCGACGTGATGGGCGACCTCAACGGCCGTCGTGGTCGCGTGCAGAGCATGGAAGCCCGCGCCGGCGGTGCCCAGAGCGTGCGTGCCCAGGTGCCCCTGGCCTCCATGTTCGGTTACGCCACCGACCTGCGCTCCCGTACCCAGGGCCGCGCTACCTTCACCATGCAGTTCGATCACTACGAGCGTGTGCCCCAGGCTATCGCCGACGAGATCCAGAAGAGCAAAAACTAGCGTCCTGAACGTCCGTTCCCACAAAGACCGGACAGCGCTGGTTGCTTGATATGACGGCGGGGATTTTGCAAGGCAAGATCCCCGCCTTTTTTTCATCGTTTTCCTCCCGGAAGCCCATGACCGGAAAGGATGTTCCCATGAGCGATACGCGCAACGACCTGCCCCTCGGCTTCTCCGCCGGGGCCGCTGCGGCCGGTTTCAAAAAAGCCGGCCGCGACGACCTGGGGCTGATTGTTTCCGACCGTCCCGCCGTGCTGGCGGGCCTGTTCACCACCAATGCCTTCAAGGCCGCCCCCGTGCAGATCTGCCAGCAGACCCTGCGCGAATACGGTACCTGCCGCGCCGTGCTGGCCAACTCCGGCCAGGCCAATGCCTGCACCGGCGACGAAGGCCTGGAAAATTGCCTCGAGACCCGACGCATGGTCGCCGCCCTCACCGGGCTGGCCCCGCATGAAATCATGCCCATGTCCACCGGCGTCATCGGCGACCAGCTCAAGATGGACCGCTGGCGCGAGGCCGTGCCCTCCCTGGTGGAAAGCCTGGGCAGCCGCGATGCCGAAGGCTTTACCCGCGCGTTCATGACCACCGACGCCTTTCCCAAGTTCGCCAGCATCACCGTGCCCCTGTCCGGCGGCACCGTGCGCCTTACCGGCATGGCCAAGGGCGCGGGCATGATCTGCCCCAACATGGCCACCATGCTGGCCGTCATGCTCACCGACGCCGATGTGGACCGCGAGACCTGGCAGGCCATGTTCGCCCGCGCCGTGGACAAGACCTTCAACCGCGTCAGCGTGGACGGTGATACCTCCACCAACGACACCATTCTCGGCCTGGCCAACGGCGCTTCCGGCATCCGTGCCGAAGGTGAGGACGCCGCCCTGCTGGAAAAGGGCCTTACCGACATCCTGGGCCAGATTTCCTACATGCTGGTCAAGGACGGCGAAGGCGCCAGCAAGGTCATGCACATCACCGTGAGCGGCGCCGCCTCCGACGAGGACGCCTGCCGCATCGCCCGCACCGTGGGCCACTCCCAGCTGGTCAAGACCGCCATCTACGGCCAGGACGCCAACTGGGGCCGCATCGTGGCCGCCGTGGGCCGCAGCGGGGCCCAGGTGGACCCCAGCCGCGTGCGCCTGGTGCTCTGCGGCATCGAACGTTTCCGCGACGGCCAGCCCGTCAACGGCGACAAGGAAGCCGAGCTTTCCGAGCTGCTCAAGGCCACCGACATCCCTGTGGAGATCCATATGGGCCTGGGCGACGGCTGCTACGATCTGCGCGCCTCCGACCTCGGCCACGAGTACGTCAGCCTCAACGCCGATTACCGCTCGTAAGAGAAAGGTGTTTTGTTGAGGGGGGAAGGAGGCCCTTTGCTGGCGCCAAAAGGGCCTCCTTCCCCCCTCAAACTCCCCCCTTCCTCCCCAAACGCGCTTTATCAGGGAGAGGCGGAGAAACACGGCATTGCCGTGCTTCCCCGCCTCTCCTTTTCTGTCACAGGGATATATATTTCTCCCGCTATTTCTATTGCCCTTCCCCAGTTTCTTCCCCACCAATTGGGTATGTCAGGCCACCTGCCACAGTCTTATCCCTCACCAATTGAGCGCGCCGCTTGGGCGGCGTGCGCCGCAGGCGCTGTGCCGGCCCTCTGCCGCATCGCCGCGCAGGCGACCAAGTTCGGATGCCGGGCAGCAGGCGTCATCAGACGGCATACCCGGCAAAGCGCACGCGCCCCTCCCCCCTCCCCTTGCCACTTTGCTGACGCATGCTTATCTACAGTGAGCGAATCCCTACCTCGCACATCAAGGAGATATCATGACCAGCCAGATCAAGACCGTGCTGCTTCTCGCCCTGCTTTCCGCCATCATCATCGGCCTGGGCGGCATCATGGGCGGCCGCACCGGCATCATCATCGCCTTTGTGATCGCCATGATCATGAACGTGGGTTCCTACTGGTATTCGGACAAGATCGTGCTCTCCATGTACCAGGCCCGCGAGCTGTCCGAAGACGAAGCCCCCATGTTGCACCGCATGGTGGCCGAGCTTTCCGCCAATGCCGGCATCCCCAAGCCCCGCGTCTGTGTCATCCCTGAAGACGCGCCCAACGCCTTTGCCACCGGCCGCGACCCCGAGCACGGTGTGGTGGCCGTCACCGACGGCATCATGCGCATCCTCAGCCCCGAAGAGCTGCGCGGCGTCATCGCCCACGAGATCGGTCACATCGCCAACCGTGACATTCTGATCCAGACCATCGCCGGTGTGCTGGCCTCGGTCATCGTCAGCATCGCCAACTTCATGCAGTTCGCCGCCATTTTCGGCGGCAGCAGCAATGACGAGGAAGGCGGCACCAACCCCATCGCCGCGTTCCTGCTGGCCATCCTGGCCCCCATCGCCGCCAGCATCATCCAGATGGCCATCTCCCGCTCGCGTGAGTACCTGGCCGACGAGACCGGCGCCCGCATCTGCGGCCAGCCCCTGGCCCTGGCCGGTGCCCTGCACAAGCTGGGCGTGGCCAGCGGACAGATCCCCATGCAGAACGGCAACCCCAGCACCGAGCAGATGTTCATCGTCTCGCCGCTGTTCGGCTTCGGCGGCGGCAGCATGGCCAACCTGTTCAGCACGCACCCGCCGCTGGAAGAACGCATCGCCCGTCTGCAGGAGATGAGCCGTCAGGCCCGCTAACGGCCATCCCCGCCCCTCCGGCATACGAACCTTTTGACAAAAAAGCGGGCTTGGTGTGTAGTCAGCAATGACGCCACCTGCCCGCTTTTGTCGTGCCCGGGGGCGAATCTGATGCCGGTACGCCCGGCAGGAGAATGACATGAAACGTTTCCCCGTGATCCTTGCCCCCGCCCTGCTTGGGTCCCTTCTGATGCTGGGCGGCTGTGCCACCACAGGCCCCAATACGGCCCCCCTGCCGCCCGATCGTGACTGCCAGGAAGTCTATACCGTGGCTCCCGGCAATTACATCATCGACATCGCAGGCGGCTCCATGGTCGTCCTCGACCCGGCCGTGCAGGACTTCCCCCTGTTCTGCTCGCCCGAAGAAGCCCGTGCCGGTCTGAAGACCGCCATGGACAACGGTGCCCTGCCCGCCGGGGACTGGCGCATCTACCGCCTCAACGGCACCCTGCAGGAGATCGGCCAGCAGCCCGAACCCGGCCATTACAGCCTGGCTCGCATGGCCCGCCTGGTGGACTGGGTGAGCAAGGCGGAAACGGAAGACCCGGATAAGAAATAGCCTGTCCCAGTACCGGGGCAGCCCTGCACAAGGTCCCATGCCGTCACAGGCCTGGCGGGCTTCCTTTGTGCCTCAAATACAAGTAGTCAAAGCGCTCCGTCTTTCAAGGATGGAGCGCTTTTTTATACCCGAGCCCCTGCGGTGTACATCAGGCACCAGATGGCCCCCGCAAGAATATTCCCCGCCTTCGCTGAAACAACCTTTCCTCTTCCCCTTTTCCTGACGCCCTACGCCTTTCCTGACGCCCTACGCCTTTCCTGACGCCCTACGCCTTTCC
>NZ_JBNPMK010000009.1:0-126156 GCF_050313955.1 Desulfovibrio sp. SGI.133 | reverse complement strand
TCTCATTTTCAAACCCGCGTCAAGAACTTTTTTGCCATCCGGGAAAATTTCTTTTCCCGTCGCCCTTTCGGGCGTGGCCAGCTCGTTGGCGCGAACGGCTTTATGCGCCTTTTCGACCCCATCGTCAAGCATTTTTCCGCAAAAAATTTTGCGGATTTGCTCCCTGCTGACTGATTATTCAATCAACATACTGGAAAGACACAGAAAATTCTTGATAAATTTCTTTGCCTTTTTCCTTTTTGCCTCTCTCCTTTTTCCGCCAATCGAGGCTCTCTCCTCTCCCCTCCGGCCGGAAAGTGCGCCCGTTTCCTTCAAAAGCACCAGATTCCTCCAGACCTTAAAGACCGTTCCGCAGCCATGGATCTTCTGCTCTCCTCTTTTCGACAGCGACACAAAACAAAAAGGGGAGCCCGAAGGCTCCCCTCTCATGCATATTTATGGCAATGCCTAGGCGGCATAGCTTTCCTGCAGCACCAGGCGACGACGACGGGCTTTCTCCAGCTTTTCCTTTTCCCAGAAGAGCGGAGCCAGACGACGCGTCCAGCGGGAGAAGAAGCGGACGCTCATGCCCACCAGCACGGCCGAGATGATGGTGCCCTCGCGCAGGCCCACGATGGTATGCAGGACGGCCAGGCTGAGCAGCACCGCGGCCAGCACCATGGAAGAATCCACCAGAACCTTGATGTTGCCGAAATTCTTGTGCGTGCGGAAAACGATGGCCACGACCATGCCCTCACCGGGCAGCACGGTGGCGTTGCTGATGATCTCCAGACTCACGCCCAGGCCCAGGACCATGGAGCCCACCAGACACATGAGCATCTGCTGCCAGTAGACATCAGTCACCAGATAGGAGGTGGCCCACATCCAGCCGTCGATGAACAGGCCGAACAGGAAGACCGCGGGAATCTGCATCAGATGCCCCACCGTAAAGTAACGGCCCAGCAGGGCCTTTTGTACCACGAGAAAACAGATATTGGACAGAAAAGTCACGGTCCCCAGACTCAGGGGGAAGATGGCGCTTAGGGCGTACGGCAGGCTGGTGATGGGCGAGGTGCCCAGACAGGCATTGGTCACCAGCGCGACCCCCAGGGCACAGACCAGCAGTGCCACGGTGAAGCCCGCATAACGTTTGCACAACACAGATTTGTCAACAGTCACTTTCATTCTGAAAACTCCGACCACGTCCATACACAACGCGGTACTCCGGCGATGAAACCAAGGGGGGCGCCGTCTCCGCCCCCGTGCCGCTCCTTCCGGCGCCGGTCGGGAAGGCAGGGCAAGGGGACGTTATCGAAACGACGTCCGCCGCGGGCAACGTCCCGCCGCCTTTCAGAAGAGAACAGAAAAGCGACGGCGCCGTTACCGGCGCGGCACAAATTGGAGCCGGGCTCCGGGAAGAACAGAAAAAAAACGTTGCTGTCGCAACTATGCAGATGCGACAAAAAGCAGCGCAGCTGTTCTTCGTGCGCCTCTCAGCGCAGTAAAAGGTTGAGGTGGCGGTAGGCTTTGGCGGTCACCATGCGCCCCCGGGGGGTACGCTTGAGCAGACCGCACTGGATGAGGTAGGGCTCGTAGATCTCTTCGATGGTACGCACTTCTTCGGAACAGGCCACAGCCAGCGTCTTGAGCCCCACGGGTCCGCCGTCGTAGTGGGTGATCATGACTTCCAGCAGGCGCCTGTCCATGCGGTCCAGACCTATCTCGTCGACGTCCATGCGCCGCAGGGCCTCGGCAGCCTGCTCCGCGGTGATGACGTCGTGGCCGCCCATCATGGCAAAATCCCGCACGCGACGCAAGAGGCGGTTGGCGATGCGCGGTGTGCCGCGGGAGCGGCGGCCTATCTCTTCCGCACCGTCAGGAGTGACGGCGATGCCGAGGATGTGCGCCGTGCGCAGCACCACCCGGGCCAGTTCGGCGGGCGTGTAGAACTCCAGCTGCGAAAGGATGCCGAAGCGCCCGCGCAAGGGTGCGGAGATCAGGCCCATACGCGTGGTGGCCCCTACCAGGGTGAACGGCTCCAAGTCGATCTTGACCGTGCGGGCCGCCGGGCCCTGCCCGATGACCAGATCCAGCTTGAAGTCTTCCATGGCCGGATACAGCACTTCCTCCACAGCGATGGGCATGCGGTGGATCTCGTCCACGAAGAGGATGTCGTTGCGGGACAGGTTGGTCAGGATGGCGGCAAGATCACCGCTGCGCTCCAGCACCGGGCCCGAGGTGCAGACCAGGTTGACGCCCAGCTCGGCAGCCATGATCTGGGCCAGGGTCGTCTTGCCCAGACCGGGATTGCCGTAAAAGAGCGTATGGTCCAGCGCGCAGCCGCGTTCACGGGCCGCGCCCAGATACACGCGCAGATTGGCACGCAGTTCTTCCTGACCGATGAAATCATCCAGGCTGCGGGGCCGCACGCTCTCTTCCAGCGCGGCGGTGCTCAGACCGGGGTCTTCCGTACTGGCTGCGGGTGCGGGCGTGTGCTGTTCCGCAGGGGCATCCCAGTCATCATTGCCGAAAAAACGGGCTGCGGGGGAAGGGGAGGATTTCTGTGCCATGATGTCCAGTCGGTCAGGATTTGCCCCCTGCACAGGCCGGGCCTGCACGGGGAACACTCAAGAAAAAGAAAGCGCCGGTCTACAGACGACCGCGCGCCAGCGCCTTGAGCGCCGCCCGCAGAGCGCCGGTGACGTCAAGGTCGGGCTCCTGCAGCAGGATATTTTTGACCACAGGAGCGCATTCGTCCTCAGAATAGCCAAGATTGGACAAACCATCAAGCACGTCCCGGAACACGGAGCCCGGACGGCCGTTGGGCGCCAGTACCGCCGCCTGCGGTACGTCCTCTACCTTGAGCTTGTATTTGAGCTCCAAAAAGACATGCTGAGCCGTCTTCTTGCCGATGCCGCTCACCCGGGTGAGGGCATCCACGTCCTCTTCCAGCACGATGCGGCGCAGGTCGTCGGGCCGGTACAGGGAAAGGATGGCCAGCGCCGTGCGCGCGCCCACCTTGGAGATGGTCAGCAGCACCTCAAAGACCTGCCGCTCCTCGAAGGTGGCAAAACCGAACAGCTGCTGGGCATCCTCGCGCACCACCAGACTGGTGTACAGGGCCACGCTCTCCCCGCGTCCGGGCAGGGAAGCCATGGTGTGGGCGGGCAGGTCCAGCTCGTAACCCACGCCACCGCGCGTGACCACGATGCAGGAGGTGCCCCAGGTCTCGGCCAGCAGGCCTTCAAGATAGGCGATCATGGATGCTCCTTGATGTCATCGAAAAACAGGGATGCGGAGGCAGCGGCCTCACAGCACCAGCAAAAGGGCCCCGGCCGTGATCAGGGTGCCCCCGGCCACGGTCTTGGGATCACAGGGCTCGCCCAGGACGAGCACCCCCAGCAGCATGGCCAGAGGCACGCTGAGCTTGTCCAGCGGCGCGACCTTGGAGACGTCCCCCAGCTGCAGGGCCTTGAAGTAGCACAGCCACGACAGGCCCGTGGCCACGGCGGAAAGGAACAGGAAGAGCCAGGTGTGCCCGCCGATCTGGCGCACCTCGCGCCAGGTGCCGGCATACAGGCTCATGCCCCAGGTGAGGAGCAGGATGAACCCCACCCGGATGGCCGTGGCCAGTCCGGAATCCACGTCCCGGACGCCCAGTTTGGAAAAAATGGCTGTCAGGGCCGCGAACACGGCCGCCAGCAAGGCATAGACCTGCCACATGGCACTTTCCTCCCCTCTGTTGCCGGGCTCTCCCGCCGGGCCTCAGGGAACAGTCTCTGAGAGCTGTCATGCCGTGGATATGTACCCGGCGCCACCTGCTCCCCTCGGGGGCAGGACGCCTTCCCTGGCCTGAGGATGCCGACGGTATCCGCGAGGCAGCGCTGCTCCGGGCCGGTGCGGCACGCCATGCAGCAACCATGCAGGCAGGGATCGGGCTGCCTTTCCGGGGCATGGCAACAGATACGGCTGCCCGAACAGGGGGGCAGCCTGTATCATTTTGTATCAATATATATGGCAAGGTCGCTTTTTCCTGCCGCCTTGCCCCCACAGGGCCCTTGCCGTGCGGCAGGAACGCCCTGCCCTAGCCGCCGATGGAGACCATCTTGCTGCTGGCCACGGCACCACCCTGCCGGGCTGCCAGCAGATCCGCGCCCACGGGCTTGCTTTTGCAAGCCTGGGCGATGACCCGGGCGATATGCTCGTCCGTGACCTTGGGATGACGCAGCAGGGGCCGCAACGGATACTCCCTGTCGGCGAACAGACAGGTGCGCAGATGCCCGTCGCTGGTCATACGCAGGCGGTTGCAGGACAGGCAGAAATGGTTGGTCAGCGGCGTGATGAAGCCCATGCGCCCTTTGCCGCCTTCCAGGGCGAACATACGGGCCGGGCCGCGCTGGCCCTCGTTGGCATCGCCCAGCGGCATCAGGCGGACGTGCTGCTCCACGGCGGCGCGGATGTCGCCGGCGGGCCAGAAATTCTCGGGGCTCCACAGGGTATCGCTGCCCATGGGCATGAATTCGATGAAGCGCACGTCCACGGGCAGGGTCATGGCCGCATGGACGAAGTCGGCCATCTGGCCGTCATTGATGCCGCGCAGGCCCACGGCGTTGATCTTGACCCGGATGCCCGCGGCCAGCATGGCGTCCAGGGCCCGCAGCACTTCCGGCAGCATGTCGCGTCCGGTCACACGGGCAAAGGTCTCGCGGTCGAAGCTGTCCAGCGACAGGTTCACGGCGCTGATGCGGATACGCTGCAGCAGGGGAATGTGCTCCTCCAGCAGGGTGCCGTTGGTGGTGATGCGGATGTCCAGGTCATCGAAACGCTGCCGCAACCGCAGGAGGAAGTCGTCACAGCCCTTGCGCGCAAAGGGTTCCCCGCCGGTCAGACGCACCTTGCCCACGCCCATGCCGCGCACGATCTGCACCAGACGGATCATCTCCTCATAGCGCAGCACCTTTTCGTGCGGGATGCACTGGTGCCGGGCATTGCTGTGGCAGTACAGACAGCGCAAGTTGCAGCGGTCCGTCAGTGACAGGCGCAGGTAACGTACCGTGCGACCGTGGTCGTCGTGCAGGGCATGGATGCTCATTGTCCCTCCGGGGCCTCCTGTTGCCAAGAAGCAAAAATGGTTTTACACATGCAGCCATGAAGACACTCTTACGCAATCAGCGTGTCCGGCGTCTGCCGGCCGTCATCGCCCTGTGTGCCTCTCTGGCCCTGCCGCTGCCCGCGCTGGCCTGGGACGGCTTTGATGCGGATTCCGCCGACCTGGTGGAGATCATCCCCGATGCCCTGCCCAACAAGGGCGACACCGTGGACGTGCGCAACTACAGCAATGACGAGACGACCACCTGCCTGGTGGTCTCCGTCACCCGCAACAGCCGCACCGTGGAGATCGTGGTCCGCACGCCCGACGGCGAAGCGCACACCCTAGTGATGGAAGGCCGCTAGCCGTCGCGGACGGACGCGCCGGAACCCTGAGGCCCCGGCGCGACCGGGTCATGCCTATTCGTCGGCGCCCTGCTCGTAGCCGGGCAGCACCACACTGGCAGCCTCGCTCTTGCCCTGTCCCTTGGGGCAGTTGGACTGCAGATGGCAGATCTCGCAGCCGCCCTTGAAGGGATAATGGGTCACCAGAGCAAAACGGCGGTTCAGGGTGGGGGCATCTTCACGGTATTCCAGGCCCAGGCCGGACAGGGCCTCACGCAGGGCCTCGGTGGGACGCGGTGCGGGCGCACAGCCGGCATCTTCCACCTGGGGCAGCACTTCCTGCACGGCGGCCATGCACATGTACTGGGCCAGGTTGTTGTCCTGCCAGCCGTCCGAAGGGGATTTTTCCCAGGCGGCATCCACCTGCTGCTCCACGCTCTCGGGCAGCCAGACGGCCAGATAGGAGATCTTGGCTGTCTTGATCTCGCAGACCTTGAGTTGCGGCATCCACTCTTCCCACAGCTTGCACAGCCGTTCCAGCGTCGCGCCGCCCAGGCGCGATTCCTGGCTCAGGGTCATGAAGCCTTCCATATCGAAATAGGGACGGATCTCGTGTTCCGTAACGGTAATCTCGCTCACAGTCTCTCCTTGCGGGCATCAGGATGAGCCCTTCTTTACCGTGCTATTGTAACCAAGGAAAGGCGACCGTCAAGCCTGCACATCCTTTCACATGCGCCGGGCCGGCCGGGCTTTACTATTGCGGCCGTCTTCTTTACCATCCCCCATATTTTTTCAAGGAGCCTGCATGAGCAACCAACCCGAGCTTCCCAAGAAGATCCGCTACAAGTACGTCATGGACGACAGCGTGCGCATGAGCACCGCCCACGGCGTCTGGGGCGGCATCAATCCCCAGGGAGAGATCGAACTCAATTTCTATGAGGAAAGCGACTCCCTGCCCCAGTGGTCCGAATGCCTGGTGGCCCCTGACGGTTCGCTGGGCCCCGAGATGATGGACGAGGAGAACCTGGAAGTGCGCGAGGTGGTGCGCCGCATCAATACCCGCGTGCTGCTCAACTACAACACGGCCCGCGCCGTGCTGGAATGGCTGGAAGACCGCGTCGCCGCCCTGGAGATGGACGAAAGCGGCATGGCCGTCTACCCCCGCAACATCACCGGCCCCGAACAGTAGAAGACATGATCGACAACAGCTTCCACATCATCACCTTCGGCTGCCAGATGAACGTGCACGACTCGCAGTGGCTGGCCCGCGCCCTCGAAGCGCGCGGCTTTTGCGAGGCGCCCCTGGAAGAGGCCCGCGTGGTGGTGGTCAATACCTGTTCCGTGCGCGAAAAGCCCGAACAGAAAGTCATGAGCACCCTGGGCCGCATCCGCCAGGTCACCGGCAACTCGCCGCGTGTGCTGGTGGCCGTCACCGGCTGCGTGGCCCAGCAGCTGGGCGAAAAACTCTTCAGCCGCCAGGTGCGTCTGGTGGCGGGCAGCGACGGCATCAGCGGCGCGCCCCAGGCCATCGAACGCCTGCTGGACGAGCCCGCCCTACGCCTTTCCCTGCTGGACTTCACCAGCCATTATGTGGAGCGCGAACCCGGCGCCGATACGCCGTCCGCGCCCGTGGGCTTCGTGAACATCATGCAGGGCTGCGACAATTTCTGCGCCTACTGCATCGTGCCCTATACCCGCGGCCGCCAGAAGTCCCGTCTGACCCCGGCCATCCTCGACGAATGCCGCCACCTGCTGGACCGCGGCGCGCGCGAGATCACCCTGCTGGGGCAGAACGTCAACGCCTTCGGCCGCGATACGCACGGCGACGGCGTCAGCTTTGCCGCCCTGCTGGAAAAAGTGGCCGCCCTGCCTGGCCTGAAGCGCCTGCGCTACGTGACGCCCCATCCCAAGGATATGGGTCCCGAAGACGTGGCGGCCTTCGCGAACATCCCGCAGCTCTGCCCGCGCCTGCACCTGCCCCTCCAGGCCGGTTCCGACGCCGTGCTCAAGCGCATGGGCCGCAAGTACGACAGCGCCCGCTATCTGGAGCTGGTGGCCAGCCTGCGTGACGCCCGCCCGGACATCGCCCTGTCCACGGACCTCATCGTGGGCTTCCCCGGCGAGACCGAGGAAGACTTCGCCGCCACGCTGGAGCTGATGCGCGCCAGCAACTTCATGTCCAGCTTCTCCTTCTGCTATTCGGACCGTCCCGGCACCCGGGCCAGCCGCTTCCTGGACAAGATCGCCCCCGACGTGCAGCAGGATCGTCTGCTGCGCCTGCAGGCCCTGCAGGAGGAGCTTTCCCAGCGCTGGCTCGACGCCCGCGTGGGCCAGGAGTGCGAAGTATTGCTGGAAAACGCCAGCCGCCGCGAGGCCACCGACGACGACAGCCTGCAAAGCTGGCAGGGCCGCGACATCTACGGCGCCCTGGTGCATGTGCCCCTGCCCGCCGGCGACCATACCGGCCGCCTGGTCAACGCCCGCATCGTGGAAGCCAAGAAGCACAGCCTGGTGGCCGAAGCCACGGGACAGCCATGGTAGAGATGCACGTGGAGGGCCTGAGCCTCGACCCGCAGACACGAAAACCCATCGTCATCCTGCGGCAGAACGACGGCAAGGGCCTGCTCCCGCTCTGGATCGGCGCCATGGAGGCCATGACCATCTCGCTGGTGCTCAACGGCGAGGAGCTGCCCCGCCCCCTGGCCCACGATCTGCTGCTCATGGTGGCCAAGGCCCTCAACGGCACGCTCACCGGCGTGGACATCGTGGATTACAAGGACGACATCTACTACGCCGTGCTTTTGCTGCGCGGCCCCGCGGGCCTCATCAGCGTGGACTGCCGCCCTTCGGACGGCATCGCTCTGGCCCTGCGCGCCTCGGTGCCCATCCGCGTCAAGACCGAAGTCTTTGAAAAAGCCGCCCGCGAGCAGGAACCCGGCAGCATCCATCCCGCCACCCGGCACCAGGCCGGTTCCGATGCCGCCACCGACATGGCCCGTACGGCCGACGCCCGCAAGGAGGCCGACACCCTGGCCGCCCTGCTGGCCAAAGGCGCCGTGCCCGAAGATCTGGGCGAGGCCGCCGGGCCGGAACGGTTGCGCGACCTTTTGCGGGCCCTGGAGCCCGTATCGCGGAACAAGATGTAGAGAGCATCGTTCCGGGAGGTCTCTGTTGCAATACATTCAGAGAGCTCAACGAATAAAGATGACAACCGGTCATCATCCACTGGAATGCAAAAACAGCCCGAAACCAGAAGGTTTCGGGCTGTTTTTTTAGACAAATCCGCGGATGTCAGTATCCCCTGCATCAGGCCTGCTGCAACTTGGCGTGGGCCATGGACATGAAGAGCTTGATGCGGTTGAGCTGGTTGGCCTCGCTGCTGCCGGGGTCATAGTCCACGGCCATGAGGTTGGCCGCAGGACGCAGGCGCTTGAGTTCCTTCATGACGCCCTTGCCGGTGATATGGTTGGGCAGGCAGCCGAAGGGTTGCAGGCAAAGCACGTTGGTGGCGCCGTTGTCGATGAGCTCCAGCATCTCGGCGGTCAACAGCCAGCCTTCACCGGCCTGGTTGCCGCGCGAGATGATGCCCTTGACGCTGTGCGACAAGTGCCGGATGCGGGAAACGGGCATGAATATGCTGCCTTCCAGGGCCTTGCGCATGGAGGCGCGCAGCATCTCCACCCGCATGATGAACAGCCAGCTGCCCAGCGCAGGCAGGATGCGTCCGCCCAGCCGCTTCCAGCGGTACATGGGATCCATGAAGCAGTAGAGGAAGAAGTCCATGATGTCGGTGAGCACGGGCTCGCCGCCTTCGTCCATGATGTGCTGGGCCACATGGTTGTTGGCATCGGGGTGGTACTTGAGCAGGATCTCGCCCACGATGCCCACCTTGGGCCGGATTACACCGTCACGCGGGATCTTCGTGAAGTCTTCCACGATGCGGCGCATGTCCTTGCGGAAGGCACGGGTATCGCCCTTGCCTACCACCTCGCGGGCGCGCTGCGTCCAGCGTTCCAGCAGGGCGTCGGTATCGCCCTTGTGCAGCTCGTTGGCCCGGCAGGACATGGAGACACGCTGCAGCATGTCGCCGTACAGGCAGCTCAGGATCATGCGGTGCAGCATGCTGCCCGACATCTTGAAGCCCGGCTGCTTGTTGAGGGAACCGCTGCTCAGGGTCAGGATGGGCACCTGCGGGAAGCCCGCTTCCTGCAAGGCCTTGCGCAGCAGGGCCGGATAATTGCTGGCGCGGCAGGGGCCGCAGGTCTGGGCCAGCATCAGGGCCGTGCGCTGCGGGTCGCACCGGCCGTTGAACAGGGCGTCCAGCATCTGGCCGATGACCACAATGGCCGGGTAGCAGGCGTCGTTATGGACGTAGTTCAGGCCCAGCTCGATGGCCCGGCGGCTGACCACGGGCAGCACCTGCAAGCGGTAGCCCGCGCTGTTGACCGCCGCCTCCATGATGGAAAAATGCAGCGGTGCCATCTGCGGGGCCACGATGGTGTGGGTCTCGCGCATGTCTTCGGTGAAGTACGGGCTCTCCGGGCGCGGGGACTGCCGGAACTCCGGCGCCCTGCTCTCGCGGCGTTCCCGCACCGCGGCCAGCAGCGAACGGATGCGGATGCGGGCCGCCCCCAGCGACGCGCCTTCGTCGATCTTGATGAGCGTATGCAGGCGACCGTGATGGGTCAGCAGTTCCGCCACCTGGTCGCTGGTCACGGCATCGAGGCCGCAACCGAAGGACGTGAGCTGCACCAGCTCCAGCAGGGGACGCTCGCAGACCAGGGCCGCGGCCCGGTACAGGCGGGAGTGGTAGCTCCACTGGTCCACCACGCGCAAAGGATCGCGCAGCACGCCCAGATGGGCCACGCTGTCCTCGCTGAGCACGGCCGCGCCCAGCGACGCGATGTAGTCCGGCAGGCCGTGATGCACGGCAGGGTCCGCATGGTAGGGACGGCCGCACAGCACGATGCCCAGCCCCTGTTCACGCTCCACCTGGGCCAGGATGCGTTCGCCCTCGGCCCGCAGTTCAGCACGGTAGGCCTCCTGCTCGGCACGGGCCGCATGGGCCGCCTCCCACAATTCCAGCTTGGGCAAGCCCAGCACTTCGTGCAGGCGGTCCACCAGGGTGTCCAGATGCTCCAGCGAGACGAAGGGCGTGTACAGATGCGCGCCCAGCTCCCGCACCTCGTCGGTGTTCAGGCGGATGACCTCGGGATAGCCGGAGACCACGGGGCAGTTGTAGCCCCGCACCGAGGTATCCTGCCCTTCACGCGGCAGACAGGGGAAGAAGATCTCCCGCACGCCCTGGCGCAGCAGGGCCGTAACATGGCCGTGGGCCAGCTTGGCGGGGTAACAGACAGTCTGGGACGGCATGGACGAAAGCCCCAGATCGTACAGCTCCTTGCCCGATGCCGGAGAAAGCTCCACCCTGTAGCCCAGACGGGTGAAAAAGGTGAACCAGAAGGGATAATGCTCGTAGATGTTGAGCACACGGGGGATGCCCATGCGGCCGCGGGGGGCCTGCTCCGGCTCCAGCGGCTGGTAGCGGAACAGACGCTGGGCCTTCCAGGCGTAAATATTGGGCATGACCGGGACATCGTCCTGCGAATGTCCCATGCCGCCGCGCTCGCAGCGGTTGCCGGACACGAAGCGGTGCCCGTTGGAAAAACGGTGTACCTTGAGCAGGCAATGGTTACCGCAGCCACGGCAGCGCACGGACTTGGTCGTGATTTCCAGCGAACGCAGCCCGGCGGAACTCAGGGGCGTGCGCTCCTCCTGCCCGGCACAGCGGCGCAGAGCCAACAGGGCCGCACCGTACGCGCCCATGAGACCGGCGATGTCGGGACGGCTGACCTCCCGCTGCAACAGATTTTCCATGACGCGCAGCAGGGCGTCGTTCATAAAGGAACCGCCCTGCACCAGCACGCGCGCGCCCAGCTCGTCGGGCGTGCGCAGACGCAGCACCTTGTACAGGGCATTGCGGATGACGGCATAACAGAGCCCGGCCGCGATGTCGCCGATGGAGGCGCCTTCCTTCTGGGCCTGCTTGACCTTGGAATTCATGAACACCGTGCAACGCGAGCCCAGGTCCACGGGATGGCGGGCAAAGAGCGCGGCCTGCACGAATTCTTCCATGCTCAGGTTCAGGCTTTGGGCAAAGGTCTCCAGAAAGGCCCCGCAACCGGCGGAACAGGCTTCATTGAGGGTCACGCCCGCGATGCAGCCCTGCCGGACCTTGAGGCATTTCATGTCCTGGCCGCCGATATCGATGACATAGGTGGCGTCCGGCACCAGACGACAGGCCGCCTTGAGATGGGCCACGGTCTCCACTTCGGAGATGACGGAACCCAGGGCTGCCCGGGCATAATCAGCGCCGTAGCCCGTGGCCGCACTGGCCTGTATCCAGGCACCGGCGGGCAGACGGTCCACCAGGTCGGCCGCATAGGGCAGCAGCCCGGCCAGCGGGTCGCCCTGGTTGCGCTGGTACCAGGTGTCCAGCACGGCACCGTTGATGTCCACCAGCACGGCCTTGACCGTGGTGGAGCCCAGATCAACGCCCAGATAGAGCGGACCCGAGGCCTCGGCCAGCCGGCCGCGCGGCGCGGCGTCCTGACGGTGACGGTCGAGGAAATCGTGGTATTCGGCTTCGGAATCGAACAGGGGCGGCAGGCTGGCGCTGGTCTCGCCCTCGAAGGTACGGGTACGGGCGCGTTCGGCCAGTTCGGCCACGCTCACGGGCGCGGAAGCCACGGGCCGCCCCATGCCGGGGATGTCCACCAGGCTCAGGGCCGTACCGCGCGCCACCACGTACTGGGCGTCCGGCACATCCACCACGTCTTCGGGAGCCATGTGCAGGGTCTCCACGAAGCGGGCCTTGAGCTGGGGCAGGAAATGCAGGGGCCCGCCCAAAAAGGCGACCTTGCCGCGGATGGGATGACCGCAGGCCAGACCGCCGATGGTCTGTTCCACCACGGCCTGGAAGATGGAGGCCGCCAGATCCTCACGGGGCGCGCCTTCGTTGAGCAGGGGCACCACGTCGGTCTTGGCGAAGACACCGCAGCGGGACGCGATGGGATAGATGGTGGTGTGGCGCGCGGCCAGGGCATCGAGACCGGCCGCATCGGTATCCAGCAGGCTGGCCATCTGGTCGATGAAGGCCCCGGTACCGCCGGCACAGGCCTCGTTCATGCGCAGATTGTCCGAACCGTCGGAAAAATAAAGGATCTTGGCGTCCTCGCCCCCCAGTTCCACAGCCACGTCGGTCTGCGGCGCCAGGACGGCGATGGCACGCGACGTGGCCAGCACCTCCTGCACGAAGGGCAGCTCCAGGGCCTGCGCCAGCCGCAGGGCCGCGGAACCCGTCATGGCCGGGCGCACCACCAGACCGGGCCGCCGTTCGGCCAGGTCTTCCAGCAAGGTGCGCAAGGTCGCGCGCACCGCCGCGCCATGACGTTCATAACGGGCTTCCAGCAGCGTGCCCCGCGCATCCACCAGGGCCAGCTTGACCGTGGTGGAGCCTGCATCGAGCCCGAGATACAAAGCTTCTTCCATTACCTGATTCCCCCGCTTCTGCCGGATAAATCTCGTCTATCGTCTCTCGTCGGATCCGGTCCCGCACCCGGCCTCTGCCGAGCGGGCGCGCCACTTGGCCGCGGCATCGTCCAGCCCGGCAAAGATGAAGTCCTTGACCATCTGGTCAAGGGACGCGCTTTTTTCTGCCAGGTTCGGGAACAGACTGTTGGCAAAGGCCGGATCCAGCATGATGAGCATCATGCAGGTCCCCATGGAACTGGCGATGCAGCAGTCCAGCTGGGAGGCCTCCTGCGGGATGCCGGTGATCTCGCTCAGCAGGCCGCGCAACAACCGGGCTTTGGGATGCACCTTTTCCTGCAGGAAAGGATCCACAAAGCCCGCCGGCGAAAAAAACTCCCGTGCCAGCACCCGCACATGCCAGCTGCGCGGCCCGTGCAGATGGGCCAGCAGCTCGTCCAGCGTACGCGACAGCTTTTCGCGCGCCGTGCCCTCCGCCAGGATCTGGCGCAGGCGCTCCAGCGTGAAGAGACGGTCATGGGCCTCGGCCAGCACGGCCGCATACAGCCCTTCGCGGCTGCCGAAATGGTAGTTGACCGCCGCCATGTTCACATGGGCCCGTTCGCAGACCTGTTTGCTGGTCATGTTGGCATAGCCGCACTCGGCCGCCAGCTGCCCTGCCGATTCCAGGATCCGGGCCCGGGTCAGATCCCCGTCACCGCGCTTTCCGCGCTCGTGCCCCCCGTGGGAAATACTGCCCATTACCGCCTCATAGTGCTAAAGTTCCCTTATCTAATCAAGAATACTTCCTGCCATGTTCAAAAAACGTTAACGAATTAAAATTCAAATTTCAATTATTTTTCTTACCTTCGTAACCACAAATCACGGAAGGACAACCTACTCAAAAAAAAAGCCCCGCGACGTCATGTCGCAGGGCCTTCCAGAGCGTCAGCGCTGGATGCGCCGCCGTACGGCTTCGGCATCCAGACCGTGCAGATGGTGCACGCGTGTCAGGTAACACAGGGCCCCGAAGCCCAGGGCCACGATATAGGAGATCCAGAAGCCCGCAGGTCCCATGGCCGGGACGAGCCAGTCCGTGCGGGCCAGCGTGAAGCCTAGGGGCAGGCCGATGATCCAGTAGGAGGTAAAGCAGACCAGAGAGATGATGCGTGTATCGTTGTAGGCACGCAGAATGCCGATACTGATGGTCTGCAGGGCGTCCACCAGCTGATAGCAGGAACCGAGCAGCAGCAGGCTCATGGCCAGGGCCGTCACGGCGGGATCGTCGTTGTAGATGTGCACGATCTGCTCGCGGAACAAGGCCGTACAGGCGGCGATGATCAGCGAGGAGACAGCGCCCATGCACAGGGCCGTGCGGGCCGAAAGACGGGCCCGGCCCAGACGCCCGGCCCCCACGCTCTGCCCCACCCGGATGGCCGCCGTGATGTTCAGCGACAGGGGCAGCATGAAGACCATCCCGGCAAAGTTCATGGCGATCTGGTGCCCGGCAACGATGACCTTACCCAGCGGTGCCAGCAGCAGTGCCGAAAGTGCGAATAGCGAGACCTCGAAGAACACGGCCAGCGCACCGGGCAGACCGATGCGCAGGATGCGCCAGATCAGGGGAAAGTCGAAACGGCAGGGCACCGGCTCGGGCGTATAAGGAGCGGCCAGAGGGCTGGCGTCATCACGGGCGCGGGCCTCGCAGCCGCAGGCACGGGCCGTGCGCGGCAGCAGCAGGGGCAGGAACAGGGGATGCAGATCCCGGTACTGGGCATCCCGCCGCACATAGTAGATCATGCAGGCGGCCATGAACCAGTAGCACAGGGCCGTAGCCACGCCGCAGCCCACGGCCCCCAGCTGGGGCAGGCCCAGCTTGCCGTAGATGAGCACATAGTTGCAGGGTACGTTGAGCGCCAGCCCCAGGATGCCGATGATCATGGCCGGGCGGGTGCGGGCATAGCCTTCCAGAAAGCTGCGCACATTGACGAACAGCATGAAGCCCGGCAGGCCCCAGAGCATGGCGCGCAAGTAACCGCCGCCCAGGCGGGAAAGTTCCTCATCCAGCCCGAAGGACTGCAAATGCCAAGAGATGACGTAAAAGACGCTCATCAGGACGACGCTGATGACCAGCGTGAGCCAGATGCCCTGCCGCAGCAGGTGCGGGGTGCGCGAACGCTGGCCGCCGCCCACCAGATGGGCGCTCATGGCCGGCAGGGAAAGCAGGCAGCCGATGCCCAGCAGGGAAAGAGGGTTCCAGATGGAACCGGCCACCGCCACGGCAGCCATGTCCGCCGTGCTGGCCTGACCGGTCATGGCCGTGTCTACGAAGTTCATGCCCATCTGTGACATTTGGGCCACAAATACAGGGAGGCCCAGAGCAACAAAGCGCCGGGCCTCGGACAACGAAAAGAACTGATTCTGCATGGTCTCCCATCCGCAGCCGGAAATATCCGGTTACAAGATAAGCCCTTATGCCGGGCCGGAGGCAGGCGGGGCATCCTGCCGGCACAGCCGTGGCAGGGTACGGTCCGCGCCCCTCCTATACCTGCTCCCCCCCTGAATGACAAGTCCGCGCCATACCGGGAAATACCTTCCCGAAAAACCGACCGCTTTTTCTTTGCCGGCACGGCCCGCAATGCCCCTGTGCTGCCGTAGCGGCACATGTTCCGCCATGGCAGGCATGTCCGTGAAGATGGGGCCTTCAGCCACACAAAAAGGGGAGGCCTTGCCATGCCTCCCCTTCCTCGTGTGCGTATCCGGCACAAAATCCCATCGCTCCCGGTCAGCGGCGGATGCGCTGGCGCACGGCCTCCGCATCCAGCCGGTGCAAGCGACCCATGCGCAAACGGTACAGACTGAAGCTCACCCACAGAGCCAGGCCGTAACCTATCCAGAAACCGGTGGCGCCCATGGCGGGCACCAGCCAGTCCGTGCGGGCCAGGGTCCAGCCCGTGCCCAGCCCCACGATCCAGTAGGAGAACAGGCAGACCCCCAGGATGTAGCGGGTATCGTTGTAGGCGCGCAGCACACCGATGCTCACCGTCTGCAACGATTCCGGTATCTGGTTGACGGCGGCGAAAACCAGCAGACCCACGGCCAGCCCCAGCACGGCGGGGTCCGAGTTGTAGATCTGGGCGATCTGCGGCCGCAGGCACAGGGTGGTCGTCATGGTCATCAGAGCCAGGCCCAGCCCCAGGCACAGGGCCGTGCGGGCCGAAAGGCGGGCCCGTTCCAGACGCCCGGCCCCCAGGTTCTGCCCCACCCGGATGGCCACGGTGATGTTCAGCGACAGGGGCAGCATGTAGACGATGCTGGAAAAGTTCATGGCGATCTGGTGCCCGGCCACCACCACCTTGCCCAGCGGCGCCAGCAGCAGGGCCGTGACCGCGAAGAGCGACGCCTCAAAACAGGCGGCCAGCGCACCGGGCAAACCAATGCGGAAGATGCGCCAGACCAGCGGCCAGTCCACCCGCCGGAGCTCGCCGCCCTCCCCGGCCGTACGCGGCAGCAGCAGGGGCAGGAACAACGGTCCCAGCTTGCGGCAGCGCGCCTCGCGCCGGGCATACAGGGCCAGGGTCAGGCCCATGAACCAGTAGCACAGGGCCGTGGCCACGCCGCAGCCCACGGCCCCCAGCTGGGGCAGGCCCAGCTTGCCGTAGATGAGCACATAGTTGCAGGGCACGTTGAGCGCCAGCCCCAGCAGGCCCACGAGCATGGCCGGACGCGTACGGGCGTAGCCTTCCAGAAAGCCGCGCACGTTCACGAACAGCATCATGCCCGGCAGGCCGAAAAGCATGGCCCGCAGATACCCGGCCGCCAGCGGCGCCAGCTCGGCATCCAGGCCAAACAGCTCCAGATGGAGGGAAAGAAAGGCGAACACGCCCATCAGCACCAGCGACAGCAGGCTCGAAAGCCAGAGGCCCTGACGCAGCAGATGCGGGGTGCGCTGCTGTTCGCCGCCGCCCACCAGATGGGCCATCATGGCGGGCAGGGACAAAAGGCAACCCATGCCCAGCAGGGAAACGGGCACCCAGATGGAGCCCGAGACGGCCACGGCGGCCATGTCCGCCGTACTGGCCTGGCCGGTCATGGCCGTGTCCACGAAATTCATGCCCATCTGGGCGATCTGCGTCACCAGCACGGGCAGGCCCAGCGCCAGGAAGCGGCGGGCCTCATTGAGGGAAAAGAATCTGTTCTTGGTCATCATGTTCTGTGATGGAGGCAAAAACAGGGCCGCTCCCTGCGGAACGGCCCTGAAAAGGCCCCGGCGGCATGACCGCACGAGGCCCCCGGATACATACGAATAGGCCTGATGCGGCCTGTTTTACAGGAAGAGCCCCGCCTCGGGCAGACGCAGCCCCTGCATCTTCGCCGCGGTCTCCACCAGACGGGCGATGGCCTGACGGCCCGTATCGCCCAGGTCGCGGCTGTACTCGGTGACGAAGGTCTTGATGTGGGCCGAGGTCACGCTCTCGGCCAGCTCCTGCGCGTGTTCGCGGATGAATTCCGCCGAGGCGCGCGGGTTGGCATTGGCATAGTCCACGCTGGCCGTGATGGCCGCTTCGATGGCGCGGGCCAGCTCCACGGGCACGTCGCGACGCACGGCGATGGCACCCAGCGGCAGGGGCGCATGATAGGTGGCTTCCCACCACTGCCCCAGGTCCAGCAGCTTGACCAGACCACGGTCGGCATAGGTGAAGCGGCCCTCATGGATGATGACGCCCATGTCCGCCTCGCCGCTCAGGACCGCATCCATGACATCGCTGAAGAGCATCTCTTCACGCGGGCCCTGGAAGCCGCCGTGCAGGGTCAGCAGCAGGTTGGCCGTGGTCATGAGGCCCGGCACGGCCACGCGGGCCGTTTTCCATTTTTCTTCGGGCAGGTCCTCGCGGGCCACCACCAGCGGGCCGCAGCCCCAGCCCAGGGCAGCGCCCGAGGCCATGATGGCATAATCGTCCATGATGTAGGGCACCACGCCCAGCGAAAGCTTGGTCACCGGCAGCTTCTTTTGCCGGGCAAGGGCGTTGAGCTCCTCCACGTCGGCCATGTGCGGCGTGAAGTGCGCCGGGGACGGCACCAGATGGTGCAGCAGGGCATGGAAGATATAGGTATCATTGGGACAGGGCGAAAGGCCCAGCGTCATGTTCTCCGCCACGGGACACCTCTCTTTGTTTTATCCGGCGTAACAGTTTGACAGGCAGCGAGACTGGAACATATACTGCGCTGTTCCGGCCTTCGGCCAATCATCATTTGAGGATAACCATTATGCTGGATGCTTCCTATTACGCAAGCCTCGGGCTTGCCGACGTTCTGGACAAGGTCCTTGCAGGCCAGCGCCTGAGCGCCGAAGACGGCATGGCGCTTTTCGCCTGCCCCGACATCACCGCCGTGGGCGCTCTGGCCCACCACGCGCGTTGCCGCATGCACGGGGACAAGACCTCGTATGTGGTCAACCGCCAAATAAATTATACCAATGTTTGCGTCAACGGCTGCGTGTTCTGCGCATTCCGCCGCGACCGCGAAGAAGACCAGGGGGCCTTCTGCCTGAGCACCGAGGAAGTGCTGGAGCGTCTGCGCGCCGCTGACGCCACGCCCCTGCATCTGGACGAGCTGCACATCGTGGGCGGTTGCCACCCCACCCGTCCTTTCCAGTGGTTCCTGGACACCCTGCGCGCCGCGCGCGAACTCAATCCCGACCTGCTCATCAAGGCCTTCACCCCGGTGGAGATCGCCCACTTTGCCAAGATGGAAGGCTGTTCCACCCTCGAAGTGCTGCAGCGCCTCAAGGAAGCCGGCCTGGTCATGATGCCCGGCGGCGGCGCCGAAATCTTCGACGAAGGCCTGCGCGCCCAGATCTGCCCCCACAAGGCCGGTTCCGCCGAATGGCTGCGCATCTCCGGCGAGGCCCACAGCCTGGGCATCAAGACCAACTGCACCATGCTCTACGGCCATCTGGAGACCTACGCCATGCGCGTGGATCATCTTTGCCGCCTGCGCGAACAGCAGGACAAGAGCGGCGGCTTCACCTGCTTCATCCCCCTGCCCTTCCTGACCGAGAACAGCAAGCTCAAGCTGCCTGAAGAAAAGCTCGGCCCCGTGCGCGGCATCGACCAGTTGCGCACCGTGGCCGTCTCGCGTCTGATGCTGGACAACATCCCCCACATCAAGGCCTACTGGATCATGATGGGCACCAAGCTGGCCCAGACGGCCCTCTGGTACGGCGCCGACGACCTGGACGGCACCGTGGTGGAAGAGCACATCGGCCATATGGCCGGTGCCGGTTCCGCCCAGGGCCTGACCCTCAAGGAACTGGAATTCATGATCCGTGAAGCGGGCTTCACGCCCGTGCGGCGCAATGCCATCTTCAATACCGTCCAGACCGAGGAGGCCCGCGCATGAGCGACCAGCAGTTCCGTCCGGCGCACAGCGCCTTTGACGAAAGCCCCGAAGTGAAGGAGGCCGCGGCCCTTTCCCTGGCCGGGAAGCGCCTGGACCGCGCCGCCGCCGAAGCCCTGTATTACGGTGCCTCCCTGCATACGCTGGCCCAGCTGGCCCACGCCATGCGCCTGCGCCTGCATCCCGAGCCCATCGTCACCTATGTGGGCGACCGCAACATCAACTATTCCAACGTCTGCGTCTGCGCCTGCCGCTTCTGCGCCTTCTTCCGTGCGCCCGAATCCGGCGAAGGCTACGTCATCACCCGCGAGGAGATGGCCCAGAAGATCGACGAGACCCTGCGCCTGGGCGGCACCCAGATCCTGCTGCAGGGCGGGCACCATCCCGACCTGCCCCTGGAATGGTACGAAGACCTGCTGCGCTGGATGCGTGCCACCTGGCCCAGCCTGCACATCCATGCCTTCTCCCCGCCGGAGATCTTCTTCTGGTCGCAGAAATTCGGTCTGAGCGTGGACGAGGTCATCTCCCGCCTCAAGGCCGCCGGTCTGGACTCCATCCCCGGCGGCGGCGCCGAGATCCTCCAGAACGATGTCCGCGCCCAGGTCTCGCCCAACAAGTGCAGCGCGGACCAGTGGCTCTACGTCATGGAACGCGCCCACAACCTGGGCATGCGCACCACCGCCACCATGATGTTCGGCCATGAGGAAGAGCCCCGCCACCGTCTGGACCACCTCTTTGCCGTGCGCGAGGTGCAGGACAGGACCCACGGCTTCACGGCCTTCATCCCCTGGACCTTCCAGCCCGCTCATACCCGCATCAATGTGACGGCCCCCCTGCCCGCGCCCGCCTATCTGCGCCTGCTGGCCGTGTCGCGCCTGGTGCTGGACAATATCGCCAACATCCAGTCCTCCTGGGTGACCATGGGCCCCGAAGTGGCCCAACTGGCCCTCTTCTACGGTGCCAACGACTTCGGCTCGCTCATGATCGAGGAAAACGTGGTGGCCGCCGCCGGTGTGTCCTACCACCTGACCCGTCACGAGATCCACAAGATCATCCGTGCCGCCGGCTTCACCCCCGTGCAGCGCACCATGAACTACACCCCCGTGGATCCTCAGCCCGAAGACTAGACTATGAAGGGATGATGCGAGGGGGAGGCCCCCCTTTTGTGAACAAAAGGTGCGGCCTCCCCCTCGCACTCCCCCTCCACGCCAAAAAACTTTGCCCGGATCTGTCCCTTTCCCGCAGGTTCGGACATCGTGTATTGGTGTGGAAAACGGGAAAAAAGCCCAGCAGGTTCTGTCGGTCCACCGGTGCGGCGGGCGTAGGATATGCCCTCAGATACCGGGAGATCCCCGCAGACAAAAAGATATAGAAAAGCGGACATGGCCGTGATGGTCATGTCCGCTTTTTTGCTGGCAGCATTCCGTCAGCGGAAGCTCTGCCGCGATACGGCGTGTCTTCCGCGCCTGCAACGACGAAGCGCTGCCGGGGCACTGGGAAGGACTCCTTTTCCGGACCGGCTGAAAGGACATGCTGCCGCTTTCAGCCGGAGCCCATCCTTGCATGGGCCTTTTGGGGAAAAGGAGACCAGGGAGAGCCATCGGCCCGCAGGGTGCCACCGGATACCGGCCCTCAGGACGTATGCCGCGACGGGGAGGAGGATCCGTCGCTACGCAGGAGACTCCGGCACCGGCAGCAGGGACAATGGCCCCCTGTCTCACATTGTTTCTTTAGATCTCGCTTTCCGGGATACCGCAGGCCCGGGCCACACCCGCACCGTAGGCGGGGTCGGCCTTGGCGCAATGACGGATATGGCGCAGCTTGATCTCGCGGGGCGCATCGCCCAGAGCGCGGGCCGTATTGCCGAACAGCTCTTCCTGCTGTTCCGGCGTCATCACGCGGAACAGCTTGCCGGGCTGCTCGAAGTAGTCGGCATCATCGCAGGGATAATCCCAGCGGTCCGCGTCGCCGCTGATCTTCAGGGGCGGCTCGCTGAAGTCGGGCTGTTCCTGCCAGGCGCCCGTGCTGTTGGGCTCATAGCTGGTATAGCTGCCGTAGTTGCCGTCAACCCGCATGGCGCCATCACGATGGAAGCTGTGATAGGGACAGCGAGGACGGTTCACCGGGATCATGTTGTGATTGACCCCCAGACGATAGCGCTGGGCATCACCGTAAGAGAACAGACGGCCCTGCAGCATCTTGTCGGGCGAAACGCCGATACCGGGCACCAGATTGGCGGGATTGAAGGCCGCCTGCTCCACCTCGGCAAAGTAGTTCTCGGGGTTGCGATTCAGTTCCAGCACGCCCACTTCGATGAGGGGATAATCCTTGTGATACCAGACCTTGGTCAGGTCAAAGGGATGATAGGGCAGCTTTTCGGCGTCTTCCTCGGGCATGATCTGGAAATACAGGGTCCAGCGGGGGAAGTCGCCCTTTTCGATATGCTCGTACAGGTCACGCTGGTGGCTGTCCCGGTCACGGCCGATGAGTTCCTGCGCCTCGGCATCGGTGAGGTTCTTGATGCCCTGCTGGGTCTTGAAATGGAACTTGACCCAGAAGCGCTTGTTTTCCGCATTGATAAGGCTGTAGGTGTGGCTGCCGAAACCGTGCATGTGACGGTACGACGCCGGGATGCCGCGATCGCTCATGACCACGGTGATCTGGTGCAGGGCTTCGGGCAGCAGGGTCCAGAAGTCCCAGTTGTCCGTGGCGCTGTGCATGTTGGTGCGCGGGTTGCGCTTGACCACATGATTCAGGTCAGGGAACTTGAGCGGGTCACGCAGGAAAAAGACCGGTGTGTTGTTGCCCACCATGTCCCAGTTGCCCTGGTCCGTGTAGAATTTGACGGCAAAGCCGCGGATGTCGCGTTCCGCGTCCGCTGCGCCGCGCTCGCCGGCCACAGTGGAGAAACGGACGAAGACTTCGGTCTGCTTGCCGACCTCGGCAAAAAGCGAGGCCTTGGTATACCGGGTGACGTCATGCGTCACCGTGAACGTCCCGTAAGCACCGGAGCCCTTGGCGTGCATGCGCCGCTCCGGGATGACCTCACGGTCGAAATGGGCCAGTTTTTCCTGGAACCAGACATCCTGCATCAGCATGGGGCCGCGCGGACCGGCAGTCAGGGCATGATTGTTATTGGCTACCGGCGCACCGGCACTGGTGGTCAGGCGGTCATTTTTATCAGTCATGTGCTTTCTCCCTGGTTTGCGCACCTGGTTGGTGCAGTGACAGCCTCCCCCCAGGAGGTATCGCAAGGAAAGAAATGCCATGACCGACAACTTTTGTAAATAGGAATTATTCCTATTTACATATTTTTCTCACTTTCCCGCCGGATATCCTTGCAGGCAGCGGGCAGCCGCCCGCATGCCACGCCGCACGCCATGCCATGCGGGCCAGTGCCCCACGCGCAGGCCTAGTGCTGCAACACCAGCAGGCCGATGCGGGCCAGACGTCCGTCTTCACTGCCGTGGGCACCGCCGACCCCGATACCGCCCACCACCACATTTTCCAGGGTGATGGGGATACCGCCTTCCATAAGGGAGAAATTGGGGTCGAGATAGCGGATGTCCGAAGGGATGGAGCCGTCCCGTATGCCACGGGCTATGGCCACCGTCTCGCGCTTCTGGGAGGCCGCCGTATAGGCTTTTTTGTAACTGGCGTTGAGCGTATGCACACCGGCGTGATGGTCGCGCAGCACCGCCAGTATCTGGCCGGAGCGGTCCACCACGGTCACGGTGACGGCATGCCCGCTCTCGCGGGCCTCATGCATGACCACCTCGACCATGGCCTGGGCCTGTTCGCCTGTCAGGACAGGCTCACGCACGATGGCGCCCGCGGTCTCGTTGTCCAGTGCTGCAGCCATGACCGGAATCCCCCCAAGCAGCGTACCTGCCAGCAATACAAGAAAAAAACGTTTGAACATGACTCACCTGCTTTTTTCCATCATATACAGGAAGGCCGAGGGACGTCAAAACGCCTGCTCCCGCCCTTTCCTTTTTGGCGGCGGCCTGTTATGCAGCATTCCGGAATGCGTCCGCACGGGTGCTTCCCTTTCCGCTGCCCCCGGACAGCCCACCAAGAAACGGCCGCTCTGCGGCCAGGAGGAATGCCATGTCCAGTGAACCCGGTCTGCCCGCTGATGCCCTGCGCATGGGCCGCATCGGCTACCTCAACGTCCTGCCCATCTATCATCCCCTGGAAGCGGGCATCATCCCCCACGATTTCGAGATCATCTCCGGGCCGCCCGCCGTCCTCAACAACATGATGGCCCGGGGCGAGCTGCACATATCCTCCAATTCCTGTTTCGAATACGCCATGCGCCCCGAGCGCTACCATCTGGTGGAGGATCTTTCCATCGGCTCCCACGGCAATGTCATGAGCGTGCTGCTCATGTCCCGCCGCCCTGTGGAACAGCTGGGCGGCCAGACCATCCTCATCAGCGGCGAGACCCACACCTCCGTGGCCCTGCTGCGCCTGCTCATGAAGGACCACTACCACTGCGACGTGAACTACGTCACCGGCGCCGTCACGCCCACCCTGGGCACGGACAGGGCCCCCGAAGCCTTCCTGGCCATCGGGGACGAAGCCCTGCGCCTGCGCAACCATCCTGACTATCCCTACCGTCTCGACCTGGCCGATGCCTGGGTGGAATGGACCGGCCTGCCCTTCATCTTCGGGGTCTGGGTGGTCAGCCACGACGCCGTGCAGAAAAAACTTTTCCACAGCGACCCCGGCGCCCTCATGCGTCAGGGCCGTGACTGGGGCCTCTCCCACATGGATGTCATCCTCGACCTCACCGGCCACGGCTGCCCCCTGTCCCGCGAGGAACTGACCGTCTATTACAACGAAGGCCTGACCTTCAGCCTGGGCGAACGCGAATTGCAGGGCCTCAGCCTCTTCTACCGCAAGCTGGCCGAAGCCCGCATGATCCCCGGCGTGCCTCCCCTGCGCTTCTTCCACATGTAAGCAAGTTTTTTTGGGGGAAGGAGAGACCTTGCCCTGCTGTCGATACCCGTAGCTCCCTTCGTCGCAACGGGCACGGCCTGCGGCCGCCTTCGGTCGCCGGCTCGCGCGCAAAGGTCCCTCCTTCCCCCTATCCTCCTCCCAACGCGCTTTATGCAGGAGGATGGACTCCCCGGTACGACGCCGGATAGCCCCCATTGCCGGTCCCCCGGCAAAAGAGGCCAAGACAAATACGGATCTCTGACAAAGAGGACTGCGCTCATGACATAAAACGCGGAAGGCACTCTGCCCTCCGCGTTTTTGTTTTGTACCGGACAGCCGTAAAGGTACGCTGCGTACGCAAGGCACGCCATACACACCAAAAACAGGAAGAGGAAGGCAACAATGCCTTCCTCTTTTTGTTTTCCCGGTCCACGGGCCGTTGTCCGCTCCCCGCCGTCCAGCGGCGGGGACCAGCGGCCCCACCTGAAAAAAGTTTTTTGGAAGGGGGTGCGGGGGAGGACCTTTTGTCTACCAAAGGTCCTCCTCCACATTTTCCTTCTCCTCCTCCGCATCTCCCACGTCCCTCATCACCTTCAACGCCGCGGATATCATTTTTTTTCGTCTACGGCGTGAAAAGAGCTCTTTGGGCGCCGAATATTTAACCGAGGGGGAAGTGATCCCCAGTTCACAACGCAAGGATGTACCCCCCGGAAGGGGGGAAACGTCAGCGTATTCCTCAAATGTATTTGGTGATCCGTATTGATATCGAACGAATGTCGTATGCAAGGAGAATATAACATGACGAAAGAGATTTCCTTTGCCCGTCTTTCTTCTCTGACGCGGACCTGGCTTGAGGCGGGCGGTCAGCCCACGGTCGAGCTGGCGGCCATGGAGCCGACCCTCTGGCAGGACAGCGGCCGCTCCATTCTGGATGTCATCCAACTCTTTGCCGGGGCCGGCTATCAGGTCAACCTGACGACCAACGGCAGTACGCTCACGCAGTATGCGGCCGCGCTGGCGCAGTCTCCCGTCAACAAGCTGCGTATCTCGTGGCACAGCCTCGACAGAAAGGTCTACGAAAACATCACCAGAGGGGACTACAGAACCTTCTTGCTGGGCGTGCGGCAGGCTGAGAAGTACGGGCTCCCCCTCTGTTACAACCGAATCCTGTTCCACGGCCTGACGGACGACATCCACCAGCACCTCGACATCGTGGACCGGCAGCGGAGCAGGATCAAGTTCCTCGAGCTCTACATCACCGAACAAAACAAGCTGCACTTCGGTAGTTACCATACCAGGATCGACGAGTTCCTGAAGATCGTCGAGAGTTACCCCGGCATCCGCCGCGAGGAGGACTTCACCCCCGGTTATGCCACGCGATCCCGCTACGTCTGGCGGACGCCCAACGGCGGGCGTGTGGAGTTCAAGGTGGCGGAGACCTGCAAAAAGCTGCCGGTCTGCGCGAGCTGCCCCTACAACAAAGACTGTACCGAGGGGTTCGGCGAATACTTTCGCGTGCTGCCCAACGGAAAAGCGGCCTTCTGCTACCTGCGGAACGACTTCGACCTGCCGCTGTTCAAAGGCGATGCCCCCGACTTCCCCGGCCTGGCACGGCAGCTGGAAAAGACCGCTGGCCTTGAGTTTGACACTTGGGTAAAGAAGAGGTCTCTCCGCCTCATCCTGACCACCCACTGCAACTACAACTGCTCTCTGCCTCACGGCGAAGCCATCTTCTGCCTGGGCAAGCGCTTCAGAAATCTGTGAGATGACCATGAACGAGATGACGAAACTGGATATCATCAAAGGCAACCTGGAAGAACTCGAACGCCAGATCCAGAATGCCGAACAGGCGGCGCAGGAAGCCCAGAAGGATGCCAACGGGCATATCGGCGCTATGGAATCCCGGTACGACACCTTCAAGGAAGAAGCCCAGTACATGTCCGCCGCCCAGCGCATCCGCATGGGAGAACTCCGCGAGCTGTGGCAGAAGACGAAGCTCCTGTATGATGACCTCAGAAAAAATCCGCTTCCTTGCGAACATGTGAGCGTCGGTTCCTTGGTGACGCTGGTCGATGAGGACGACACAGAGATGAGCTTCCTGCTTCTGTTCTACGGCACGGCCCAAAAGATCCGCTGCAACGGAAAGATGACGACCATCATCAGCGTGGTCTCGCCCATCGCTGCCTCCATTATGGGCCTTGCCGAAGGCGACGAAGTGGAGATCGCGCTCCCGCAACGGACCATCCAGGCGGAGATCCTGCACATCCTGTAACCAGCCTCTGGAGGAGATATGTTCATCACGTTCGAGGGGATAGATGGCAGCGGCAAGAGCACGCTCACCCATATGCTGGCCGAGTATCTAGGCTGTAGGTTTGCCGCGACGCCCGGCGCAGACTATGCTCCTATCCGCGATGCTGCGACCCGGGATGTGTTCACTGCCTTCCATTACTATGTGCCAAGCTGCTACGCGGTCTCCGCACTGGCGGTAGAGCAGGATATCGTCTGCGACAGGTACATCCACTCCACCCTGGCCTACAACTGGCCCTTTACCCACGACAGGCCGCAGGATGCCCTCTCCCCTTTCCCGCAGCTCCGGCGTCCTGACAAAAGCTTCCTGCTGGTGGCCAGCAGGGAAGTACGCCTGGCCCGCATGCTCGAACGCCAGAAAAAGGGCGGACAGCTCACTGCCCTGGACCTCGCTTTCGAGGCCCAGGACAAGGCCCTGGCCATCATGAGCGGTTTTAAAGACCTGACCGTCATTGATACCACGGGGTTGGACAAGGACGGCGTTCTGGACAAGGTAGTCACCATCCTAGCCCGGGAAGGTCTGGCCTAGGCCCGCTTGGATAAAGAGGAAGGGGCCCTCTCTACTGTCGCTAGCCGTAAGGCTCCTTCGTCGCTAACGGGCACGGCTCTGCAGGTACCATCTAGTCGTTGCTAGCGGGAGAGCCACAGGCCCCCTTCCTCCCCCAAACCCGCTTCATTCAGGAGGATGGACTGTCCGGTAGAACACCGGACAGTCCCTCTGTTGTCGATTCCCTTCTCTGACGAAAAAAGCTGTAGCCCAAAACAAACACGCGGAAGGCACTCTGCCCTCCGCGTTTTTGTTTTGCACCGGACATCCGTTCAAAGGTACGCTGCGTACGCAAGGCTCGCCATACGCACCAAAAACAGGAAGAGGAAGGCACAATGCCTTCCTCTTCCTGTTTTCCCGGTCCACGGGCCCTTGTCCGCTCCCCACCGTCCAGCGGCGGGGAGCAGCGGCCCCACCTGAAAAAAGTTTTTTGGAAGGGGGTGCGGGGGAGAACCTTTTGTCCACAAAAGGTTTCCCCCGCATCTCTCCCCTCCTCACATACTATTGCGGCGCAGCGGCGCTGCTGTCCTTGTCGCTCTTGCCGGCGCGCAGACTGAGATACAGCGGCTGGGCCGTGGCGCGACCGGAGAAGATCTCTTCCACGGAAGCGGCCAGGGCATGGGGCAGGACTTCGTCCACATGGTCCACGAAGACGATCTCCAGATCTTCCAGCACCTCGGCGGGCACTTCCTTGAGGTCCTTTTCGTTGTCATGCGGCATGAGGACCTTCTTGATGCCGCTGCGGCGGGCAGCCAGCAGCTTTTCCCGCAGGCCGCCGATGGGCAGCACGCGGCCGCGCAGGGAGATCTCGCCGGTCATGGCCACATCGTTGCGCACCGGGATGCCCAGCAGGGCCGAGGTGATGGACGTGGCCAGAGTGATGCCGGCCGAGGGGCCGTCCTTGGGCGTGGCGCCGTCGGGCACATGCACATGGATGTCCACCTTGCGGTGGAAACGCGGGTCAAGCCCCAGGATCTCGGCGCGGGAACGCACATAGGTCAGGGCCGCACGGGCGGACTCGGTCATCACGTCGCCCAGCTGACCGGTGATGACCACCTGCCCGGAACCGGACATGAGGCTGGTCTCCACCATCAGGATCTCGCCGCCGCGCTGGTTGTAGGCCAGACCGGCGCAGACGCCCACCTGGGCCTCGCTCTCGCGCTCCTCGTGGCGATACTTCTTGACGCCGAGGAAGGAAGACAGGTTCTGGCGGGAGATGCTCACGCACTTGTCCAGATCGTTGTCCTCCACCAGACGGATGGCGGTCTTGCGGCACAGGGCGGCGATCTCGCGCTCCAGATTGCGCACGCCCGCTTCGCGGGTATAGGATCGGATGATCTCCAGGATGGCGCCGTCGGACAGCGCGATGTTCTCCGGCTTCAGGCCGTGTTCCTTCACCTGGCGCGGCAGCAGGAAGTTGCGGGCGATCTGGCGCTTTTCCGTCTCCAGATAGCTGTTGAGCTCGATGATCTCCATACGGTCCAGCAGCGGTGCCGGGATGGTATCCAGCGAGTTGGCCGTGGTGATGAAGAACACCTTGGAGAGGTCGTATTCCAGATCCAGATAGTGGTCCATGAAGGTGTTGTTCTGTTCCGGGTCCAGCACTTCCAGCAGGGCCGAAGCCGGATCGCCCCGGAAGTCCGAGGTCATCTTGTCGATCTCGTCCAGGCAGAACAGGGGGTTGCTGCTCTTGACCCGTTTCAGGGACTGGATGATCTTGCCGGGCAGGGCGCCCACATAGGTACGGCGATGCCCGCGGATCTCGGCCTCGTCACGCACGCCGCCCAGGGAAAGGCGCACGTATTCGCGTCCCGTGGCCCGGGCCACGCTCTTGGCCAGCGAGGTCTTGCCCACGCCTGGCGGGCCCACGAAGCAGAGGATGGGACCGCGCAGACCGTTGGAGAGCTTCTGCACGGCCAGATATTCCAGAATGCGGTCCTTGGGCTTTTCCAGACCGAAGTGATCGCCCTCGAGAATGGCACGGGCCTTTTCGATGTCGATATCGATCTCTTTGAGGTCGTTCCAGGGCAGATCCAGCAGCCAGTCCACATAATTGCGTACCACGGTGTATTCCGCGGCCGAGGGCGGCATGCTGCGCAGCTTGCGCAATTCGGACTGGCAACGCTCGCGGGCTTCCTGCGGCATATTGCGGCCTTCGAGCTTCTTTTCCAGCTCGTCCACTTCCGCCTGGGGATCGTCCTCGCGGCCCATCTCCTTATTGATGGCCTTGAGCTGCTCGCTGAGGTAGTACTCGCGCTGGTTGCGCTCCATCTGCACCTTGACGCGGTTCTTGATGCGCTTTTCCACCGAGGCCAGGGCCACTTCGCCCTGCAAAAGCTCGTACACGCGCTCCAGGCGCTCGGTGACGTCGGCGATCTCCAGCACTTCCTGCTTCTTGCGGTAATCCACCTTGAGGTGGGGCACCACGGCGTCGGCCAGCGGCCCGGCATCGCGCAGGGCCATGATGGACATGAGCGCTTCCTGGGTCAGCTTCTTGTTGTTCTTGGCGTACTCTTCCAGCGCTTCCTGCACGGTACGCACCAGGGCCTCGCGCTCTCCGGGGCGGCTCTCGCTTTCCGGCACGGTGCAGAGCATGGCCATCAGGCAGTTGTCCTCTTCGCGCAGCTCCGTCCAGCGGGCACGGTGCAGGCCTTCGAACAGCACCTTGATGGTGCCGTCGGGCAGGCGCAGCATCTGCAGGACCTTGCAGACGACCCCCACGGGGCTCAGATCATCGGCGCCGGGCTTCTCCACATCGGGCTCGCGCTGGGCCACCAGGAACATCTGCTTGTTGTAGCCGGACTGGGCCAGTTCGATGGCCTTGATGGAGGCTTCGCGCCCCACGAAAAGCGGCATGATGGTACGCGGCAGCATGACCACTTCGCGCAGGGGCATGACCGGCAGTTCGGCAAAAAAGCGCGCTTCGCGCTGGAATTCGGACATAGTGTACCTCGTAAAAGGGCCGCGCGGGCGGCCCGCTCAGCCGTCGGGACGGCCGGGCCGGATGGCCCGTATATCGTTGAAAGGGGAAGGATCCCTTCTGCCTGCGGCAAAAGCGGATGCTTCCCCCTTTTCAATCTTGTGACAGCCTGCCCGGGGGCAGGCCCCGGCAAGATACGTCCGGCAGCGGCAGGCGGGAGCGTCTCCACGCCATGCGCCCATGCCGGAAGCCGGGCTAGTTCAGGCTGGTGTCGGCGGCAGCGCCTTCCGCGCTTTCGTCATACAGCAGCACCGGCTCCTTGCCCTTTTCGATGACGGCCCGGTTGATGAGGCATTCCTTGACACCGGGCATGGAGGGCAGGCGGAACATGATGTCCAGCATGGTGCGCTCCATGACGTTGCGCAGGCCGCGCGCGCCGGTCTTGCGCTCGATGGCCCGGGCCGCGATGGCCTTGAGGGCATTGGGCGTGAAGCGCAGCTGCACGTGGTCCAGTTCGAACAGCTTCTGGTACTGGCGCACCAGGGCGTTCTTGGGCTCGGTCAGGATACGCACCAGATCGGCCTCGTCCAGATCGTCCACATGGGTGATGATCGGGATACGGCCCACGAATTCGGGGATCAGGCCGAACTTGACCAGGTCCTGGGGCTGGATCTTTTCCAGCAGCTCGCCCAGGGGCATCTCCTTCTTGGAGCAGACCTGGGCGCCGAAGCCCATGGAGCTGCCGCTCATGCGGGAGCCCACGATCTTGTCCAGGCCCACGAAGGCACCGCCCACGATGAACAGGATATTGCTGGTATCCATGCGGATGAATTCCTGCTGGGGATGCTTGCGGCCGCCCTTGGGCGGGATGTTGGCCTCGGTACCTTCGATGATCTTGAGCAGGGCCTGCTGCACGCCTTCACCGGACACGTCGCGGGTGATGGAGGGGCCGTCGCTCTTGCGGGAGATCTTGTCGATCTCGTCGATGTAGATGATGCCCTTGCTGGCGGCTTCGATGTCGTAGTCGGCATTCTGCAGCAGCTGCACCAGGATGTTTTCCACATCCTCACCCACGTAACCGGCTTCGGTCAGGGTCGTGGCGTCGGCGATGGCAAAGGGTACGCGCAGCACCTTGGCCAGGGTCTTGGCCAGCAGGGTCTTGCCGCTGCCGGAGGGCCCCACCAGCAGGATGTTGCTCTTTTCCAGTTCCACGTCATCGCCCAGGGCATCGGCGAAGAAAACGCGCTTGTAGTGGTTGTGCACGGCCACGGAGAGGATCTTCTTGGCCTCGGTCTGGCCGATGACGTATTCATCCAGGCGGGCCTTGATCTCCTGCGGCGAGAGCAGGCGCTCGTCGGCCTCCTCCACTTGCTGCTGGACCTTGTCGCGGGCGATGATGTCGCCGCAGGCGCGTACGCAGTTGTCGCAGATGCAGGCGTTGTCCTGCACGATAAGGTTGTTCACCTCCAGCTCGCTGCGTCCGCAGAAGGAGCAGCGCAGCGGTTCCTGTCCGGAATTCTTGCTGTTGGACATAGACTAGTTTTTCTCCGTCATATCGCTGCGCGATACCAGTACCCGGTCGATGATGCCGAATTCGAGGGCCTGTTCGGGGGTGAGGAAATTGTCGCGTTCCGTGGCCCGGACCACCTCGTCATAGCTCTTGCCGGTGTTCTCGGCCAGCATGGTGTTCAGGCGTTCCTTGATGCGCAGCATCTCGCGGGCGTGGATGTCCACATCCGTGGCCTGGCCCTGGAAGCCGCCCAGCGGCTGGTGGATCATGATCTGGCTGTTGGGCAGCGCGTAGCGCATGCCCTTCTGCCCGGCAGCCAGCAAAAATGCCCCCATGCTGGCGGCCCGGCCCATGCACACCGTGCTGACGGGCGCGGTGATGTAACGCATGGTGTCGTAGATGGCCAGACCGGCGGTCACGGAGCCGCCGGGAGAATTGATGTACAGGTTGATCTCCTTCTCCGGATCCTGGGATTCCAGAAACAGGAGCTGGGCGCAGACAAGGGAGGCCACAGTGTCGTTCACTTCGCTGCTCAGCAGGATGATGCGATCCTTAAGCAGACGGGAATAAATATCGTAGGCACGTTCGGAACGGCCCGTGGTTTCGATGACCATGGGGACGAGGGACATGAAAACCTCTCTGTGAGTTAAACCGTATAAATTCGACGCCGCCGCGACGGGAGAACCGCCGCGGCGTACGTCAAAAGCGGACGACGAAGCGTCGCCGGAAAGGTGCGGGAAACGTCTGCACCACGGTGCAGATATCGCTCGCTTTAGTTGTTTTCTTCAGTCTTTTCAGTAGCCTTGGGCTCCACTTCCTTCACCTGGGCCTTGGCGTAGATGGCGTCCATGGCCTTGTCGGCCAGGATGCGGTCACGCAGGGTGAAGATCATGCCGCTCTTTTCATAGGCTTCGCGCACCTGCTTGAAGTCTTCGCCGCTGCGCATGCACAGCTGGTAGAGCTGGGCATTGACTTCCTGCTCGTTCACGTCCAGGCCTTCCTTCTTGGCGATGGCCAGCAGCAGCACCTGCATGCGGGTGATCTCTTCGGCCTGGGGCTGGACTTCCTTCAGCAGTTCTTCTTCGGTCTTGCCCAGGGAATCCAGGCTCTTGCCCTGGCGTTCCATGCGGGCGCGCATGTCGGCCAGCAGGGTGCGGGCCTGCACGTCCACCATGCTGGGCGGCAGTTCGAATTCCACCATCTTCACCAGCTTGTCCAGCATGGACTTCTGGGCGGAACCCTTGTTCAGGTTGTAGCGGCTGGAGCGGTAGCTTTCGCGGATGCCGGCCTTGAGCTTTTCCACGTTTTCCACGCCCACGGCCTTGGCCAGTTCGTCATCCACGGCGGGCAGCTGACGTTCCTTGATGGCATGCACCTTGACCTTCATGGTCACGGTCTTGCCGGCCAGGTCCTTGGCCAGGAAATCTTCGGGGAAGGTGATGTCGCCTTCGGCTTCGCAACCCAGCTTGATGGTCTTGACCAGGTTTTCGAAGTCTTCCAGGGCCTGCTTTTCGCCCAGGGCCAGATCGAAGCCGTCAGCCTTGATGCCTTCCAGGGGCTGACCGTTTTCGTAGGCGCAGAAGTCGATGTTGGCCACCTGGCCGTCCACGGCCGGGCCGTCGCCGTCCACGGGCACCAGCTTGGCGCGGTCGCGGCGGATGCGTTCCACCACTTCTTCCACTTCAGCGTCGTCCACGATGGTCTTTTCCTGCTCCACTTCCATGCCTTCGTAGGGGGGCAGATCGAAGGTGGGCAGCACTTCGAACTCGATGCTGTAGTTCATGCCCTTGCCGCGTTCCATGACAGGCTCGCCGTCCACCATGTTGATACCGGAGACGGGGGTCACGTTCAGCTTGGACATCACTTCATTGATGTGCACGTTGACGAGGTCCTGACGGGCCTCTTCATAGATGCGGTCGCGGAAACGCTGTTCGATGACGGAAGCGGGCACCTTGCCCTTGCGGAAACCGTCAATCTGCACAGACGTCTTGTACAGGGCGACAGCGCCCATGATGGCGGCTTCCACTTCCTTGGGATCAGTGGTGATGGCAACCTTTTTCTTGACCGGGGACAAATCTTCAACAGTATATTCCACGAGGCGCTCCTTTAACGAAAAGTCTCTTTTTTCCGCCGCGCCCCGGGGATGCCCCGAAGACGACCGCGACCTGGGCCGCACGGCAGTTCTATGAATGATGATGCGGTGCAGGACACGCATCATCCGGCATGGCGAGCGACTCGCCAGCCACGACAATCGCTTCTCATAGCCCAAAGAAGGGCGGATTTCAAGCGGCTGGGCGCCGGTCTCCCGGCAGCTCTCTGCCGTCAAAGATAAGCACGGAAGCGTGCCGGTCAAGATGGAAAGCGTTCCTTTGGCGAAACGGTGGAGAAGGCAGCAGGAGGCTCACAGGCAAACAGGAGAAGGTGAAGGAACAGGGCCGCGATCTGATGCGGTATGGCCCGTGATGCCACGGCAAGAAGGGATGGCCGGATGATACCCTGAGGCCAGGCGGGCCGCAAGCCGGACAGGGAGGACAGCTACCTGCGCGCTACCGTGACGGAATGGAGCTGCTCCTTCCTCTGCGCCGGACAAGGTAAGAGGCTTCCTGCACAGCAGCCCCCAAAACAAAGACGTCCCACAGCCATGCCGGGGACGTCCTTGCAAATTCTGGTGCGAGAGACGGGACTTGAACCCGTATGGATAAACCGCTGGATTCTAAGTCCAGTGCGTCTACCAATTCCGCCACTCTCGCAAAGATGACTTTTATACCACAGACACCACTTTCCCGCAAGCCTCGGCCAGCCCTCTCCTCAGTACCGGATAGCAGGGAAAACAAGGACCGGCACTGGCATACAGAAGAAGCCCGGCCATGTCACATGGAGAGCTGACGGGAGACCTCTCTTCCGAGACGTTGCCTTCCCGCTGCAATGCATATGGAGAGGAAGGGAAGTTTGGAGGCAAGGGAGAGCCCCGGAAATGAGAAAAGAGAGAGTCTTCTCCCCGGGTCCCCCTCCCCCGCTAATGCAGCAGCAACCGCTTGCCGTCGGGACGCGCCTCCAGCACTTCGCCGATCTCCACGGCCATCTCGCCCCTGGCCTCCAGCCAGTCACGCACCGTGGCCAGCTCTTCCCCCGGCACGGCCAGTACGATACCGCCCGAGGTCTGGGCATCGAACACGATGCTTTCCACCGCCTCATCCACCGAAGACGCCACGTCCACGGCAGGAGCGCAGTGAGTGCGGTTGAGATGGCTGCCCGCCGGGATAAGGCCCATGCGGGCATAATCCAGAGCGTGGGGCAGCAGCGGCAGGGCTTCCGTCTGCAATGACACGCAGACGCCCGAGGCCTGCGCCATCTCCAGCAGATGCCCGCCCAGGCCAAACCCGGTGATGTCCGTGGCGGCCGGGATGCGGAAGTGGGCGATGGCTTCCCCGGGGATACGGTTGAGACGTCCGCACCAGCGCTGCAGCAGGGCTTCGCTTTCCTCATGATCGTCCCAGCGCGCCTTGACGCCTGTGGCCAGGATGCCCGTGCCCAACGGCTTGGTCAGCAGCAGACGCAGGCCGGGCCGCAATTTGTCATTGGCGGCCACATGATCGGGATCGATGATGCCGGTCACGGCCATGCCGTACTTGAGTTCATCGTCCTGCACCGTATGCCCGCCGGCCAGCACGGCCCCGGCTTCTTCCAGGGCATCCATGCCGCCGCGCAGGATATTGGCCAGGATGTTCTCAGGATCGTTCTCGGTCAGGCAGGTGGGGAAAAAAGCCACGTTCATGGCACACCAGGGCTGCCCGCCCAGTGCGTAGACATCCGACAAGGCATTGCAGGCCGCGATGCGGCCGAACCAGAAGGCATCGTTGACGATGGGCGCCAGGATGTCCACGGTCTGCACGATGGCCTTGCCAGCCGGCATGCGCACGACCACGGCATCCTCGTTACGGGCACGCCCGGCAATGACACGCTGCTCCAGATCGGACGATCCACGGGGTGCGAGGCCCCGCAAAAGCTGCTCCAGGGCCCCTGGAGCCATTTTTGCCGCTCAGCCGGCGGCCCGGGCCTTTTCCAGCAACTTCATGATGAACCTCGCTTTGTTGAAAAATGAAAGGATGCCGCACAGGCACAGGCCGTCCATGCCATGAAAGCCCCCCTGCTGGCAAGTCATGACGGGAAAGGAGCTGTAATGGTCCGTGGATGGATGCGTTATGTTTTTGAGGGGGCGAGGGGAACTTTTCCTTGCGCCAAAAAGCTTCCCCTCGCCCCCTCAAACTCCCCCACTCCCCTCAAAACGCGCTCATAAAAAGCGCAGAAAAGTTCTGGACGGCCCGCAGCTGACAAAACAGAGGGAGAGGTATTTCAGCAGGCTTCCCTGCTCTAGCATCTGCCGACTGTCCCCGGCGTAAAAATCAAAAGGGAACAGGGGAGCGGGAACTCCGCCAGCGCATGTAAAAAAGGGATAAGGACTGTCGGTCAGTACAGGCATGTAGTTGTACAGGCTGCGTTGCTGTGGAACGCCAAACTGACCGGTCAACACGTAGAGAATGCAGACTCCGGGCTGCTGCACGGCCGTGCGGAGACGCCGAAAGGGATGGGGATATCTCCCTCGGCTTGCCGCATATCCGCCGGGCTGCCGGCATCCATACGGAAAGGCAGGACCCCGAAGGACAGCAAGCCGCCCTGCAGGAGGACGCCCTCCTCCCTGCCGGGCTACTCCCAAAAACGCAAAAAGGCCCCCTTGCGGGGGCCCTTGTATCCTTTTCCCTCGTCCGGCCGGAACCGGACACGGTCATCGGAACTACTCGGCGCTTTCGGCCTTGGCGGGAGCTTCCGTCTTGGCTTCGGGCAGGCGGGTCAGTTCGATGATGGCCATGGGAGCGTTATCGCCCTTGCGGGGCATGGCCAGCTTCATCACGCGGGTGTAACCACCAGGCACACCGGCGAACTGGGGACCAATTTCGTCAAACAGGCGCTTAACCAGAGCGTAGTCGCACAGCACGCGGTAAGCCAGACGGCGGGCGTGCAGGTCGTTGCGCTTGGCCAGGGAGATCAGCGGCTCGACAACGCCGCGGAGTTCCTTGGCTTTCACTTCGGTGGTGCGGATGCGGCCGTGGATAAGCAGCGCCTTGGCGAGATTGTGCAACAGGGCCTTACGGTGCGCAGGCGTCCGCGAAAGTTTTTTGCCGGAATTGCTATGCCTCATTTTGCTGCTTCCTTTTCCAGTCCTGATATTTCTTTTCGAAACCGTCAACCTTCATGCCGAAATCAAGGCCCATGTCATGCAGGACTTCCTTGATCTCGTCCAGAGATTTACGGCCGAAGTTCTTGGTTTTGAGCATTTCAGCCTCGGAACGCTGCACCAGTTCGCCCACCAGCGCGATGTTGGCACTGCGCAGGCAGTTGGTGGCGCGCACCGAAAGCTCGAGATCGTCGATGCTCTTGAAGAGATGCTCGTTGGTCTCGCCGCTGTCGCTGCTGCCGTGACGCATGTCACCGGACACACGCTCATCGAAGTTGATGAACACCGAGATCTGATCCTTGATGATCTTGGCGCTGTACGCGATGGCATCTTCAGGGGTCAGCGAGCCGTCGGTCCACACTTCGAGGATCAGGCGGTCGTAGTTGGTCATCTGACCCACACGAGCCTGTTCCACAGCGTAGGCGACCTTGCGAACCGGCGAGAAGGAGGAGTCCAGCTTAATCAAACCGATTTCATCGGCCAGACCTTCGTGCATGTCGGCAGGCACATAGCCCTTGCCCATGCGCACTTCAAATTCCATCTCCAGCACCACGTCCTCGGTGAGGGTGGCGATGTGCTGTTCAGGATTGAGCACGGTCACATGCTGATTGGCCTGAATCTGGGCGGCCGTAACAGGCCCTTTGCTGTCAACGCGAAGCGTCAGGCGCTGCGGTTCGTCCGTGTCCATGCGCAGACGCACCTGCTTGATGTTCAGCACCACGTCGGTCACGTCTTCGAGGACGCCGTGGATGGTGGTGAACTCATGCTGCACGCCGGTAATCTTCACAGACACAAAGGCAGCACCCTGCAGGGAGGCAAGCAGCACACGACGCATGGCATTGCCGATGGTGGTGCCGTAACCTCTCTCCAGCGGTTCGCAAACAAACTTGCCGTGCGTGCTGCTGGCCGTGTCTTCGTCGCGCAGGATCTGGTCGGGCTTGACGAGCTCGTTCCAGTTGCGCGCATTGATAAGGCGTTCGCCCTGTTTGATAAGCATGAAGCCCCCGCTTATTTCGAGTAAAGTTCAACGATCAGCTGTTCATTGACCGGGAACTGGATGTCGTCACGCTGCGGCAGAGCCTTCACGGTGCCTTTGAAAGCGGCGCCGTCGGCTTCCAGCCAGGCGGGGCAACCGCGGCGGGCGATGACTTCCTGGGCTTCGGCCAGAACGGGGATCTTGCGGTTCTTTTCGGGCACTTCGATGGTATCGCCCACGCGCACCTGCAGCGAGGGGATGGTCACCTTGTGGCCATTGAGGGTGAAGATGCCGTGACGCACCAGCTGACGGGCCTGGTTACGGGAGTTGGCGAAACCGAGACGGTACACCACGTTGTCCAGGCGGCGTTCCAAGATCACCAGCAGGTTGGTACCGGTGACGCCCTTCTGCATTTCAGCCTTTTCGAAGTATCCACGGAACTGCTTTTCCAGGATACCGTAGCTGCGGCGGGTCTTCTGCTTCTCGCGCAGCTGGACAGCGTATTCGCTGACTTTCTTACGCGCACGGCCGTGCTGGCCAGGAGCGTAGGGACGGCGATCATAAGCGCACTTGTCGGTAAAGCAGCGGTCGCCCTTCAGGAAGAGCTTGCAGCCCTCGCGACGGCAAATGCGGCATTTGGCTTCAGTATATTTGGCCATTTGAAGAATCCTCTTGCGTTGATTACCACTGCCTCTCGGGCAGCCAACTACACGCGACGGCGCTTAGGCGGCCGGCAACCATTGTGGGGGATGGGCGTAACGTCGCGGATGAAAGCAACCCGGAAGCCAACAGCGGCAATGGCGCGCATGGCGGCTTCACGACCGGAGCCGGGGCCCTTCACATACACACCCACGGTGCGCATGCCGTTGTCCTGGGCCTTGCGGGCGGCAGTTTCGGCAGCAACCTGGGCAGCGAAGGGGGTGGACTTGCGGGAACCCTTGAAACCGCTCTGGCCGGAAGAGGCCCAGCTGATGGCGTTGCCGCGAGTGTCCGTAAAGGTGATGATGGTATTGTTGAACGAAGCCTGGATGTGGGCAATGCCCACGGGCACGTTCTTCTTTTCTCTTTTCTTGACCACTTTCTTGGGTCTGGCCATGATATTACCTCAATCTGGCTAAATTCGCGTGAAAAGGAATGCGCCCTACTTCTTCTTGCCCACCACACCGCGACGGGGACCCTTGCGGGTACGCGCATTGGTGTGGGTGCGCTGACCGTGCACGGGCAGGCCGCGACGGTGACGCAGGCCACGGAAGCAGCCGATGTCCATGAGGCGCTTGATATTGGTAGAGATCTCGCGACGGAGGTCGCCTTCCACCTTGTAGTTCTGTTCGAGTTCCTTACGGATCTCGTTCACTTCGTCGGCGGAAAGATCATCAATGTTGCGCTCCCAGTTCACACCGGTGGTGCTCAGGATCTGCAGGGCCGTAGCACGGCCGATGCCATAGATATAGGTGAGCGCAATGTCCACACGTTTGCCACGAGGCAAATCAACACCTGCAATTCTCGCCACAGTACGTCTCCTGCCCTAGCCCTGGCGCTGCTTGTGCCGGGGGTTTTCGCAGATAACTCGAAGAACACCCTTGCGCCGGATCACCTTGCACTTGGGGCATATTTTTTTGACGGAAGGTCTGACTTTCATGATTCGTCTCCAATGAGTGGCAAAGCCATCCGGCTTTGCGTGACCAAGGTTTGCCGCTGCCGGAAGCACAACACAAACCCGGTCAATACGGCTGCTCACCGCTCATTAGCAGCGGGAACAGAAACCTTTATCCATCTTTACCTGCTCTGTCAACAACCAATTGTCGTCCGGTTCAGACCGCGGTCCGAAATGCTCAGGATCCGGGGCCCGTCCGGCGTAATGGCTACACTGTGTTCAAAATGCGCAGCCAGTCGGCGGTCGCGTGTCACAGCAGTCCATTTGTCTTCCAGAACGTCCACCTCATAGCTGCCGGCGGTGACCATGGGCTCAATGGCGATGACCATGCCGTTACGCAGGGTCAGCCCGCGGCCACCGGGGTGATAGTTGGGGACTTCCGGCTTTTCGTGCATCTTGGCGCCAACTCCGTGGCCCACATACTGACGCACGACATTGAAACCGGCGGCTTCCACATAGTTCTGCACGGCCATACCGATGGCATAGACATCGTTACCGGCACGCGCCTGCTCGATGCCGACATAGAGGCTCTCCTCCGTGACGCGCATGAGCTTGCAGGCTTCCTCGCTCACCTTGCCCACAGGAAAGGTGCGCGCAGCGTCGCCCACAAAACCTTCAAAGACCACGCCCATGTCGACGCTGACGATGTCCCCTTCCTCAAGCAGCCGCGGGGAGGGGAAACCGTGGACCACCTGCTCGTTGACCGAGCAGCATGTGGCGTAGGGGTAGCCGTAATAGCCCAAAAAGGCCGGTTTCACTTTATAATCGGCGCACATGTCGCGCGCCAGTTCTTCAAAGCGCATGGTCGTTTCGCCCGGCTTCACGATGTCGCCGATGGCATCCAGGATGTTGGCCACCATACGGTTGGCCTCGCGCAGGCAGGCGATCTCCCGCTCATTTTTGATGAATGCGCCTTGATACTTCTTCATGACTTTCCAGCTCTCTTTGCCAGAATTACATGCGGCCGCCCTTGCGGGCCGCCTTGTTCATCAACCCCTGGTACTGGGTTGAGATCATGTGGGACTCGACCTGATTCATGAAGTCCATGGCCACGCCGACAAGGATCAGCAGGCTGGTACCACCGAAGTAGAACGGCACGTTGAACTTGGCGATCATGAGCATGGGCAGCAGGGAAATGGCCGAGATGTACACCGCGCCGCTCAGGGTCAGACGCGAGAGTACGGTGTCGATGTATTCCTGGGTGCGTTCGCCGGGACGGATACCGGGGACGAAGCCGCCGTTCTTCTTCAGGTTCTCGGCCATATCCTTCGGGTCGATGATGATGGCCGTGTAGAAGTAGCAGAAGAAGAAGATCAGGACAACATAGAGCACATTGTACAGGACGCCGTGCGGAGCAAAGAAGTCCGTGACCATCCTGACGTATTCATTGGTGGAGAACTGGCCCACCGTGGCCGGGAACAGCAGCAGCGACGAGGCGAAAATGGGCGGGATGACGCCCGCCGTATTGACGCGCAGGGGCAGGTGCGTGTTCTGGCCGCCAAACATCTTGCGTCCGATCTGGCGCTTGGCGTAGCTGATGGGGATACGGCGCTGGGCACGCTCCACGAACACGATGGCCGTCAGCACGGCGGCCATGAGCAGCACGATGATGACCGCGAGGAAGATGCTCATGCTGCCGGACTTGATGAGGTCCATGGACTGCATGATGCCGCGCGGGATACCCACCACGATACCGCAGAAGATGATCAGGGAGATGCCGTTGCCGATACCGCGTTCAGTGATCTGCTCACCCAGCCACATGACGAGCATGGAACCGGCCGTAAAGGTGGCCATGGTCACCATGCGGAAATGCCAGCCCGCATTGAGCACGATGGGCGTGCCGTCGGGGCTGGTCATGGATTCGAGCCCGATGGAGATGAACAGGCCCTGCACCAGGGTGATCAGCACGGTCAGGTAACGGGTGTACTGGGTTATCTTGCGGCGTCCGGCCTGGCCTTCTTCCTTGGCCATGCGCTTGATGTCGGGGCTCACCACCTGCAAAAGCTGCATGATGATGGACGCCGAGATGTAGGGCATGACACCCAGAGCGAAGACGGACACGTTGGACAGGCCGCCACCGGAGAACATGTCGAACATGTCGAACAACGTTCCCGACAGGCTTTTGAAGTACGCAGCCAGGGCCGCGGCATCCACACCGGGGATGGGCACATGCACACCGATTCTGTAGCAGCACAGAAGGAGGAAGGTCCAGCCCAGGCGCTTGGCCAGAGAAGATTGTCCGAGGGGATTAACCGATGCTGATGCCATGAATCACTCGTTACCTTTTACGCTGTAAGGGACGCATATGCGCGGGAGCGTCTTTACCCCGCGCCCATTCCGGCGCGGGGTCAAAGACATCCGCCTGCCGTTACCGGCATGGCGCATAATTACTCAGCCGCTTGCGCAGCTTCAAGTTCGGTGGCTTCGCCGCCGGCGTTGCGGATCTTTTCCGCAGCGGCCTGGCTGAACTTGTGAGCTTCCACCTTGATGGCCGACTTCACTTCGCCGCGGGAAAGCACTTTCACGGGCGCGCCCAGACGGGCCAGGCCGCGGGCGTAGATGTCGTCCAGGGTGATCTCGCTCTTGCCTTCAAAGGCTTCCTGCAGACGATCCAGGTTGATCACGTCGTAGGTCACCTTGAAGGGGAAGTTCTTGAAGCCGTGCTTGGGAAGACGACGCTGCAGGGGCATCTGGCCGCCTTCGAAACCGGGACGCACACCGCCGCCGGCACGGGCGTTCTGACCCTTGTTACCCTTGCCAGAGGTGCAGCCCAGGCCGGAACCGGAACCACGGCCCACACGACGGCGGGTTTTGCGCTCTTCCGGGAAGGGAAAGAGATTGTGCAGTTGCATGATATATACTCCTCCTGCGGCCGTGGACTAGTCCACCAGGGCCACAAGGTGCGAAACTTTGGCGATGATGCCCCGGATGGCCGGGGTGTCCTTGAACGACTTGACCTGTTCGCGACGCTTGAGGCCAAGGGAGTCCAGCAGCTTGCGCTGGGCCGGCGTGGTGCCGATGCGAGAACGCACGAGTTTGACCGTAATTTCAGCCATGACTTACTTCCTCGGGGCTTCGAGCTTCTTGCCACGCAGCTCGGACACTTCGTCAGCGCTGCGCAGGGAGATCAGGCCCTGCATGGTGGCACGCAGCACGTTATGGGGGTTGTTGGTGCCGATGGCCTTGGCCAGGACGTCATGCACGCCCACGGCTTCCATGACGGCACGCACGGCACCGCCGGCGATGATGCCGGTACCTTCGGAGGCGGGCTTCAGCATGACGCGACCAGCGCCGAAGCGGCCCAGCACTTCGTAAGGCAGGGTGCCTTCCACCAGAGGAATCTGCACGCGGTTCTTGCGAGCGCGTTCAGTGGCCTTGCGCAGGGCTTCGGGCACTTCCTGGGCCTTGCCCAGGCCATAGCCCACGCCACCCTTGCCGTCGCCCACCACCACGAGGGCGCTGAAGCTGAAACGGCGACCGCCCTTGACCACCTTGGCCACGCGGTTCAGGGAGACGATCTTTTCGATTTCGCCCAATTCGTTCTGTTTGGTTTCGGTATTTTCCTGACGCATATTAGAACTCCAGGCCGCCTTCGCGGGCGCCGTCGGCCACGGCTTTCACGCGACCGTGATAAAGGTACCCGTTGCGATCGAACACCACCTGGGTGATGTTCTTTTCCTTGGCAAGACGGGCGATTTCCATGCCCACCTTCTCGGCGCCGGCCAGGTTGCAATGCATACCGGCTTCGGTCTTGGCCAGGCTGAGGGTGGAGGCGGCGACCAGGGTGGCGCCTTCCTGATCGTTCACGATCTGGGCGTAGATGTGCATGTTGGAGCGGTACACCACCAGACGGGGACGTTCGGCAGTACCCTGCACCTTTTTACGAATGCGGACCTTGCGGCGCTGACGGGATTCATTCTTGGTAAGCTTCATGACGCAATCCCTACCTACTTCTTGCCGCCGGACTTACCGACCTTGCGGCGGATGGTCTCGGTGGTATACTTGATACCCTTGCCCTTGTAAGGTTCGGGCTTGCGGATGCGACGGATCTTGGCGGCCATTTCGCCCACCAGTTCCTTGTCGGCGCCGCTGATGGTCAGGATCTGACCTTCGGCCTTGGCCTGGATGCCTTCGGGCAGTTCCACCAGCACGGGGTGGGAGAAGCCCACGGACAGTTCCACCAGGTTGCCCTTGACGGCAACGCGGTAGCCCACGCCGATCACTTCCAGGGACTTGGAGAAGCCCTTGGTCACGCCTTCGATGCAGTTGGCGAGCAGGGTGCGGCGCAGACCGTGCTGGGCACGGCTGTGACGGTTGTCTTCCACGCGGGTCAGGGTCAGCACACCGTCGGTGAGGTCATAATTCAGCAGGCTGCACACAGGGGTATGCAGCGTACCCTTGGGGCCCTTCACTTCCACAACATCCGTTCCGATCTTGACTTCAACGCCAGCGGGAACGGTAATGGGCTGTTTGCCAATACGAGACATGGTGCACCCCTACCAGATTTCACACAGAAGTTCGCCGCCCACCTTCTTTTCATGGGCGGTCATGCCGTCCAGCACACCGCTGGACGTGGACAGAATGCAAATGCCGAGGCCGTTCTGCACCTTGGGGATCTGGTGAGCGCCCACATACACGCGGCGACCGGGGGTGCTGACGCGCTTCAGGCCGGAGATGACGGCCTTGCCCTTCTGGTACTTCAGCGTGATGGTAATGTTGCGGTCGTCGATAGCCACGTCTTCGACGTAACCTTCCTGCTTGAGGATGGCGGCTAAGGCTTCTTTCATCTTCGAGCGCGGCACATTCACTTCCTTGTGCAGGGCCAAATGTGCGTTGCGGATACGGGTCAGCATATCCGCAATAGGATCTGTCAACATCGATAGCTCCTAAGGTTGGTTTCGTGAGGGGTTAGCGGCCCCATGCCGCCACTTCCCGCACACAATCGAAAGTCCATATCCCAAGCCGGAGCAAAAGGCAATGTTTTTTTTGCTCACGGCCTGAAAATCCGCTCTTTCCAGGGCGTTCCCGAGTCATGCCGGCGCCGGTCCTGCCGGGGCATCCCGGCCTGCATGCGCGAGACCATGCACCGGATCGCCGCACCATAAATGAAAACAGAGTTGCTCCACTGCAGGAGAGCAGCTGTCTCCGGTGCGACCCGCGCCGCATGGCCGGCTCCACCGGACATTCCGGCATGGCACGGCGTACGGTGCGCAGGGGCAGATAGCCCATCTGTCATCGGGAAGCAAGCAAAATTTGCAAAAGGAAGGAGACCGGCCGGGTGAAGAACGTATCTCGAAAAGGGATACGCCTATCCCCCGAGGCCGGAAACCATATAAGGCTATGCTGTCGGATTCGGGCAAGGAACCATTCTGCCCGGGGCTGCCCGCCGGATGCAGGAAGCGCCGGGGCACAGTCCCCTCTCCCCTGCCCTTCTCCAAAAACGGAAAGAGGGACCCCTTTCGGAGTCCCTCCATCTTTCAGATCAGTCCGGGATGCGGATTACCAGCTGGATTTACGCACACCGGGCAGTTCGCCGCGCAGGGCCATGTTGCGGAAGCAGATACGGCAGATGCCGAACTGGCGCATGAAGGCCCGAGGACGCCCGCAGATGGGGCAGCGATTGTAGGCGCGGGAGCTGAACTTGGGCTTACGGGAAGCCTTCACTTCAAGAGCGGTACGGGACATAGCTCTACTCCTACTTGCGGAACGGCATGCCCAGCTGGTCCAGAAGGAACTTGCCTTCCTTGTCCGTGGTCGCCGAGGTGACAATGGTGATGTTCATGCCCTTGGGGTTTTCCACACGGTCAGCTTCCATTTCGGGGAAGATGGTGTGTTCCTTGATGCCCAGGGTAAAGTTGCCGCGACCATCAAAACCACGGTCCGGGATACCGCGGAAGTCACGCACGCGGGGCAGGGCAAAGTTCATCAGCTTGTCCAGGAAGTCCCACATACGATCCTTGCGCAGGGTGACGCGAGCCCCGATGGGCATGCCTTCACGCAGCTTGAAGGAAGCGATGGACTTCTTGGCGCGGGTAACCACGGCCTTCTGTCCGGCGATGGCGGTCAGTTCCGCCACGGCTTCTTCCATCAGCTTGTTGTTCTGGCTGGCGGCGCCGAGACCGATGTTCAGAGAGATCTTTTCGATGCCGGGCAGTTGCATGGAGGAGGAGTAGTTGAACTCCTTCTGCAGTACCGGAACCACTTTCTCTCTATAAATCTTTTCAAGGCGTGTCATCGTATCACCTTATTCCATAACTTCGTTGCACTTCTTGCAGAAGCGCACTTTTTTCTGCTTGCCTTCGGACTCAATGTACTTGTAGCCCACCTTGGTCGGCTTGGCGCAAGCGGAGCACACCACCATCACGTTGGACACGTGGATGGGCATTTCCTTTTCCACGATGCCACCGGGCTGCTGGGCATAGGGGTTGGGGCGCATGTGGCGCTTGGCCACGTTGACCTTTTCCACCAGCACGCGGTCCTTCTTGGGGAGAACCTTGAGCACCTTGCCGATCTTGCCCGCGTCCTTGCCGGTGATGACCATCACCTTGTCGTCCTTGCGGATACGATACGTTTTCATAGTCATCTCCTACAGCACTTCGGGGGCAAGAGAAATGATCTTCATGAAGTTGGCGGCGCGCAGCTCACGAGCGACGGGTCCGAAGATACGGGTACCCACGGGTTCGCCCTGGTTGGAGAGCAGGACAGCGGCGTTGCCGTCGAACTTGATGTAGGAGCCGTCCATGCGACGCACTTCCTTGGCAGTGCGCACGATAACGGCCTTCATGACGTCGCCTTTCTTGACCTTGCTGTGGGGCATGGCTTCCTTGACGGACACGACGATGATGTCGCCCACGGAAGCGTAACGGCGGTGGGAACCACCGAGCACCTTGATGCAGGCCACCTTTTTGGCGCCGCTGTTGTCGGCCACCTGAAGAGTCGATTCTACCTGGATCATGGTTCTACCCTACACAGCCTTTTCGATGATGGAGACCAGATGCCAGCGCTTGTTGCGCGACATGGGGCGGAACTCCACGATTTTAACCTTATCGCCCATGCCGCATTCGTTCATGGGATCATGAGCCGTGAACTTTTTGCGGCGCCTCACATACTTCTTGAGCAGAGGATGCTTCACCAGCGTTTCAACGCGCACGACGATGGTCTTGTCGTTCTTGTCGCTGACAACGATACCGGTGAGGGTTCTGCCCTTGCGATTTTCCAGAGCTTGCATGGTTCAGCCCCTCTATTCCTTTTCAGTCAAAACGGTGGAAATGCGAGCCACCTGACGGCGCATGGCCTTGAGCTCGGAAGTCTTTTCAAGCTGCGCGGTGGCATGCTTGAAACGGGCCGTCATGAGTTCTTCGCGCTGTTCGGCCAGCTTGGCACGCAGCTCTTCGACGCTCATGTCGCGCAGCTCGGCGGCAGTGGCCATGGCGGCTTTTTCGTTCTTCTTGGCAGCCATACTACAGGCCCTCCCTCACCACGATGATGGTCTTCACGGGCAGCTTGTGGGCGGCGCGGGTCAGAGCCTCGCGAGCCAGGTCAAGGCTGACGCCCTTGATTTCGTACAGCACGCGGCCGGGCTTGACCGGAGCGCACCAGCCCACCGGAGCACCCTTACCGGAACCCTGACGGGTTTCAAGAGGCTTGGCGGTCACGGGGCGGTCGGGGAACACGCGGATCCAGACCTTACCACCACGCTTGATGTGACGCATCATGGCGATACGGGCGGCTTCAATCTGCTGGCTGGACAACTGACCGTGCTGCACGGCCTTCAGGCCAATATCGCCAAAAGCGATGGAGGCGCCGCGGCTAGCCAGGCCACGCAGGCGGCCCTTCTGCCATTTACGGAATTTAACTTTCTTAGGCGCGAGCATTACTGATCAACCTCTTTGTCAAGGATTTCACCCTTGTAGATCCACACCTTGACACCGATGATGCCGTAGGTGGTGTGCGCTTCGGCAAAACCGTAGTCGATGTCGGCGCGCAGGGTCTGCAACGGCACGCGACCGTCACGGTACCATTCGGTACGGGCGATTTCAGCGCCCGCCAGACGACCGGAGCAGGTCACCTTGATGCCTTCGCCACCGAACTTGCGGGCCATGGACACCGTGCGCTTCATGGCGCGACGGAAGGCCACGCGGCGTTCCAGCTGCTGGGCGATATTTTCAGCCACGAGCTGGGCTTCCACTTCGGGACGACGGATTTCATTCACTTCCAGCGAGAACTCACGGCCAAACTTCTGGCGGAGGTCGCCGCGCAGCTTTTCGATTTCCACGCCCTTGCGACCGATGACGATACCGGGACGGGCAGTGGACAGGATCAGACGGATCTTGCCACCGGCGCGTTCGATTTCGATCTTGGCCAGCCCCGCATGATACAGGAGCTTCTTCACATAGGCGCGAATCTTGCTGTCTTCAAACACAAAGGCAGGGTAGTCCTTCTTGCTGAACCAGCGGGACTGCCAGTTCTTGTTGTACCCCAGCCGGAAGCCAAACGGATGAACTTTCTGACCCATAGCCTATTCCTGCCCTTCTGCGAGTATAACGGTAACGTGGCTGGTACGCTTGTGAATCTTGGTGGCACGGCCCTGGGCGCGGGGCATGAAGCGCTTCCAGGTGGGGCCTTCGTTCACGATGACTTCCTTGATGACCATGGCGTCCACGTTCACGCCACCCAGCTGGGAGGCATTGGCCACGGCGCTCTTGAGCACATTCAGCAGCACGCCGGCGGGCTTGTTGGGGGTGAAGCGCAGAATGTTCATGGCTTCTTCCACACCCTTGCCCTGCACGTTCTTGGCCACAAGGCGGGTCTTGCGGGGCGACACGCGCTGGAATTTCGCGATAGCTTTGGATTCCATATCTCTACCCTACTTCTTGCCGGCCTTGGCCTTCTTGTCAGCGGCGTGGCCGTGGAAGGTACGGGTGGGCGAGAATTCGCCCAGCTTGTGACCCACCATGTTTTCGGTCACGAACACCGGCACAAACTTTTTGCCATTGTGCACCGCAAAGGTCAGACCCACCATTTCAGGCAGGATGGTCGAGCGGCGCGACCAGGTCTTCACCACGCGATGGTCATTGGAGGCCACCGCAGCGTCAACCTTCTTCATCAGGTGGCCGTCAATGAACGGCCCTTTCTTCAAAGATCTGGGCATCTGCTACTCCTACTTCTGGCCGCGGCGCTTAATGATAAGGCGCGAAGAAGCCTTGTTCTTGTCGCGGGTCTTGAAGCCCTTGGCAGGCATACCCCAGGGCGACACGGGATGACGACCACCGGAGCTGCGGCCTTCGCCACCGCCCAGGGGATGGTCGATGGGGTTCATGGCCACACCGCGGACCTGAGGACGGCGACCCAGCCAGCGGTTGCGGCCGGCCTTGCCCAGGGAGATGTTTTCGTGCTGGATGTTGCCCACCTGGCCCACAGTGGCCACGCAGGAAGCCAGCACCTTGCGCACTTCGCCGGAGGGCAGACGCAGCAGGGCGTACTTGCCTTCCTTGGCCACGAGCTGGGCGTAGGTGCCAGCGGCGCGGCAGAGCTGGCCACCCTTGCCGGGGTACAGCTCGACGTTGTGGATCACGGTACCCACCGGGATGCGGGACATCTGCATGGCGTTGCCGGGCTTGATGTCGGCACCTTCACCGGCCAGCACCACGTCGCCCTGCTTCAGACCCACAGGAGCGATGATGTAGCGCTTTTCGCCGTCCACGTAGTGGAGCAGGGCGATACGGGCGGTACGGTTGGGGTCGTATTCGATGTGCGCAACCTTGGCGGCGATGCCGAACTTGTTACGCTTGAAGTCGATGATGCGGTACAGGCGCTTCACACCGCCGCCACGACGACGGCTGGTCACGCGGCCACGGTTGTTGCGGCCGGCCTTCTTGGTCAGGCCCACGGTGAGCGACTTCTCAGGGGTCGTCCGGGTGATTTCCGCAAAGTCGGAAACCGTCTGGAAACGACGCCCGGCGGAGGTCGGTTTCAGCTTACGGACAGCCATTTTACACTCCCTCGAAGAACTCGATTTTATCGCCCTGGCGCAAGGTCACATAGGCCTTCTTCCAGCCGGGCTTACGGCCCACCACGCGACCCTGGCGTTCCCGATTGGAGGGAGCCTTGCGAACCACGTTGACCGCTTCAACTTTCACATCAAAAGCCTTTTCCACGGCCTGCTTGATTTCAAGCTTGTTGGCGCCGGGATGAACATAGAAAGCCACCTGACGGGACTCATCCTTCAGCAGGGTGGTCTTTTCCGTCAGCAGGGGCTTGATAAGAACCTGGGTGAATTCCATGAGTTGCCCCTCTTATTTTTCAAAGCGGGCCTGCACGGGCGCCACGGCGCCTTCCAGCAGGACCAGCTGCTTGTGGCGGAGGATCTCCAGCACGCTCAGACGATCAGGCGTGGTCAGCGTGATGCCGGGGATGTTGCGGGCGGAGCGGGTCAGGGCTTCGCTTTCCTCGGCGGTCACGATGAGAGCCTTGTTCAGGCCCAGAGTACCGGCCACTTTGGCAAAATGCTTGGTCTTGGCTTCGGGCAGTTCGATGCCCTTGACCACCAGCAGGTTTTCGGCGGCCAGACGGCTCGACAGAGCCATCTTCATGGCCAGGGCGCGCACCTTGCTGTTGACCTTGAAGCTGTAATCGCGGGGCTGGGGGCCAAACACGATGGCGCCGCCACGCCACACGGGCGAACGATTGGAGCCGGAACGGGCGCGACCGGTGCCCTTCTGCTTCCAGGGCTTCACGCCGCCGCCGGAAACGAAGGCGCGGGTCTTGGCCATGTGGGTACCGGCGCGCTTGGCGGCCATCTGGGCACGCACCACGAGGTTGAGGATCTCGGGACGAGCCTCAACTTCAAACACGTCGGCGGAAAGCGTCAGTTCGCCGCATTCCTGCTTGTTCTGGTCATAAACTTTCACGGTAGCCATTGTTGTGCTTCCTCTACTGCTTGCGGATCAGCACCAGCCCGTTCTTGGGGCCGGGCACGGAACCCTTGACCAGGATGACGTTGTCGGCGGGACGAACGTCAACGATCACAAGGCCCATTTCCGTCACGGTTTCGTTGCCCCAATGGCCAGCCATCTTACGGCCCTTGAACACGTGGCCGGGGAAGGTGTTGTTACCGATGGAGCCGTTGTTACGGTGCACTTTTTCGCAACCGTGCGTATCCTTGGAACCGGCGAAGTTCCAACGGCGCATACGGCCCTGGTAGCCCTTACCGATGCTCTTGGCGGTCACTTTGACCTTGTCGCCGGTAGCAAACATTTCCACGGTCAGTTCCTGACCGGGTTCCATTTCAGGGGCGTTTTCCAGGCGGATTTCACGCAGTTCGCGGTACAGGCCGGTGCCGGCCTTGGCGAAGTGGCCCTTCATGGCCTTGCTGACGTGCTTTTCCTTGTCTTCGGTCAGCGCGATCTGCAGAGCGTTGTAACCGTCGGTTTCAACGGTCTTCACCTGGGTGACGGGGCAGGGCCCGGCCTGAATCACCGTGACGGGCACAGCGGCGCCGTCACCGGCAAAAATGCGGGTCATACCAAGTTTACGACCCAAAATTCCCATTTTCTCAGCCATGACTGCCTCTCACTAGAGCTTGATTTCAACGTCCACGCCAGCGGGCAGGGAAAGCTTGCCGAGGGCGTCAACGGTCTGCTGCGTGGGTTCAAGGATGTCCATAAGCCGCTTGTGGATGCGCATTTCGAATTGCTCACGGGACTTCTTGTCCACATGCACGGAACGCTGAATGGTGTACTTATGAATATTGGTGGGCAGCGGGATGGGCCCGGCCACACCGGCACCGGTATTGCGCGCCGTATCCACGATTTCCGCAACAGCCTTGTCCAGGATGCGGTAATCGTAGGCTTTGAGCTTGATCCGAATGCGATCACTGCTAACTGTCGTCATTGTTGCCTACTCCGTTTGAAAAATCCTGGCCGGTTGGGTTCGGCGCAGGTTTCTTAACAGCTTTGCGCGGGCCAAAAACCACGGGCCCGAAGGTCGGCCTCACCCGTTGGGGAGACTGGGCAACAACTTGGGGAAGAGAAGCGCTTGAAGCAGCGCACATCACAGAATCTGAAGGAATCAGATATATCGGAAGGTACGGACGCCTGAGCGTGCCTGCATCATCCGTGTGATGCTTCCCGGCGTAGCCCAGGCCTGTCACTGACTGAAGCAGTGACGAGGGTGGTCCCGCAGGGTCACCAAATGGGGGAACATCCCCCCCTTACCTTTACAGCCCGGGGTCACCTGATCGCCAGGTGGGATCCGCTGTGTGGGCTGGAACGGCTCGACATTGTCTCGGCATCTGGTAACGCCTGCACATGTCAAAACCCGCCGCGGAGCGACCGCTTTGGGTGCATCAGGACAGACTCAATCTGCCCTTCCCTGCCGTCCAGGGAACAGCCTTGTTGCTCAAGGCGAGGTTCCTTCTATCGGGAATGGGACGATGCGTCAAGTTTTTTTCACTACGAGAGGGATTTTTTTTCGCGCTATTGCTGATTTTCCCGTTCCGGCAAGAAAAAAACGGAGCTCAGACGAGGAGGAAAGGGATATGTCATAAAATGTATTTTACCATCCGTCGGCGTGGAGAATTCTTCACAGGTTGAAGATAAAAAACATGACCTGTGTGACAGGAAGCAAAAAGAAAAAAATCCCTCCGGCACATTACGGATTGGGCTGTCCCCCAAACGTCGTCAGCCGAAGAGGCAAACAGCAAGACGAAAAATTGTTGCTTCGATTGTGAGCGGCCTTCCTTCCGCAAGATCCGGGAGCGGATGTGATGGCAGGCCAGAATAGCGGGCGAGATCCCCAGATCGGCACAGCGTTTTTCCCAAACGAAAAAGCGGGAGGGGACTTTTCCCAGCAGGAAAAGTCCCCTCCCCTCTCATCTACATTATACGAGAGCCAGCGCTATTTGCCCTGATCCAGATCGCCCAGCAGGGCGCGGGCGTAGTCGGCACCATTGAAAGGCCGCAGGTCTTCGAGCTTTTCGCCCAGACCCACATAGGTGATAGGCAGCTTTTCCTGCATGGCCACGGCGATGGCCACGCCCCCCTTGGCCGTACCGTCCAGCTTGGTGAGGATGAGCTCGTCCACACCGGCGGCTTCCTTAAAGAGCTTGGCCTGCGAAAGGGCGTTCTGACCAGTGGTGGCGTCGATGACCAGGATGCAGCGGTGCGGCGCGCCTTCATGCTTCTTGCCCAGCACCTGACGGATCTTGGTCAGCTCTTCCATAAGGTTGACCTTGGTCTGCAGACGGCCGGCGGTATCCACAAAGAGGATGTCCACCTTTTCGGCCAGGGCGCGGTCCATGGCTTCGTAGGCCACGGAGGCCGGATCGGAACCGGCGGGGCGGGCATGGAAGAGCGCGCCCACGCGCTCGGCCCAGACCTGCAGCTGCTCGATGGCCGCCGCACGGAAGGTGTCGGCCGCGGCGATCATGACCTTTTTGCCCTGCATGCGGGCGCGGTGGGCCAGCTTGGCGATGGTGGTGGTCTTGCCCACGCCGTTGACACCGATGAAGAGCACCACTTCGGGCGGGTTCACGGCGCTGATACGACGCGGCAGACGGAAGATCTCGTCCACTTCGGCCATGAGCAGGCCGCGCACGTCTTCCACGCGGGTCACGTTTTCCTTGCGGGCCCGCTCACGCAGGCGCTCCACCAGCTCCAGCGAAGGTTCGTAGCCCAGGTCAGCCATGATGAAGAGCTCTTCCAGCTCTTCCCAGAAACTTTCATTGAGTTCGCCGTGGCTGCTGAACAGGCTGTCCAGACGGCGGGAGAACTGCTCACGGGTGCGGCTCAGGCCTTCGCTGATCTTGAGGAACAAGCGGCTGCGCTCGTCTTCCTCGTCCTCCATGTCCAGAGCCAAGGTCAGGCGATACTGCAATTCGGAGCGGAATTCGTCCAGCTGCACGTATTCCATGCGCTCCAGCCAGCCACGGAAATCATCCACGAAGGCGTCCACTTCGGCGGCGGGCGCATCCAGCGAACGCAGCAGGAAGCGCAGACGCTTCCAGAGTTCGTCCCCGGCTTCTTCCACACCTTCCAGCACGATGCCCAGCCAGACGGAAAGGCGCGGCTCGGCCTCGCGCAGACGCAGGATCATGGACTGGGCCAGCGCGGGATCAAGACCGCAGGTCTCCAGCGCGGGCGCGGTGGGACGCTCGGCCGTGGCAGCCGCCGCGGCAACGGCAGTGGCGGCAAGGGCCGCATCGGCCACGGCCTCAGCGACGGGCTCGTCCTGGTCCGGCGTAGCAGCGCTCTCCGTGTCTTCTTCCACCTCGACCGGAGGTTCCTGTTCCGTGCTTTCAGCGGCAGCCGCGACACGTTCATCCGTGTCTGCTTCCACTACGGCAGCTTCAGAATGGGCGACTTCGTCCGCCTCCTGCTCCACCGCAACAGGCGTTTCCCCAGCCTCGCCGGCAGGGGCAGCCGCTTCCGGGCGAGCCGTATCTTCATCACCGCCGAAGATGCGCTGCCACCAGCTGCGACGGGGCGCAGCCGCTTCGGACTTTTCTTCCGCTTCTTCGCGGACCTCGTCGCGGGCAGCTTCCTCTTCCACGACATCCGTTCCGGCTTCGGCAGCTTTTTCAGCCGCAGCTTCGTCAGCTTCAACAGGGGATATAGTGGTCGTATCGTCACCGGCCGCATCAGCCATCTCGACGGCACCGGCCTCGGTCACGTTCTCAGGCAGCGATCCTTCTTCCGCTTCCTGGGCAGTCTCCACAACGGTCTCAGCCTCGACAAGCACAGCTTCCACTTCGGCAGGGACTTCTTCCTCAGCGTCCACGGAAGCGGCATCGGTACTGACCGGCTCTTCACAAATTTCGACAACTTCGGCTTCCGCAGCCTCAGCTTCAGGGGAAGTCGTTTCTGTCGTGGTGTCATCCTGTTCGGGAGCACCCACTTCTGCAGCGGCCTCACCGGAAGTTTCTTCCGGCGCCGCAGCCTCGGCAGCCGCTTCCGTCACGGGCTCCTCGACCGAAGGCAATTCATCTTCGGCCACAGCAGCCGGGGCTTCTTCCGCTCCGGCGAGCGGTTCTCTTTCGGCCTCCACGGAGGGCTCGTCTAAAAGCGCCGCCCCCTCAGCTTCCACCACAGGCTCCTCTTCCGCCACGGTGCTCTCGGCTTCTGCCGGAGCTCCGGACGCCGCAGGCTGGTCGGCAGGCTCTGCCGTCACGGCAGCCTCGACGCTCCCGCCCTCCTCTGCGGCCTCAGCGGCAGGACCATCGCTTTCAGCGGCGGTCACTTCCACCGCGGGCTCATCCGCGACCACGGCTTCAGCTTCAGGCGCCCCCTGTTCGACATCCCCGGCAACGGGGGCGGCCTCGTCTTCCGGGGCCTCGTCCGCAGATGCGTCTTCAGCAGGGGCAACGACTTCTTCAGCCGCCGGGACGCTCTCCGGTTCCGGCGTGCTTTCCGGTTCCGCTACGACGCTCCCGGTATCAGCGACAGGCTCCTCCGGGGCAACAGACGTTGCGGCCGCTTCCTTCTCGACTGCCGCGGCCTGCGTTTCTTTTGTTTCCTCGGAGCCCCCACCAAAAAACTTTTTTACTGCGGAAAAAAAGCCCATAGTCTCTCCTTATTTCACTGCGGCCCCGCTCAGGGCCTGCAAAACTTCTTCAAGATCAGCCGCACAGGTCTCCACGGCCAGCGCACGCGCCTCACAGCCGGGATCCTCCAGCGCATCGAGCATCTCGCGGGCGCTGTCCTCAAGGCGCACAGCCCCCAGGCAGGGCGCTGCGGCAAGCAGCATCCGCCCCAGATGGCACAGCCCTTCCAGCTCATCTTCCGCATACAGGCGCATCATGAGCATGGGCGCATGGGCAAAGGTCTGGCGGAACAGGGCCGCGGTCATATGCCAGCTTGCGGGGTTCCCCTGCTGGAAATGCCTGCCGCGGATAGCATCCACCGGCAGGGCGTCCTCGCGGTCAGCGACATCCTCACCGGAGACGGGCCGCCACCTCCGATCCTCGGATTTTTCCGGCTCCGGATCGCCCTGCTTGCGCAAAAGTTGCAGCCCCAAAGAATGCAGGCGCCTCAGATCGCCCCAATGCCAGTACAGCGCCGCCAAAAAGACGCTGAGCAGCAAAGTATTGATGATAAAACGCCAGGTCTCGCGCTGCATGACCTTGTCCGAACCTTCCTGCACCAGGCGGCGGGCAAGATAGACCTCCACCGTGCCCACGGGCTGCCCTTCCCGGCGCAGCGGGCTCATGCCCTGCACGGTATTCTCCGTGATCTCGCCGTCCCAGGGCACAGCCTCCCAGTGCGCATTGCGGCGCTGGCCGGAAAAAAGACTGTCCCCCACCTGCACCGTCACGGCGTACAGGCGCTGATCCTCCATGAGCCCCGTGACCAGAGCGTCCGTGGAAACGGCGGTAAGTTCCCCGTGCAGCCCCAGCAGATGGGTGAAACGACTGGCCACCCGGCCTGCCTCGTTCTGCAGACGGTTCTGTGCGGCATCGCGTTCAGCCATGATGTTCCACGCTGCCTGCGCCAGAAAGAGCAATACGGCCAAAAGCCAGCAGGCCAAGGCCACCCAGCGGCGGTATCTGGTCAGGAAAATAAGAACTGACCGCTTCACGAGCGGGAATCTCCTTGCAATTTTGTGCGCAGCTTATGTGCCAGCATACGCGTATCGGCGTCCCCAAACAGAACGAGGGCGCCCCCCCAGGCACAACATCCGGCCCCTATGGACAGGGCCAGCCCCACCATGGCGGGCAGCCCGGGCAACAGGACCGGCACGACGGACAGCAGCTCCTGCAACGGGCAGACCATGCCGCACAGGCGCAGGACCACCAGGGCACCTGCGGCTGCCGCGCCCGCGGCCAGCACATGCCGCAGACAGGCCATGCCGTCCAGAAGCGCCGGCGCGGGCAGCAAAGGCCGCAAACGTCGACGCAGCCCCCGCCACAGCCAGACGGTCTGTCCCCACAGGGCCGCACTGGCCGCCGCAGCCGGCAAACAAAAATATATGTCCCTTGCCATACTATGTAACAGCCACGCCCCGCCTGCAAGCGTAAAAACAACGGCAAGCAGCGAGGACAAGGCCGTCAGGCGTACGTCGCCCAAGGCATTGCAGCCCGCCAGCAGGCAGCGGCTCACCGCGCAGGCGGGCAGGCAGGGCAGGTACGCCCAAAGGGCCAGAGTCACCTGCCGCACCCCCGTGGTATCGAATTCCCCGTGATGCAGCAGAACGTCCACAAGGCAGGGGCCCACGGCCCACAGGCCCGCCGCCGCGGGCAGGGACAAGAGCGTGGCCCAGCGCAAGGCCAGGGCCATGTCCCGCTGGAAGGCGGCAAAATCTTTTTCTCCGGCCAGACGGCTCAAACGCGGCAAGCTGGCCATACCGAGGCAGGCCCCGATCAGGCCCAGCGGCAGCTCCAGCAGGCGTTCGGCATAGTACAGGCCCGCAATCTGGCTGCCTACCGCCAGCCCCATGGCCGCCAGCATCACCAGCTGCGGTGCGGCGGCGCCCAGCAGGCCCAGGGGCAAGCGCCCCAGGCAGCCCCACAGCTCACGGCCGGAGGGCGCGGCGGCCGAATGCTTCATGGCGGTCGCCGGAAATACATGACGGACATAGCCCCATTGGGCCAGCCACTGGGCCAGGCCTCCGGCACTCATGCCCGCAGCCAGTGCCGCCGGGACAGCCCCTGTGCCTCCCGCCAGCCAGCCCGCCAGCATGGCACTGATGACCACCACATTGAAGATGACGGGCGAAAGCGCGGGCAGCCAGAAAACTTCGCGGCAGTGCAACACCGCCATGCCCAGAGCCGCCATCCCTGCCAGCAAAACATAGGGCAGGCAGAGACGGAGCAGGCTGCTGCCCTCCGCCAAAGCTTCAGGAGAAAGCGCGGGCGCCAGAAAGGCCAGCAATTGCGGCGCTGCCAGCATGCCCAGCAGGACAAGGCCGCCCAGCACCAGCACGAGGCGCCGGAACAGACCGGAGGCCAGAGCGGGCAGCGGATCCCCCTGGCCGTGCGCGACATCGTGCCGCACCAGCCAGGCCGTGAGCGTCATGGACAAAGATCCTTCGCCCAGCAGACGGCGCAGCAGATGCGGCAGACGCAGGGCCGCCACCAGGGCATCGGCCACCGGCCCGCAGCCCACCAGCCAGGCCATGCCCATGTCGCGCACCAGTCCCAGCAGGCGGGAAAGCAGGGTGAACAAGGCCAGCATCCCTGCCGTGCGGGCCATACGGGCACCGCTTTGCTCACAGCAAGCGCGAATATCTGAAATAAAGTTACTGCGAGGTACTTTTCCCATCAGAAAGGATAATATTCATTTTAGTTTTTGTTACACGGTGCACATAGAGGGTTTGAGATACAACATCTCCAAACCATTCCCCTGGATGGGGTCAGCCAATTTGGGGGACACGTATGACTACGGACGATAATCCCTTATTTTCAGCTTTTTTAATATCAGAAAGCCAGCTTTCGACAATAGAACGTTTATCAGCACCATATGTATCAGCATAGATTTTGTTCACATGAAGCACATCAACCATTAAAAATAATATACATATTGGCAAGAGTATTTTTATAAGCGAAAATCGCTTTAAAAGATAGCCTAAACAACACGTTACAGATAATAATAAAAAGAAAAAAATCCCATATGTAGCCTCTATCCGTTTCATAAAATTCATTGTCTTTATGCTTAATATAAAATCAAAAATAAATATTAAAAGCATAGATAGTATACATATTATCACGATATGTAATACATCATTCTGTTCTTTTTTTATGAAGAGAGTCATAAAATATATGAATACTATCAATACGCAAAATACTATAAAATCATTTCTAAGGTTAAGTAAAAATTCATGGAATGAAAAAAATACAGTTGATAATGAAATTCCGTTCTTTTGTAGAGCATCGAATCTGTTTCCCGATATATCAAATAAAGCAGCACTGACAAAGAAAACCATTGGTACTAAAAGAATGTAATCTTTGCGAATAAGGCCTTTTTTACATTTAATAATAAATATAAAGAATGCGGATAACACACTAATCAACGCAGAAAAGGTCATTGAAAATTGTGAAATATACATCAACAAAAACAAAAAAGGAATTGAATATCCCTTATCATCAATAATTCTATCATCCAAAGAATATCTAAATAAAATTATGGTAAGAATTGAATTTATTATATTTGAAGCAACATAATATATTCCAGTACAAAAATATGTTGCATAAAATAAAAAAATATTATTATTTTGATATTTTTCAAACATAAAAAATGAGGAAAGCATGAAGAAAGAAACAAGGAGCAATGCTCCAAGGCTATCTCCCGCCAAAATATCACAAAATAACCGATAAAAATTATATGCCAACACAGTAAGTAAAAATGAAAGAAAAATTCCATATATTATGGAAACAGAAGAAATATAATCTATCCCCATTTTATATAAAAAAGCACTCATACAGCCTATAGCTGGCAGTAACACCTCTGGTAATATGCGTGCAGGATTCCATTCCGCTGCCTCTGGCCAAGCATGCCGTGCATAGGAAAGATAGCGCCAATCATCCCCATTATAAGGGATCGATGGATGGACCAAACAAAAAAAGTAGATAAGGATCAAAAAAAGAAAAAGAAAAAAGCTCTTTTCTCTGCAAGGCACCATGATAACTCCTGAAAAAGGGAGGCTGAATCAGCCTCCCCCCAATAATTTCAGTTTGTTACGGTCTGTGCGGATCGCTTTCCGTACGCCAGGCCTGGACAGCGGCCAGGACGGCGGCGTCCTTTTCCTCGGGCATGTCCTTGAACTGCTCGGCAAAGACATGGATGCGCGTACCGCCACGGGGCACGAACAGGCCCTTGACGCGGCACCAGCAGGGTTCGAGCACGGTCCACAGGTCTTCCAGCACCGTGTTGGTGATGGTCTCCATGAAGGACTGATGGTTGCGGAAGGCGAACATGTACAGCTTGAAGCTCTTGGATTCCACGCACAGCTGGTCCGGGATGTACTCCACGGTGATGGTGCCCATGTCCGGCTGTCCCGTCACCGGGCACAGGGACGTGAACTCGGGGAAGGCGATGCTGATGACGTAGGGACGCTGGGGGTAACGGTTGGGGAAGGATTCCAGCAGCGCCGTACTGGGGCCGCCCTGCAATTCGGGCATCTTGCCGGTCCCCAGCACATGCAGGTGCTGCGTCTGGTCCTGGCTGCGGGTGGTGGACATGAAAACTCCTTTTCTGATCTTGCCGGGCACCGGGAACGGGCCACGGCTGCCGTCCTTGTAACTTATTGTGCTTGCCGCTACAATAGCGGCCGTTATCTGCCGTCCCGGCAGTTTGTGGAGGATGCATGAAACTTTCTGTTGCCTTGCGAGCCTGTTCCGCCGGGGGCCTCATGCCCCTGTCCGTGGCCCGGGTCGCAGGGATGCCCAGCCATCGTCTGGCGTCCCCGCTGGTGCGCCAGTGCCCCTTCATCCCTGTGGGCACCGGCCTGTATGATGCGAACGATGTGGAACTGCTGCGCGTCACGGGCCGCTGCTGGCTGCCCGCCGATGACGGCGGCCACGCCCTGCAATGCCTGATGACCCGCGCCCTGGTGGACCTGCCCGTGGGCGAGATTGACCTCGAGACGCGGCGCACGGGCCGTGCCCTGGCCTGGGTGACCCTTTCGGACAAGGGCTCCCAGGGCATGCGTGACGATACCAGCGGTCCGGCCATGGCCGCCCTGGTGGCCGATACCCTGCCCCTGTGCCACAGCCAGGGCTTTCTGCTGCCCGATGATGCGGTGCAGCTGCGCGCCCTGCTGGTGGATCTGGCCCTGAACCAGGGCTATGACGTCATCTGCACCAGCGGCGGTACGGGCGTGGGCCCGCGCGACATCTCGCCGCAGGTCACGTCCGCGGTGCTGGACTATCCCCTGCCCGGCTTCAGCATGGCCATGATGCAGGCCAGCCTGGCCAAGACGCCCCATGCGGCCATCTCCCGCGCTGTGGCCGGCGTGCTGGGACAGAGCATCATCATCAACCTGCCCGGCAGCCGCAAGGCTGTCGTGGAGAATCTGGAAGCTGTCCTGCCCGCCCTGCCCCATGCGCTGGACAAGTTGCACGGCGATCCCGCCGACTGTGGAGGTTAATCCCTGATGAAACTGCCCAAATTCACTCTTCCCCGTTTTTCCCTGCCTTCCTGCCGGCCGGGGGCGCTGTGCGGACGTTTCTCCGTCCGCGGCTTCGTCTCCTTTTGCCGCATGATCCGCATCGAGCACTCCATCTTCGCCCTGCCCTATGCCTGGGCGGGCTCGGTCATGGCTGCGGGCGGCATGCCGCCGTGGGACAAGATCGTCCTGCTGACCATCGCCATGGTGGGCGTGCGCTCCTTCGCCATGGGCATCAACCGTATCTTCGACCTGCCCTTTGACCGCGAGAACCCCCGCACCGCCAACCGCCATCTGGTCACCGGCGAGATCAGCGTGCGCCAGGCCTGGATATTCTCCCTGGTCATGGCGGCCATCTTCGTGCTGGCCTGTGCGGCCATCAACACGATCTGCCTCATCCTCTCGGTACCTGCCCTGCTCTTTGCCGCCGTCTACAGCCTGACCAAGCGTTTCTCGGCCGTCTGCCACTTCTGGCTGGGGGCCACCCTCGGCCTGGCGCCGCTGGCCGGTGCCCTGGCCGTGAATCCCGAGGGCCTGGCCATGGGCCCCATCATGCTCTTCTTTGCCGTGACCTTCTGGGTGGGCGCCTTCGACATCTACTATTCCTTCCAGGACTATGATTTCGATGTGGCCTTCCGTCTCTGCTCCGTGCCCTCGGTCTACGGCCCGGACACCGCGCTGGCCATCGCCGGTTTCTCCCATGCCGTCACGTCCATCTTCCTGTTCCTGACCGGTATCGCCGCCGGACTGGCCTGGCCCTGGTATGTGCTCTGGGCCGGTGTGTCCGCCATCCTGTTCTGGGAACATCATCTGATGCGTCCGCAGGACCTCAGCCGCGTGAACATGGTCTTCTTCACCCTCAACGGCATCATCTCGCCGCTGGTGCTGGTGGGCGTCATCCTGGGAGTGGTGCTCTAAGATGCCGCGCAAGAAACAGTATCAATGGGATGTGGAGACCAACGGGCAGGAAGCCCCCGAACAGCTCAGCCGCTCGGCCAAGAAACGCCAGAGCTCGGCCTTGCAGGATCTGGGCGCCGAGCTGACCAAGCTGCCCGTCAACGAACTGGACAGGCTGCCCCTGACGCCCGATCTGCTGGAGGCCCTGCGTCTGTATGCCCGCATCAGCAACCGTGAAGGCAAGCGCCGCCAGCTGCAGTTCATAGGCCGCCTCATGCGCGAGGTGGACGCCGGGCCGCTGGCCGAAGCCATCGAGGCCCGCAAGAACGGGCAGCAGGCCGACGCCGCCCGTCTGCATCTGGCCGAACAGTGGCGGGAAAAGCTCCTCTCCGCCGCCGAGGCGGACGTGGAGGATCTTCTGGCCGCCTTCCCCTGGCCCGATGCCGAAGCCGCAGGACGCCCGGAGCTGGAAAAACTGCTGGCCGAAGCCCGCAAGGAAGATGACCGGCGTCCGCCCCACGCCCGTCGCGCCCTCTTCCGGGGCATCATGCGTCTGCTGGAACAGCGTTAGGGAGTTCTTTTGGCAGGGGGAAGGGGCCCCATTTGAAAAAGGGGCTCCCTTCCCCCTGCCCCCCCATCCCCCCTAAAACTTTTATCCGGGTCCGTGGTCTGCCCGAAAGATGCGACCTGCGGGCCCCAGTCTTGATTCGCTCTTTTGTGGGCGTCTCCCCTCCTTCTTCCCCGGCCCTTCGCTTTGCCCCGCCACGGGCAGTGCGCTGACAGTCCTTAAAAGGCCGTTCACGCAAAGGCTGTCTGCCTCCCCTCATCCTGCGTAAAAGCCCTCTTGCCATGAGTGGTCAGGGGATCTCATGCTCCTTTCCCTGTATGGCTCCCGTGTGTCCGCCTGCGCCGGTGCCGATGCCGCCCGGCCGCCTGCGGCAGATGGCGCGGCCACCAGAGGCCACGTCCGTGCACCTCTGCCGCCATCGCTTGTCATGCAGGCGCCGAGATTTTCTCCCCACGCTGCCGCCCGCGCTGCTGGCCGGACGTTGCAAGCCCCTATGCCCGGCTTACCCGCTCAAAATTCGATAATTTAATCATTATATTCCAACATGTTATTGGCTTGAAAATATTTTCTCGGCAAAAAATGAAAAAATCGCTTGACCCCGAGGGAGTTTTTCCGTAGAAGTCTTCTTCGTTGAGCACGCCCTTGTAGCTCAGTCGGTAGAGTGCATCCTTGGTAAGGATGAGGTCACCAGTTCAATCCTGGTCAAGGGCTCCAGCAGACAACACAACGCCTGTGGAAACATGGGCGTTTTTTTGGGGAAACCCGGACATATAGGACCGCCCTTGTAGCTCAGTCGGTAGAGTGCATCCTTGGTAAGGATGAGGTCACCAGTTCAATCCTGGTCAAGGGCTCCAGAAATTTCAACGCCTGTGGAAACATAGGCGTTTTTTCTTTATCTGCTCCAAGGAGCCTGTCATGCAGATCCCCGTCCCGGTCGCCACAGTCGGCCTGCTGGTGCTCTCCAATGTCTTCATGACCTTTGCCTGGTACGGTCACCTGAAGCACAAGAGCATGGCCCTGCCCATGGTCATCTTCATCAGCTGGTGCATCGCCTTTTTCGAGTACGTGCTGCAGGTCCCGGCCAACCGCATCGGTTACGGCTACTTCAACGCGGCGGAGCTGAAGACCATCCAGGAGGTCATCTCCCTGACGGTCTTCTCGCTCTTCTCCGTCTTCTATCTGCACGAGACCCTGCGCTGGAACCATATCCTGGGTTTCGCCCTCATCGTGCTGGCCGCCTACGTCATCTTCAAGGAATGGTAGCATGGTCAGCACGGCTATCATCCTTTTCTGTACCTGCGCCGCCTTCGTAGCGGGCTTCATCGATTCCATCGCGGGCGGCGGCGGCCTCATCACCATTCCCGCCCTGCTGCTTTCCGGCCTGCCGCCCCAGCTGGCCCTGGGCACCAACAAGGTGGGCTGCTGCCTGGGCACCGGTGTGGCCATGCTCAACTTCGCCCGCAGCAACCTCATCCTCTGGCGGCTGGCCCTGCTGGGCGTGGGCTTTTCGCTGGTAGGGGCAGGTATCGGCACCGAGCTGGCCCTCTACATCTCGCCCGACCTGCTGGGCAAGGTGCTGGTGCTTCTGTTGCCCTTCGCCATGCTGGCCACCCTCATGCCCAAGAAGGAGCAGAAAAAACCGCCGCTCACCTCCGGTCGCCGTTACTGGATCCTGGCGCCGCTCTGTTTCCTCATCGTGGGCATCTATGACGGCTTTTTCGGCCCCGGCACCGGCAGCTTCCTGATCCTGGCCCTGCACTGGGTCCTGCGCATCAGCCTCCTCGAAGCCTCGGCCACGTCCAAGGTCATGAATTTTGCCTCCAACCTTGGCGCCATGATCCTTTTCATCTGGAACGGCGCCGTCATCTGGAGCGTCGGTCTGCCCATGATGGCCGCCAACATCGCGGGCAACTGGCTTGGCAGCCGTCTGGCCATCAAGGTCGGTACCGAAGCCGTGCGTCGCTTCCTCTGGGTCTCGCTCTCCCTGCTGCTGGCTACCCTGATCTGGCGCTTTTTTATCTCTCCCTATCTGCCTGGGGCCTGATCCTCCCGTTCCGTTTCGATACCAGGCCGGCAGCCATGCACTGCCGGCTTTTTTTATTTTGGCCCTGATGCGGACAGAGATCGGACGCGCGCTGCGGCACGGCGATGATTGGTTGCCCAACCATCATGTGAAAAAAATATTTACTGCTTGCCCATGCCCCGACGGAGTGCTAGAGCAGGAGAAAACAGCCCTTGCGGGCAAAAGGAGTCCTGTATGCTGAAGCGTATCGTTCCTCTTGTTCTGGCTCTCGTTCTCTGCGCCGGTCTGGCCCAGGCCAAGACCAAGGCCCCCGCGACCCAGCTCCCCGGCGACCTGACCCTGGGCGAAGCCCAGAAGGTGCTCGATGCGGCTCTGGTCAAGGCCAAAGCCCAGGGCGTGCCCATGAATATCGCCATCGTGGATGCGGGCGGCAACCTGAAGGCCTTCGTGCGTCAGGACGGCGCCTTCATCGGCAGCATCGACGTTTCCACCAAGAAGGCCGTCACGGCCCGCTACTTCAACATGCCCACCTCCACGCTGGGCGCCGCTTCCCAGCCCGGTCAGGAACTGTTCGGCATCGAAGCCACCAACGGCGGTCTGGTGATCTTTGGCGGCGGTGAGCTGCTGATCCGCGACAACGTCATCGTGGGCGCCATCGGCGTCAGCGGTGGTACGGTGGCCGAAGACACCAACGTGGCCAAGGCCGGTGCCGCTGCCCTCAAGTAGGCTTTTTTCGTACGGCAAAGGCCCTGCGGAACACACACCGCAGGGCCTTTTTTTGTCCAAAATTCCGGAGAACCGGCAGGCATGGCAGGATGCGCCCCACCATACGGCGCTCTTCATGGCACCTATCTTCATGGACCGGCAGGAGCAGGCCGGTCGCGCATCGTGGGAAAGAAGCGATGTAGGCGGGGGCTTGTCATGGAAAGGAACAACTCAGTCTTTCGTCACCGTTCTTTTGAGGCACACGGCAGGGCGACTCCTCCCCTTTTTACATTCCGCCGGATCGTCCAGCCCCGGCAATGCCCCACCGGCGATGGCCCACAGATAGAGCGAAGCAACTGAGCCATAGGGCGAGAAGCGTCGACGATATCGCTCGAAGCGCTCTCGCGGCATCTCTTTGTGCCGGTAGAGCATGCGCAGGCCGCGACGGATGGCCAGATCGTCATAGCTCAGGATGTCGGGCCGCTGCAGGGAAAAAAGCAGCAGCATCTCGGCCGTCCAGACGCCGATGCCGCGCAGGGCGGCAAGACGGCGGCAGACTTCGGCGTCTTCCAGAGCGGCCATGCCCGGCAGATCCAGTTCCCCCTCCACCACCTGCCGGGCGATGCCGCGCATGTAGTCAACCTTGCGCGCGGAAAGCCCCAGCGCTTGCAAGGCCGTCTGCGGCTGGGCCAGCAGGGCTTGCGGCGTGACCTCGCCCAGCAGGCCGCACAAGCGTCCCCAGACCGTGCGCTGGGCCGCCATGCTGATCTGCTGGCCCGTGATGGCATGCATCAGGGCCTGGAAAAGATCCGGCATAACCTCCCGCCGTATGGGGCCGATGGCCAGCATGGCCGCTGCCAGTTTTTTGTCCTTGCGGGCCAGATGATCCACAGCCGCCTGATCGTAGTGGAAAAAATTTCCTTCCGGCATTGATGCGCCTCTCCTGTCTGTCCGGCCGCTTCCGGCCATCATCTCTGCTCTTCTGATGCCACAGCTCAACAAAAAGCAAAACCACCTGCATGCGAACAGGCGGCTATCATCTTGTACGTCTTCAGGCATCCAGGTGCCGCCCCCATAAAAAAGGAGAGGCCCCCGGACGCTTTGCCTACTCGCCCCCATCTGTCCGTGCCGATGGCTCGAACGTTGGGGAAAGGCGGACACTTTCTTCCCCAAAACAAAAAGGACGGGAAAAATCCCGTCCTTTTCTTAGTGTCGTTAGTTGCCGGCTAGTTCTTCAGGCTGTGGATGGGAGCCGGGATGCGGCCGCCCAGACCGATAAAGGCACTGGCGTCGCCCTTGGGCACGGGGATGATGGCCGCCTTGCCCAACAGACCGCCGAAGCTCACTTCCTCGCCCACGCCCTTGCCGGGCACGGGGATGACGCGCACGGCCGTGGTCTTGTGGTTGATCATGCCGATGGCCATTTCGTCGGCGATGAGGCCGGAAATGGTGCTGGCCGGGGTATCGCCGGGAATGGCGATCATGTCCAGGCCCACGGAGCAGACGCTGGTCATGGCTTCCAGCTTTTCCAGGCTCAGCAGGCCGGAGGTGGCGGCCGCCTCGATGCTGGAGTCTTCAGAAACAGGGATGAAGGCGCCGGACAGGCCGCCCACGGAAGAGGAGGCGAAGGCGCCGCCCTTTTTCACGGCATCGTTGAGCATGGCCAGCACGGCCGTGGTGCCGGGCGCACCGATGCTGGACAGGCCCACGCTCTGGAAGATCTCGCCCACGCTGTCGCCCACGGCCGGGGTGGGGGCCAGGGAAAGGTCGGCCACGCCGAAGGGCAGGCCCAGACGCTGGGCCACTTCGTTACCGATCATCTCGCCCACACGGGTCACCTTGTAGGCCGTGCGCTTGATGACTTCGGCCACGTCCAGCAGGGTCATGGGCTTGCCGCCGTTGCGGCTGTGCTCCAGGGCGCGGTCGATGGCCTTCTTGACCACGCCGGGGCCGGAGACGCCCACGTTGATGACCACGTCGGGCTCGCCCACGCCCAGGTAGGCACCGGCCATGAAGGGCACGTCCTGCGGGATGTTGGCGAAGACCACCAGCTTGGCGCAGCCAAGGCCGCCGCGGTCGGCCGTGGCCTGGGCCACCTTGAGGATCTGTTCGCCCATCAGGGCCACGGCATCCATATTGATGCCGGAGCGGGAAGAGGCCACGTTGATGGAGGAGCAGATGCGGTCCGTGGTGGCCAGGGCTTCGGGCAGGGCCTCGATGAGGGCGCGGTCACCGTTGGCGAAACCTTTTTCCACCAGGGCGGAGAAACCGCCCAGGAAGTCGACGCCGGCTTCCTTGGCCGCTTCGTCCAGGGCCTGACAGACACGCACCATGCCGTCGGGGCCGAAGGGGGCCCCTACCACGGCGATGGGGCTGACGCTGATACGTTTGTTGACCACCGGGATGCCGTACTTGTCGCCCACTTCGTTGCAGACGTTGACCAGCTGGGAGGCATAGCGGTGCAGCTTGGCTTTGACGTTGCCGGTGAAGAGATCGATGTCGTGGCTGACACAGTCGAACAGGCTCACGCCCAGGGTCACGGTGCGCACGTCCAGATGCTCGTTGCGGAGCATGTTGAGCGTATTGATAACTTCGCGTTCAGAAAGCATGGATATTCCTTATGATACTTGCGGAGACGGTCCTGCCGTGCTCCGGGACGGACGGGATCCTAGAAGGAGCCGATACGATGGACGGCTTCGAAGATGTCGCGGTGCTGCACACTGACGCGCAGGCCCTGGGCCTGGCCTTCGCTGGCCAGCTCACGGCGCAGGCGGCCGAGGTCCGCATTTTCGGGGACCTTGACCTCGAACACGAACAGGGCGTGATTGCTGTGATCCTGGCCCAGAACGGCCTTGAGGCTGTCGATATTGACGCCGTGACGGGCAAAGACGCGGCTCATGGCAGCGATGAGGCCGGGGCGGTCGGGGCCGTCCACCGTGACCACGAAGGGCTGGCTGACCACGGAATCTTCCCAGCGGCCTTCCACGGCCGGGCGCACCAGCACGGAAAGGTCGAGCTTGGCATCCACCAGGCCCAGGGCCAGCTGGGTGTGCAGGGATTCTTCCGTCACGTTTTCAGGGGCCTGGACAATAAATATGGCCGCGAACTCACCGCAAAGGATGGTCTGGGTGACCTCGATAATATTGCAGCCGGTCTGCCCGAGGATCTGGCTTACCGCGGAAACGATGCCGGGACAGTCCCGGCCGAGAAAGGAGATGGTCAATTTTTTCATGTTTGGTCCTTGCGGGGTTACGTTTTGAAAACGGTAAACTATGCTTCAATGAAATTCAAGTATGACTACTTTATCATTTTCCCGGCCGAAAGGCACCCTTGGGCCGCAGAGGTCCCCCGGCCCTGAACCTTGACGACGGGCCCTGAATGGCATACCTCTAGCCATTCAACCGTTGAGCCCGAAAGAGGGCCGGGCCATGCCCGAAGCAGGAGTTTGCAGTGGAAAACCGGGAAAAGAGTCCTAAGAAGCAAAAGATCAAGCTGAATACCAAGTCGCAGCACGCCGCCTATTTCATGCCCATGCTTGAGGGCTTTGCCGAGCGCGACATGCTCAACGAAGTCATCAAAAACCGCGTCGTCAAAGCCTGTGACCTGCTGGACGCCGGTGTGCCGCTGTTCCCCAATGATTTCCGCAAGGAACATGCCGTCAGCTGGGTGCTGGACAATTTCGGCAGCCTGAGCGCCGAAGAGCTGGAAGCCAAGGGGGACGTGTTCGCCATCGCCGGCCGCATCGTCTCGCTGCGTTCCTTCGGCAAGGTGGCCTTCTTCCACATCATGGACGAGAGCGGCCGCATCCAGTGCTACGCCAGCCGCGAGGAGCTGCCCGAAGAGGTTTATAATGTAGTGAAGAAGCTGGACGTGGGCGACATCGTCGGCGTGTCCGGCCATCTTTTCCATACCAAGACGGGCGAACTGACCATCTCCTGTCGCAACCTCAAGCTCATCACGCGCTCCATGCGTCCCCTGCCGGAAAAGTATCACGGCCTCAAGGACATGGAGACCCGCTACCGCCAGCGCTATGTGGACCTTATCGTCACCGAGCGCGCCCGCGAGATCTTCCGCAAGCGCAGCATGATCGTGAGCGAGTTCCGCCGCTTCCTCGAAGAGCGCGGCTTTATGGAAGTGGAAACTCCCATGATGCAGGCCGTGGCCGGTGGCGCCGCCGCCCGCCCCTTCGAGACCTACCACAACGCCCTGGATCTCAAGCTCTACATGCGCATCGCGCCCGAGCTGTACCTCAAGCGTCTGCTGGTGGGCGGTTTCGAAAAGGTCTTCGAGCTCAACCGCAACTTCCGTAACGAAGGCATCGACACCCGCCACAACCCGGAATTCACTTCCTGTGAATTCTACTGGGCCTACGCCAACTTCCACGACCTCATGGACCTGACCGAAGAGCTCTTCGCCCGTCTGGCCAACAAGGTCTGCGGCGGCACGGTCATCACCTACCAGGGCCAGGAGATCGACCTCACCCCCGGCAAGTGGACCCGCATGTCCTTCTACGAATCGCTGACCAAGATCGGCGGCCACAGCCCCGAATTCTACAACGACTACAACAAGGTGCGTGACTACATCCGCAGCCGCGGCGAAAAGGCCACCGACAGCGAGAGCCTGCCCAAGCTGCACGCCAAGCTCTTCGATCTGGATGTGGAAGAGAAGCTGATCCAGCCCCACTTCATCTACCACTACCCCACCGAGATCTCGCCCCTGTCGCGCCGCAACAACGAGCACCCCGACCTGACGGACCGTTTTGAACTGTTCATCACCGGTCGTGAACTGGCCAACGCCTTCTCCGAGCTCAACGACCCCGTGGACCAGCGTCTGCGCTTCGAAGAGCAGGTGCGCGAGAAGGAGGCCGGTGACGACGAAGCCCACGCCATGGACGAGGACTTCCTGCGCGCCCTGGAATACGGCATGCCCCCGGCGGCCGGCGAAGGCATCGGCATCGACCGCCTCGTCATGCTGCTGACGGACTCCGCCTCCATCCGCGAAGTCATCCTCTTCCCGCTGCTGCGTCCGGAGTTCTAAACAAGCATGCGCATGCCCTTTGAGCTGTTTGTGGCGCTGAGATATCTGTTCTCGCGCCGCAAACAGACCTTCATCTACATCATCTCCATCATGTCCATCCTGGGCGTCGCCCTCGGCGTCGGCGCCCTGGTGGTGGTCCTGGGCGTCTACAACGGCCTGACCACCGACATGCGTGACAAGATCATCGGCGCCAATGCCCACGGCATCGTCATGTCTTACGTGCCCGCGGCCTTCCAGCAGCACCCCGACCTGGTGCAGCGCGTGGAGGCCGTGGAACATGTGCGCGGCGCCACGCCCTTCATCTATACGGAAGTCATGCTCTCCGCCGCCGGCGGCGTCAAAGGCCTGGTGCTGCGCGGCATCGATCCCGAAAGCGCGCCCAAGGTCCTGAGCATGCTGCGCGAAATCCGTCGCGGCTCCGTGGCCGATCTGAAGCGCGAGGGCACGCCGGGCATCGTCATCGGCGAGGAGCTGGCCAAACGTCTGGGCATCGGCCTGGGCAGCCGCGTCAACCTGCTCTCCCCCTCCGGGGAAAAGGGCGCCACCGGCTATTCGCCGCGCATCCGCCCCTTCGAGGTGGTGGGCATCTTCAAGACAGGCATGTTCGAATACGACGCCACCCTGGCCTTCGTGGACCTCAAGGCCGCGCGCGACATCCTCGGTCTGCCCGACGGCTTCCTCACCGGCATCGAGATCATGGTGGACGACGTCTACAAGGCCGACGCCATCGCCCAGAGCGTGCAGGACACCCTGGGTTCCCCCTTCTATGTGCGCCACTGGATGGAGATGAACGCCAACCTTTTCGCGGCCCTCAAGCTGGAAAAGATCGGCATGTTCATCCTGCTGACCATGGTGGTGCTCATCGGTTCCTTCTCCATCGTGACCTCCCTGGTCATGCTGGTCATGGAGAAGACCCGCGACATCGCCATCCTCATGTCCATGGGCGCCACCCGTTCCATGATCCGCCGCATCTTCATGCTCCAGGGCACCATCATCGGCTTCGTGGGCACCCTGCTGGGTTACGGCATGGGCCTGAGCCTGGGCTGGGCGCTGAAGCGTTACCGCTTCATCAAGCTGCCCGAGAACGTCTACACCCTGGATCACCTGCCCATCATCATCACCTGGCAGGACGTGCTCATCATCGGGGCCAGCGCCATGCTGCTCTGTTTTCTGGCAACCCTGTACCCGGCGCGGCAGGCCGCACGCCTTGAGCCCGCGGAAGCCCTGCGCTACGAGTGATCATGGCCGAGCTCTACAAATTCGAACATGTGGGCAAGCGGTTCTCCGGCCCGGAGAACCTGGAGATCTTCAAGGATATCAACCTTTCCGTGGAAGAAGGGGAGTCGCTGGCCATCGTGGGGACCTCCGGCTCCGGCAAGAGTACCCTCTTGCATCTTATGGGGGCTCTTGATACTCCAAGCAGTGGAAAAATCTTTTTTGACGGCCGGGACATGTCCGAGATGAAGCCTGATGAAAAGGCCCGCTTCCGCAACAGGACGCTGGGCTTCGTGTTTCAGTTCCATCATCTCCTGCCGGAATTCTCGGCCCTGGAAAACGTGGCCATGCCGGCCCTGATAGGCGGTGCCTGTCGTGCCGATGTGCTGCCCGATGCCCGTACCATGCTGGAGCGCGTGGGTCTTGCTCATCGTGTGGAGAGCAAGGTCTCTACCCTGTCCGGCGGGGAGCGGCAGCGGGTAGCCATTGCTCGTGCCGTTTTGCTGCGCCCGCGGGTACTGCTGGCTGACGAACCCACGGGCAACCTTGACGAAAATACTGGTGAGCAGGTCAGTACCCTGATGCGCGAACTGAACCGCGAACTGGGCATGACCCTCGTGATTGTCACCCACAACCGCGAGCTGGCCGCTACCATGAATCGTAGTCTGGAACTGAGAGCGGGGACTCTGTATGAAAAAACATTTGCGTAATTGGCTGGGCCTGTTCTGTTTCGCCCTGCTGGCCTGCCTGTGGGGAGCCGCCCCGCTGCAGGCTGCGGGAAACACGGTGCTGGTATTGCCCTTCCAGGTCACTGCCGGCCCTGAGATGCCCAATGCGGCCCGGGACGTGCCGCAGATCATCGGTACGGAGATGCAGCAGCGCGGTCTGTCCGTCATCCCCATGGACAAGGCCCGCAGCCTGCTGTCCTCCCGCGGCGGCAGCATCGACATGGCCGCTGCCCGCGAGCTGGGCAAAAAAGCGGGCGCCGACCTGGTGCTGTTCGGCAGCTTCAAGCAGAACGGCGAAGGCTTTGCCCTGCAGTCCCTGCTGGTGCCGGTGAACGAAGGCCAGGCCAAGCCTGCCAACTTCGACCGCCCCTCCCTGCTGAGCCTCAATGAATGCGCCGCCGCCATGGCCGGCCAGGCTTCCGGCATGCTGGCCGGTGCCGCTGCCGCCGCCCCTGCGACCAGCAGCGCTCCCCGCACCGAACCCACCGATCCCATCGGTCGCGCCGACTTCGTGCCCATGGGCACCGCCAAGGGTGCTCTGGCCGACGTGCAGGTGCGCGGCCTGCAGGTCATGGACCCCGAAGTGGTCCTCATGCGCCTCTCCATCCGCAAGGGCGATACCCCCTCTGCCAATGACATCAACGAAGAGGTCAAGCGCATCTGGGAACTGGGCTACTTCAGTGACGTCCAGGCCCACATGGAAGGCAACGTGCTGGTCTTCACCGTGGCGGAAAAGCCCCGCATCGAGAACATCATCGTGGAAGGTTCCCACGAGATCGATGCCGAGGACGTGATCGCCGCCATGGGCACCAAGTCCGGCAACGTGCTCAATGAACAGCTCATCGCCGACGACCTGCAGAAGATCAACGAACTCTACCGCAAGGAAGGCTACTACCTGGCCCGCTCCAGCTACCGTCTGGACAACCGTTCCGGCGGTCGCGGCGCCGTGCTGGTCATCCAGGTGGAAGAAGGCAACAAGCTCTACATCAAGGAAGTGAAGATCGAGGGCCTGGAGCAGCTGGACAAGGGCGACATGGACAAGTACCTGGCCCTCAAGCCCCGCAACATCTTCTCCTGGTTCACGGGCACCGGCGTGCTTAAAGAAGAGCACCTGGAGCGTGACACCAACGCCATCGCCGCCTACGGTCTGAACCAGGGCTTTGTGGACATCCAGGTGGCCGCCCCCGACGTGCAGTACAAGGAAGACGGCATCTATGTGACCTTCAAGGTCCATGAAGGCCCCCGCTACAAGATCCACGACATCAAGTTCGGCGGTGACATCATCGACGAAGAACAGGCCATGCTGGACGTGGTCGAGATGGACGAATGGAAGAAGGACAACGACTACTTCTCCATCACCGTCATGCAGGAAGACAGCAAGCGCCTGACCAACTTCTACACCGACCGCGGTTACGCCTTTGCCGAGGTGGACACCCGCGTCATGAAGGTGGAAGGCGACGAGCCCATGGTGGACGTGGGCTACATGGTCAACAAGAAGGAAAAGGTCTTCATCCGTCGTCTGATGGTCGACGGCAACACCAAGACCCGTGACAACGTTATCCTGCGCGAGATGCGCCTGGGCGACGGCGACCAGTACGAAGGCGAAAAGATGCGCCGTTCCGCCGAACGCCTGAACCGTCTGCGCTACTTCTCCGCCATCGACAGCGAACTGATCCCCACCGATCGTCCTGACGAAGTGGACCTCAAGATCAAGGTCAAGGAAGACAACACCGGTGCCCTTATGGGCGGTATCGGTTACTCCACCTATTACGACGTGGGTGTGACGGCCTCCATCATGGAGCGCAACCTCTTCGGCCGCGGCTATCAGGTGCAGCTGCAGGGCTTCTTCTCCTGGCGCCGTACGTCGGGCGTGTTCTCCTTCACCAACCCGCGCGTCTACGACACCGACCTGTCCTTCGGCAACGACATCTACTACATCTACGACTACTGGGACGACTTCACCAAGGAAACCATCGGCGACACCATCCGCTTTGCTTACCCCATCGGTGAATACACCTCCGTGGGTATCGGCTACCGCCTGGAACGTTACGACCTCTATGACGTGGATGCCGATGCTTCGCCCTACATCTCCGACTACAAGGGCACCAACTGGACCAGCGCCATCTCCGCCCGCATCCTGCGCGATACCACCGACGACCGCGCCCGTCCCACCAAGGGCACCATCGCCCGTCTGTGGGCCGAATACGGCGGCGGCGGCCTGGGCGGTACCGACAACTTCATCAAGGCCGTGGCCGACTGGCAGGGCTTCTGGTCCATCAATCCCGAAAACACCTTCCACCTGCGCGCCCGCGTAGGCGGGGTGTTCCAGAACACCAGCAGCCGCGTGCCCGTGTTCGAGCGTTTCTGGCTGGGCGGCATGGATACCGTGCGCGGTTACTCCTACTCCGACCTCTCGCCCCGCGACGAGAAGTACGGCGGCGACCAGATCGGTGGTGACCGCATGGGCGTGCTGAACGTGGAATACATCTGGACCTTCCAGAAGGACATGGGCCTGGCCCTGGTGCCCTTCTTCGATGCCGGTTTCAACATCGACCACAAGACCATGGCCGACGACTTCAACGACAAGATTGTCTATTCCGCCGGTCTGGAACTGCGCTGGCGTTCGCCCATGGGCGACCTGCGCCTGGCCTATGGCTATCCTCTGTCCAAGGACTACGACGGCGAGCGCGAGCAGGGCCGTCTGGAATTCAGCATGGGCCAGTTCTTCTAGGCCGGGCTGATCTCCTTCGCGTCAAAAAAGCTCCCTTCGGGGAGCTTTTTTTTATGTCGAAAAACAGACACCCCCTTGAAGGAGCCTACGGGGAGAGATTGTAGTCTACTGAAAACACAAACTTTTTAATAAAAAAACATCTTCATGGCACGCAACCTGCAAAGAACAGGCTACGGCAAAGTTCCCCTCCCGGGAGCAGCCACTATCCAGCGAGTTCTGTGTCATGGCCAGGAAAAAAGTCACCCCCGCTCCCCGTCCCCAGTCCCCCGGCATGATGGCCCGTATCCTGCCTCCTCTGGGATTCATCCTGGCCTTTTCCCTCCTGGCGGCCTTCTGCCATACCATCAGCCATGGCGCCACGCTGTCCCCCGCGCAGCGCTATGAAGCCGCCAAGGACGATATGGATGCCTTGCGCCAGGACAACAAGCGCGGCATGCAGCGTGCCCCCTGGGAAGAAGTAGCCGCGTCCTTCCATGCCATCCACCAGAACGCCACCACCTGGGCCAACCGTCCTGCCGCCCTCTTCAAGGCTGCCGAATGCTACGAAGAGCTTTCCCGCCGCTCCTTCGCCATCTCCGACGCCCGCAAGGCCGCCGGGACTTTCGAGGAAGTGGCCCGGCAGCACGAGAGCAGCCGCCTGGCCGATGATGCCCTGCTGCGTGCCGCCCGTATCCGAGCCGACAGGCTCAAGGATACCCGGGGCGCACTAAAACTGCTGGATACGCTCTGCCGGGAGTATCCGCGCGGCGACATGTACGCCGAAGCTCGTCGCCTGCGGCAGGAACTGGCCCCGAACAAGGAGACCCCGCAGCCTTCTGCGCAGCCTGCCCGTCAGATATCCGACACCCCCCCGACAGACGATGCCCGCCAGGCCCTGCAGCGTTATGAGAATGCCAAGAAGACCATGGAGCTCCTGCGTGCCGACAAGCGTCGTTCCTGCTGGCGCGAACCCTGGGAAAACCTGCAGGGAGATTTCATGCAGGTCTACCAGAGCCGTCCCAACGCCACGGTCAGCGCGGCGGCCCTGTTCCGTGCCGGAGTCAGCGCCCGTTCCCTGGCTGACTGTTCCCACCTTGCCGCCGACTACCGCACGGCCCGTACCCTGCTGCTGCGTGTTCCGGAAGAATTCCCCGGCAGCGCCCTGGCTGACGATGCCCTGCTACAGGCGGCGCAGATCAGTGCCGAGGAGCTGAAAGACCGCACCGAGGCCGTGCGCCTGCTGGCCCGCCTGGAAAAGGAATATCCCCGTGGCGACATGCGCCCCCAGGCCACGGCCATGCGGCAACAGATGGCCCCCGCCGCTGCGGGCAGCCGTCTGGCGGATGCCTCCGCCGGCAAGGGCAAGGCCGTCCGGGTCAACAATGTGGTGGCCGGGCAGCCGGGCCTTTCCGTGCAGCGCGTGTTCATCGACGCCGGGCACGGCGGACGTGATCCGGGCACCATCCACAACGACGTGATCGAGCGCAACATCACGCTGGACATCGCCCTGCGTCTGGGCCGCCTGCTGGAGGACAACGGCCTTGAGGTCATCTACAGCCGACGCAAAGACGTGGCCGTGAGCCTGCGGGACCGTACCGGCAAAGCCAACCAGGCCGGCGCCGACCTGTTCGTCTCCATCCACGTCAACGCCCATGAGGATCGCGGCATCAACGGCTTCGAGACCTATTACCTGGACATCTCCCGCGATCCCCGGGCCGTGCGTGTGGCCAGCCAGGAAAATGCCCGCAACGACAGGAACCTGGGCGAGGTCCAGAAGATCCTGTCCGACGGCATGCTCACCGCCCGCCAGTACGAGAGCCGCCGGCTGGCCACCGACATCCAGAAGCAGTCCCTGGCCCGTCTGAAGCGCCGCGGCTATACCGTGCGCGACAACGGCACCCGGGCAGCGCCCTTCATCGTCCTGCTGGGTGCGCGCATGCCCTGCGTCCTGGTGGAGGTGGGGTACTGCTCTAACCCGCATGAGGCACGCAACCTGCTCGATGCCCGCTACCGCATGATCCTGGCCGAAGGCCTGGCCGAGGGCATCCTGAGCTACAGCGACCGCGTGCGGCAGAACCGCACGGCCCAGAATTCCTTGACGCCCCCTGCCTCTGGTGCTATGTGATGAACGGTAAACAAGAGGTTTCCCTCTTGCTACCAGAAAACCTACACAATCACTGCCTGGCGGCATCCTCGATCCGCGGAGCATTCGATCAAAGGGAGTTTTTTCCATGCGCAAACTGATGTATCTGACCCTTGCGGTCTGCCTGATGATGGCGGGGGCCGTTGCCGCCAATGCCGCTGAACCTGCTGCCGCCAAGATCGGCGTCGTGGACATGCAGGCTGTCGCCACCCAGAGCGAACCTGCCCAGGCCGCCAAAAAGCAGATGGAAAGCAAGTATGGCAAGGAGCGTGCCGCTCTGGAAAAGCAGGGCGAGGCCCTGAAGAAAGCCGCTGAAGAGCTGAAGGGCCCCAAGGCTTCTGATGAAAAGAAGCTGGCCTTCATCCGCAAGAAGCAGGAACTGGACCAGAAGACCCGCAACTTCCTGCGCAAGGTGGAACAGGATGAAGTGAAGCTGCGTCAGGATATGGTCACCCTGGTCTTCAATGCCACCTACAACGTGGCCCAGCGCAAGGGCTTCAACTTTGTGGTGGACATCACCGCCGGTGGCGTCCTTTACGCCGACCAGACCATGGACCTGACCCAGGACGTGCTGGCCGAAGTCAACAAGATGCACAAAGACGAAAAGGCCAAGAGCAGCAAGTAAGCGCCTCCACAGCCGGATCTCGAGCCCCCTGTCCGCAGGGGGCTTTTTTTTGCCCGCCTGCCGGCAGCAGGCCGCCTTGTCTTGCGCCAGGCATCGGGCTAAACTGCGCCATCATACCCATCAAAGGAGTTTTCCATGTCGGACGCTACGCCTATCACCATGGACATCCAGCGTATCCTCTCCATCCTGCCCCACCGCTATCCTTTCCTGCTGGTGGACCGCGTGCTGGAATGCGTGCCTGGCTCCCATATCAAGGCCTACAAGAACGTGACCATCAACGAGCCCTTCTTCCAGGGCCATTTCCCCGGTGCTCCCATCATGCCCGGCGTGCTCATCCTTGAAGCCCTGGCCCAGACCGGCGCCCTGCTGGCAGTCTCCGGCATGGAAGGCGACCTGTCGGACAAGCTTTTCTTCTTCACCGGCCTGGACGGCGTCAAATTCCGTCGCCAGGTGGTGCCCGGCGACCGCCTGGAACTGCACTGCGATAATATCCGCATGAAGCTCAAGCTCTGCAAGATGGACGCCCGCGCGTATGTGGACGGCAAGCTGGCCGCCGAGGCCCAGATCACTGCCGCCATCGGTGACCGCCCCAAGGCCTAGCATGAAAGTCGCTCTGGTGCATTACTGGCTGGTCAACATGGCCGGCGGTGAAAAGGTGCTGGAGGCCCTGTGCCGTCTCTATCCGCAGGCGGACATCTTCACCCACGTGGTGGACAGGGAAAAGCTCCTGCCCGAATTCCGCCGGCACAAGATCAGCACCACCTTCATCAACAGCCTGCCCGCCAGCCGCAGGATGTACAAAAAGTACCTGCCTCTCATGCCGCATGCCCTGGAGCAGCTGGACCTGACGGACTACGATCTGGTCATCTCCAGCGAATCCGGGCCCGCCAAAGGGGTCATCACCCGGCCCGACTGCTTGCACGTCTGCTACTGCCATACGCCCATGCGCTATCTGTGGGACAACTGGCCGGTCTACATGCGGAGCACGGGGCGGCTCTCCCGTCTGGCCATGCGCCTGCTGCTGCCCTCCCTGCGGCAGTGGGACTGCCTCAGCGCCCAGCGGGTGGACCACTTCGTGGCCAACTCCCGCCATGTGGCCCGACGCATCCGCAAGTACTGGCGCCGCGAGGCCGCCGTGGTCCATCCGCCGGTGGATACGAAGGCCTTCACGCCCCGCGCGGAGCCGGGCGGAGAACACTATCTCTGCTTCGGCCGTCTGGCCTCATACAAACGTGTGGATCTGGCCGTGGAGGTCTGCACCCGCCTCGGCCGTCCGCTGGTGGTGGCCGGTGACGGCGAGATGATGCAGCAGCTCAAAGCCAAGGCTGGCCCCAACGTGCGCTTTGTGGGCCGGCAGGACGATGCCGCCGTGCGCGAGCTCATGGCCCGCAGCCGGGCCCTGCTCTTCCCCGGTGAGGAAGACTTCGGCATCATCCCGGTGGAAGCCATGTCGGCCGGGGTCCCGGTCATCGCTTACGGACGCGGTGGTGCCACCGAGACCGTGGTGGACGGCGAGACCGGCCTGCTCTTCAGCGAGCAGACGCCGGAGAGCCTGGCCGATGCCCTGCAGCGTTTCGAACATTGTGAAGGGGATTTCGATCCCCAGCACCTGCACGCGCATGCGGAAAAGTTCTCTACCGAGAATTTCCTGACCGGCTTCCGCCATGAGGTGGAAGCGGCCATGGCCCGCCTGTAAAACCGGACAGCCCGTAAACAAAAAAGGACAGCCTTCATGGCTGTCCTTTTCTTTTGTCTCATAATCCGGGGCCATTCGCTGGCATCCCGGAAAACAACGGTGGGGATGCAGGCACGGTTATCTTCCACAGAGCGTGTTTTTGCCCGGCCTTTCACCTCTCAGCAGGCCCCGCCTCTGGACCTGTTGCCCGACTAGTATGCGCCGTAGCCGGTGAGCACTACAGGGAAGGTGCGGGCCAGGATCCAAAGATCCATCCAGATGCACCAGTTTGTCACATAATAACGGTCCAGGCTGACCCGTTCCTCATAGGTCGTATTGTTCCGCCCGGAGACCTGCCACAGGCCCGTGATGCCCGGACGCACCCGACAGTAATCCGCGTAGACTTCGCCGTATTTAGCGATCTCGTCTTCCACGATGGGACGCGGCCCCACCAAGCTCATCTCGCCCCGCACCACATTGAGCAGCTGGGGCAGTTCGTCCAGACTGCTTTTGCGCAGGAAGCGGCCCACGCGGGTGATGCGCGGGTCATGCTTCAATTTGCGGTCTTTTTCCCACTCTTCACGCAGGTCGGGATTTTCCTCCAGATAGCGGGCCAGCACTTCGTCCGCATCCTGACGCATGGTGCGGAACTTGAACACGTCAAAAGCCTTGCCGTCCTTGCCCAGACGGCGTTGCCGGTAGAGCACGGGCCCACGGCTGTCCAGGCGGATCAGCAGGCCCAGCAGCAGGCCGGGCACGGCGCACAGCAGGACCACAGGCAGGCAGAGCACAAGGTCCAGGGCCCGTTTGAGGCGCTGCCGCCAGCGACGGCGCAGGTTCTGCATGAGCAGGAACCCTGTCATGGTCCCCAGATCACAGGCATGGAACCAGTGCTGCCGGACACCGCTGCTCTGAGCAGGCACCACCAGGATCTTGACGAAATACCGGCTGGCTTCATGGACGAAACGGGCCGTATCGGCATCGGCAGGTTGCAGCATCAGGGCGATGGCCCCGGGATGGCGGCGCTCCGCGTCCTTCAGCTGGCGCCTGGCTTCTTCCATGTCCGGCGGCAGGGTGAAGATGTCCACCGGCGAAAGCCCCAGCCAGGGATGACGTTTGAGGTAATGCCACAGTTCCCGGCCTGTATTGCTGCGGTCAAGGATCACCAGGGGCGTTCCCCACCAGCGGAACCTGCCGAAATAATGACGGCAAAAACGCCGTGTCACCGGCAAAAGGAAGATGCTCAAGAGCCAGGCCCCCACGAGCACGATACGCGAATAGGCCACGCTGGCCTTGCCCGCGAACAGCAAAGCAAGGATGAGGCCGAAGGTCAGGGTGCTCAGCACGCAAAGTTTGCGGCTCTCCACATAGGCAGGCAACGAAATGCCTCCGTAAAGGCCCAGTGCCAGACCCATGACCGGCGCCAGCAGGAGCATGGAAAGCATCCAGCCGTAGCTGGTGATGTCCAGCCCCCCCCACAGGGCACGCAGACACAGGACAAAAAGGGTACAGGCAAAAAGCGTCAGGAAGTCGCAACACACCAGCAGGATGACGCGGGGCGGCACCCCCAGGCTCTGCAGCATGCGCTGAGCTAGACGGGAAGATTCCATCTTGGTTCTGGTCTCCGGTAAGGAAGAAAAAAGGCGGGGACGGGCAGGAGAGCGGCTTTGTGACGCCTTCTCACTTGCGCCCGTGCGCGGCTTTTGCTAAAAAATTTTGTTGCCGCGCGATACGGCATCAGGTTATACCCGGCCCTCACATTTTACAAGGGAAGCACCATGAAAAAACTTTTTGTTTGCGCCCTGCTGTTCGGCCTGCTGGCCTCTGTGCCGGCCTTTGCCCAAAAGACCTACGTCAACGGCATCGACTCCAACTATCCGCCTTTTGCCTATGTCGATGAAAAGACCGGCCAGCCTGCCGGTTTTGACGTGGATGCCATGAACTGGATCGCCAAGACCATGGGCTTCAAGGTCGTCCACAAGCCTGTGGCCTGGGACGGTATCGTGCTGGCCCTTGCCAACAAGCAGATCGACATGATCGCTTCCGGCATGAGCATCACTGAAAAGCGCCGCAAGGTGGTGGACTTTTCCGATCCCTACTGGGAAGTCTCCCGCGTGTTCCTGGTGCCTGCCGACTCCAAGCTGACCCCTGCCGACATCCTGTCCAAGCCCATCAAGCTGGGCGTGCAGCGCGGCACCTCCGAAGCTGAAGCCATCAAGCAGGAACAGAAGGAAAAGGGCTATCCCTTTGAACTGCGCTTCTATGAATCCTGCCCGCTGGCCGTGGAAGACCTGATCAACGGCCGTATCGAAGCCGCCCTCATGGACTCCCTGCCCGCCGGTGACGCCATCGCCCGCGGCAAGGCCGTGAAGAAGGCCGGTGTGCATGGCGAACCCGACCAGTTCGGTGTGGCCATCCGCAAGGGCGACAAGGAACTGCGCGCCCTCATCGACGAAGGCTTCCGCAAGCTGCAGGCCGATCCCTACTGGAAGGAACTGCAGGCCAAGTACCTGAGCAAGTAACTTTTTACTGACTGATACAGCGGCCTGTGCCGCTTTTCCAAGGTGAACCGCCGCCCTTGTCGCGGCGGTTCGCCATGTCCATACAGCCCGTTTTTCTCATGTCCGATATCTTTCCCTTCAGCGCGATCCTGGATTTCCTGCGGGATATCCTCATGCAGGCCTGGCTCTGCCTGGCCGTCGTCCTGCGTCCCATCGTAGGCGATACCATCGTGGATGCCTTCCCCTTCATCATGGGCGGCACGCTGGTGACCGTGGGCTCGGTGGCCCTGGCGCTGGGCATGGGGCTGGTGCTGGGCGTCCCCATGGCCGTGCTGCAGGTGTACGGTAACGCCCTGGCCCGCCGTCTGGTGGGACTGTATGTCTGGTTTTTCCGCGGCGTCCCCATCCTGGTGCTGCTTTTCCTTTCCCAGGGGCTTTTCCTTTCCATGGGCTGGATCCTCGAGCCCTTTCTGCTCTCCTGCCTCGTCATGGGCTGCATCAGCACGGCCTATCAGTCCCAGATTTTCCGGGGCGCCATCGAGAGCCTGCCCCAGGGACAGCTCAAGGCCGCACGTGCCCTGGGTATGCGCGATCTGACCGCCATCACCTGCATCATCCTGCCGCAGGCCCTGCGCCTCTCCATCCCGGGCTGGGCCAACGAATTTTCCATCCTCCTCAAAGACTCCGCCGTCTGTTACCTGCTGGGCACCATGGAGATCATGGCCCGCGTCAATGCCGTGGCCCAGCGTACGCATGAACATCTGGCGTTTTTCGCCCTGGCCGGGGTCATCTATTTCGTTTTGACGCTGATCGTGCTCAAGCTCTTGCGCCGCCTGGAAAACAAGGTCCAGATCCCCGGCTACTCCGCCGGCACGGTGGGCAGCATGGCCAAAAACACGCAGCATGGGGTAAAGAACGCATGAACGAAGTTGTCTTGCAGGTAAAAGGCATCAGCAAAAGCCTGGGCGGCAAGTCCATCCTGGACAATTGCTCCCTGAACATGAAACGCGGTGAGCTCAAGGTCCTCATCGGGCCCTCCGGTGCGGGCAAGAGCACGCTCTTGCAGTGCATCAACTGCCTTATCCCCCCGGATAAGGGCGAGATCATCCTTGAAGGCGAAAAGCTCGACTTTTCTAACAAGTCCAAGCTCTGCGCCTTCCGGGCCCAGGTGGGCATGATCTTCCAGGACTTCAACCTGTTCGACCACCTGACCGCCGAAGAAAACGTAGCCATCGCCCTGCGCAAGGTGCGCGGCATGTCCGCAGCGGCCGCCCGCGAACGCGCCATGGACGAGCTGGCCCGTGTGGGCCTTGCCCGCCGTGCCCTGCTCTACCCCGCCCAGCTTTCCGGCGGCCAGAAGCAGCGCGTGGCCATGGCCCGTGCCCTGGCCATGGACCCCAAGGTCATCCTGCTGGACGAGCCTACCTCCGCCCTGGACCCGGAACTGGTGGGCGAAGTGCTCTCCGTCATCCGTGACCTTTCCAAGGGCGGCATGACCATGATCATGGCCACCCACCAGATGGACTTTGCCCGTGCCCTGGCCCACGAGATCCTGTTCATGGAACGCGGTGTCATCATCGAACAGGGGGCGCCCGAGACCCTGCTGGCCGAAGGCAGCAACACCCGTACCCGCGACTTCTGCGCGCACCTGCTGGATATGGGAGCCTAGCGTGGTCATCGACATCCCCTTTTTCACCCAGGACGTCATCCCGGCCCTCAACCAGGGCCTGAAAGTGTCCATCGCCCTCATCATCCCGGCCAGTATCCTGGGCTTCGTGGGCGGCGTGGCACTGGGATGCCTGCGGGCCTTCGGCGGCCCCTGGAGCAGCCGGCTGGGCAACTGGTACACCGCCATCATCCGCGGCGTGCCGCTGGCCGTGCAGCTGATGATGATCTATTATGCCCTGCCCAAGATGGGCATCTATTTCGAGCCCTACGGCGCCGCCCTGCTGAGCTTCATCCTTTGCAGCGCCGCCTATCATTCGGAGTACATCCGCGGGGCCCTGCTCTCCATCCGTCAGGGACAGATCAAGGCGGCCCAGGCCCTGGGCATGACCACCTTCCAGACCGTGTTCTGGATCGTCATCCCCCAAGCCGCCCGCCGTGCCCTGCCCGGCTGCGGCAACGAGATCATCTACCTCATTAAGTACAGTTCCCTTGCCATGCTCGTGACCTGTAACGAGCTCATGTGCGAAGCCAAGGTGCTGGCCTCGGACACCTTCCGCAATACGGAAGTCTTCCTGGCTGTGGGCCTCTACTACCTCATCCTGGTCTCCCTGGCCACCTGGTGCCTGCGCTGGCTGGAAAAGCGCTACAGCATCCCCGGCTTCGGCAACCGCTAGTTTCCTTTTTCATGAGGGGAGGGGCCCCCCCTCAAACTCCCATCCCTTCCCCCAGCGCGTTTTACTTAAAAAGCTGCGCCAACAGGCAGGGAAGCTTATCTACAAGGCAACAAAAGGCGCTGCCCGCATACGCGGACAGCGCCTTTCCTTATTCGTACGCATGCCACCTTGTCCCTGCTCTGGCTCTGAAAAACTCTTTTCTCCATAGCCTCCTCTGCCGCGCCTTCCACACAGTTTTTGTGCCTTTTCCCGAATATCCGTGCCGCCCTTTCCTGCGTTGCAAGAAAGGTATCGCAATCCGGAAACAGGAAGGCATTTGGTCAGCAACTTTGTACTTTGGAAAATCTCTTCGGGAAGCTGCCACGGCATCAGCAACGGCCGCATTGCTGCTGTGCCCAACCTCAAACCCCAAGATCCCGGAGAAAACGGCTCGCAACATCCAGATCCATTACCATAAAAAATCCCCCTCCCCGCTAAAGCGCGCTGGGGAAGGGGTGGGGAGTTTGAGGGGCGGGGGAACACCTCTCGCGCCAGGCGAGGGGGTCCCCCGCCCCTCAACAAAACAGCACAGCCATGCTGCTGTTACATGTGCAGGGCGGCCTGCCCCAGTTCCAAAGCCTTGAGGTTGGAGGCCTGCAGCTTGGCGGGCAGGTATTTTTCGATGGCGGCCTTGAGGGCGTCGATGCCGAAGGGCAGCAGGCCCGAAGCACAGACAGCGGCCAGCAGCACGGTATTGCCCGCCTGGGCGGCACCGGCCTGGATGCCCAGCTCGCGGCAGGCCAGGAAATGGCACTGGCTGGCAACGGCGCGGGACTTCTGCTCGATCTCTTCCATGGAAGGATATGCAGCCATGCCCAGCGACACGCTCAGGGGCGGCATGGGATCACGGCTGGAGAAGATGACGCCGCCGGGGCGCAGATACGGCAGACCGCGCAGGGTCTCCAAGGGCTCGAAGCCCAGCAGAATGTCGGCCTCGCCAAGATCCAGCTTGGGCGAACGCCAGCCGCCCAGCAGCAGCACGGATTCCACCACACCGCCGCGCTGGGCCATGCCGTGGACTTCGCCGGCCACCACTTCCTGCCCGGCATCCAGAGCGGTGCGAGCCAACAGGGTGGTGGCGGTCAGGGTGCCCTGTCCGCCCACGCCGGTGAAGAAGATACGAAGACGCTTTTGTTTGTCGCTATGTTGCATAATACACCTCACCTAGGCGCGCTTTCTGGCCTTGAAGGCCTTGGGGGCCACCTGCAGACAGACCATGCAGCCGGTGCAGAGATTTTCATCCACAGCCACGTCCTCGCCATTGCGATAGAAAGCGGGGCAGGCCAGTTCTTCCAGACAGCGCTGGGCATCGGCGCCCTGCTCGGCCACATAGGCCACCTGGGCGGCGGCCTTCTTGAGGCGGCGGCGGGCATAGAGCACGCAGGGTTCTTCCGCGATGATGACGCGCACGCCCTTCTTGTCGCGCATATCTTCCAGGGCCGAATGCAGGGCCTTGAGGTTGTAGGAACGGACCTTCACACATTCGGTGACGCCCAGGCCGCGCACCACGGATTCGATATCCAGATGCATGGCCTCTTCACCGAGGATGTCCTGCAGCATGCCGGGATTGGGCTGATGGCCGGTCATGGCGGTGGTGCCGTTGTCGAGGATGACCACCAGGATGTCGTGCTTGTTGAACACGGCGTTGGCCAGGCCGGTCATGCCGGAATGGAAGAAGGTGGAATCACCGATGAAGGCCACCACCGGCTTGCCGGAAGCCCGGGCAAAACCGCTGCCGGCGGATACGGAGGAGCCCATGCAGACCAGGAAGTCGGCCATGCGCAGAGGCGGCAGCATGCCCAGGGTGTAGCAGCCGATGTCGCTGGAATAGTAGGCGTCGTCGCCAAAGGTGTGGCGGACGGCGTAGTAGACGGCGCGGTGGGAGCAGCCGGCGCAAAGGTTCGGCGGACGCACGGGCAGCTCGCGGACCACGGGCGAAGAGGCCTTGACCGGGCAGGGGCAGTCCAGATAATCGGCCACGCGGCGCAGGACCAGGGTGGTGGAATATTCGCCCAGCACGGTGAGGGTCTCGTCCTTGCCTTCGATGCGGGCCTTGCAGCCGCACTTCTGGGCCAGGGCGCGCACGCTGCCTTCCAGCAGGGGCTCGCCTTCTTCCAGCACCAGCACGCGGTCGCAGGACTGCAGGAAGGCTTCGATACGGCCTTCGGGCAGGGGCCAGGTCATGCCCAGCTCGAGCACGCGCACGCGCTCTTCCCAGCCGCCGGAGGCCAGGGCGTCGGCCAGATAGTTGCGGGCCACACCGCTGGCGATGATGCCCAGACGGCAACCTTCGGGGCCGTATTCACGGCTGAAGCGGCTGGACTCGGCAAAGGCGCGGGCCTTTTCCATGATCTCCAGCAGGGAGCGGTGACGGCCGCGGGCCACGGCGGGCACGGGTACGAAGCGACCGGGATTGCGCTGGAAGTCCACGATGGGCGCGGGGCCCGCCGGCAGATCGTCGAATTCCACATTGCCGCGCATGTGGCTGACGCGGGTGGTGGTACGCAGCAGCACGGGCTGCTGGAGTTCGCGGGCCAGGCGGAAGGCCTCGCGGGTCATGTCCTTGGCTTCCTGGGCGGACACAGGCTCGAAACAGGGCAGGGAGGCAAAGCGCGCATAGTAGCGGTTGTCCTGCTCGTTCTGGCTGGAGTGGCAGCCGGGGTCATCGGCGGAGAGCACCACCAGCCCGCCGGGCAGGCCGGTATAGACCGAGGTGAACAGCGGGTCGGCCGCCACGTTGAGGCCCACGTGCTTCATGGTCACCAGGGCCTGGGCACCGCCCAGGGCCGCACCGGCGGCCACTTCGAAGGCGACCTTTTCGTTGACCGCGTACTCGATCTTGTAGCGGCCCTCGCCCCCCAGTTTGTAAAAGGTATCCGGCACTTCGGAAGAAGGCGTGCCAGGATAGCAGGTGACCATGTTCACGCCGGCTTCAAGCGCGCCGCGTACGATGGCTTCATTGCCCAGCAAAACGTGGCGCTCGCCACGCGCCCCGTGCAGCAGAGGATGTTTGCTCATGTGTCCTCCCGGCCCGTGCGCGTCGGCAGAGGGGCCGCCAACGTTCTTACTACTTGTTCTCCGCGCCGTCCTTCACGGGCGCGGTCTTGCCACCGCCCAGCGCTTCCGCGCGCGAGCGGTAAAACTCACCGTCCAGACCAGGCTGCGAGGCGGCCAGGGCTTCATAGGCGGCAACGGCCACATCGGTCTTGCCCGCCGCTTCGGCGGCTTCGCCCAGCAGCATGCGCAGGGTGGCACGGCCGTCCTCGGTGGCGCGGCTCTCCAGGCCCTGCAGCAGGGTCACGGCATCAGCGGGACGATCCAGCTTGATCAGCGCGCCGGCCTGGCCCAGAGCGGCCATCAGGCCCATGGCACCGTCGGCGTCCAGCTTGGCCGCCGTGGCATAGGCCTGCTCGGCACGGCTGTAATCCTGATCCTGCATGGCGAACTCGGCCTGCATCAGATAGATGCTGTAACGCATGTTCTCGGGAGCTTTGGCTGCCAGGTCGTCCAGCGCCTTGAGGCGATCCCCGCCCTTCATGGTGATGCCGATACGCGCCAGTTCTGTCTGGGTCTCGGCCTGCAGGCCGCCCTGATGCCAGCGCCACACGGCGGTGCCTACCAGGGCCACCAGAAGGACGACCACCACGCCCACGATCAGCCCGCTGTTGCGCACGATGAACTGCAGCAGCGGTGCGCTTTCCGCGCTCACCTCAGCCTTGAGGTCATTGAGCAGGGTAGGAGATTCAGGGGTATTCTGAGGTCTGACAGGATTCATTTCTTTCAGTGCTCCTTGCAAAAGCTTCGCCCGCGGTCGCCGAAGCTGTCACGGTGCGGTCTATTTATGTAGGATAGGGAGCGGCCTTCTGTCAAAGAAAAACCCCCTGCCGACAGTAGGGAATCCCGGGGCCGGACGCTCCTCTTCCCGGGAGGACGTTTGCCGGAAACCGGAGGCATATCCGCCTTCCGCACCGGAACCTTTCCCCCCCGAAAAACAGAAGGATATCCGGACGCCCAACGGCATCCCGTACAGGGGGCCGTCCCCTTGCCCTCGTTCCTGCGGCAGCGTATAGAGAGACGAGCCAACCCAAGGAGCCCGTATGACTTTGGCACAAGAAATGACCCTGCTCGGCCAAAAGGCCAAGGAAGCCGCCCGCCTGCTGGCCAAGGCCAGCCCCGCGGCCAAAAACGCCGCCCTCACCCGTCTGGCCGCCCTGCTCGAAGAGCGGGAAGCCGAGCTGCGCACCGCCAACGCGCAGGATCTGGACGCGGCCCGCGCCCGAGGCCTGGACGCCCCCCGCATGGACCGCCTGACCCTGCATCCCTCCGTACTGGCCGACATGCGCGCCGCCTGCCTGCATGTGGCCGGCCTGCCCGACCCCGTGGGCGCCATGGACAGCCAGTGGCAGCGCCCCAACGGTCTGCTGGTGGGCCGTATGCGCGTGCCGCTAGGCGTCATCGCCATGATCTACGAGGCCCGCCCCAACGTGACCATCGACGCGGCCATCCTCTGCCTGAAAGCGGGCAATGCCGTGATCCTGCGCGGCGGCAGCGAGGCCCTGCACTCCAACACCGCCCTGGCCGCCCTGCTGCGCCAGGCCCTGGAAGAGGCCGGTCTGCCCGCCGATGCGGCCCAGCTGGTGACGACCACGGATCACGCCGCGGTCACCGAGCTGTGCAAGCTCGATCAATACATCGACGTCATGATCCCGCGCGGTGGCGAAGGTCTGGTGCGTGCCGTGACCGAAGCCGCCACCATGCCGGTGCTCAAGCATTACAAGGGCGTCTGCCATGCCTTCGTGGACGCGGACGCGGACCTGGACAAGGCCCTGGACATCGTTTTCAACGGCAAGGTGCAGCGTCCCGGTGTCTGCAACGCCCTGGAATGCCTGCTGGTGCACAAGGACTGCGCCGCGGCCTTCCTGCCCCGTGTGGGCCGGCGCCTGGGCGAGGCCGGTGTGGAGTTTCGCGCCTGTCCCGCCTCCCTGCCCTTGCTGGGGCCCACGGCCAAGGCCCAAAGCCCTGACGATCTGGGACAGGAATTCCACGCCCTGATCCTGGCCGTCCGCGTGGTGGACGACATGGACGCGGCCCTGGCGCACATCGCCCGCTACGGTTCCAATCACACGGAGATCATCTGCACCAACGATCACGAGCACGCCATGCGCTTCCTGCGTGAGGCCGATGCCTCCATGGTGGCGGTCAATGCCTCCACCCGCTTCAACGATGGCGGCCAGCTGGGTCTTGGCGCGGAGATCGGCATCTCCACCTCCAAGCTCCATGCTTACGGCCCCATGGGCGTGCAGGAACTGACCACCACCAAGTTCGTGGTCTTCGGTCAGGGGCAGGTGCGGCAATAGACATGGACGGGAAGCGCGCAGCGGGCCGGGCCCTGTTCGGCGGCAGTTTCAACCCGCCGCATGTGGGGCATCTGCGTCTGGCCATCGAAATGGCGGAGACCTTGCGCCCCCTGGCCGACAGCGTGGAGCTGATGCCCTGCGCCACACCGCCGCACAAAGTGGTGAGCGGCCTGCTGCCCTTTGACCTGCGGGCCGCCATGGTGGAAGCCTGTCTGGACGGTCTGCCGGGCCTTTCGTGCAATCGCATGGAAGCCGGGCGCCCCGGTCTTTCCTATACCTGGGACACCTTGCAGGCCTGTCGTGAAGAGACACCGGAACGGCCCCTGTTCTTCATCCTCGGCAACCCGGACTATGCCCTGCTGCCCCACTGGCACCGGGGCCTGGAACTGCCCGAACTCTGCCAGCTGGTGGTGGTGCCGCGCGGTGAAGGCTCGGAAAAGAACTTCCTTGCCGCCACGGAAAGCATGTGGCCCGGTGCCCGGCCGTGCGAGCCTGTCCTGCCTGGGAGCCGCCGCATGCGCCTGCCCGGCGGCGGGCAGGTCCACTTCGTGCCCCTGCCGTGGATCTCGGTCAGTGCCTCGCGCATCCGCCACCGCTGGCTGCACGGCCTGAACGTGGATTTTCTGGTGCCCAAGCCCGTACTGGACCTGCTGGATGCCCACAGGGAGACTGTGCTTGCGCACTGGCTGCCCGAGACCAGGACGGATGAGGCCTGATGCCGCCCGGGACGGCAAGAAAACTTATTGCTTTTTTCGCCGAAACAGACTAAATAATGCCTTCGGCCTTGCTGTGTATGCACAGCTCCAAAGAGCGGAGAGGTAGCGAAGTTGGCCGTAACGCGCTCGACTCGAAATCGAGTTATCGGTTAATAGCCGGTACGTGGGTTCGAATCCCACCCTCTCCGCCACATCATAGTCCACAGAAATCAAAGAAAGTCCGCAAAGCCTTGAGCTGAGCGGACTTTTTCTGTTTTTAAGGTTCAAGCCCGTCGATAAGCAGGGCAACCTCAAAAAGAGGGGAAACCTTGGGCTGCTGTTTTCCCTTTCCCATAAGGCGGACATGCTATCCCCCATGCAAGAAATCCCGCAGGGAGCAGCCTGCGGGATTTCTTGTATCCGGCATTTATCAAGAGGACCCAAGGACCTTTTCCGAATACCGCCCGAAGCATCCGGAGCGATACAGCATCCGGAATGGTATAGTCTACATATGATATCTCAGCGTTTTACGACAGCGTTGAGAAAATCGAGGAAGTCATCATTGAAGGCATTGGCGATATGCTCACGCAGGCGGCGACATGCAGCATCTATTTCATCATTTGCAACATATTCTGCAATCTTGCTATGCCCTTCAACAGAATTATAAATAAAGTCTTGGTTCAGGGAAAGATAAGATCTTAAGATATTTATCTTATCAAACATTATATTATAATACGATTCAAGATAAGCATTTTTTGAATAACGAAAAATGACATTATGGAATTCTTTATCGAGTTCCAGATATGAATCCAGCTCTCCCTCAGCAAGACGGCGTCTGCTGTCACAAATACTTTTTTCAAATGCCGAGCACAGATGGACAGGATTTGCAAGATAGGCACAGCGCAATGCCCCTTCTTCGATACAGATACGTGCCTGTACCAGAGAGCTGAGGTCATTACGCGAAAATTTGAACACAAATGTACCGCTGCGAGGATGGATCTCCAGTAATCCCTCGCTTTTCAAACGAAGAAAAGCCTCGCGTACCGGAGTTTTCGATACGCGAAACTCTTCTACAAAGTCGGTGTCAACGATCTTTTGACCAAGAAGCAGTTTTTTGGAAAAAATCTGCTTCTTGATCTTGCGGTAAACGATATCTGCGGCGGACGGCACATTTCCCATCTTCATCTCCTCACTGGGACATGAGGCCTGACCGGCAGAGGTTGAAGAACCTCTTTTACATCATTGCCTGCCGCCCTCCGCTTTCTCTAAGGAAAAAGCTGGTGAGGCATCCAAGTCCTGTTACGACGGCCATGAATATAACGGCATAGGCATGGTTGCCGGTACCTTCAGCAATGGACAAAAAATACCCATACAGAGGGGTGGAGAGCGCAATCCCTCCGAATCCGAATGTATTCAGCACGGCAATGGCAGTCCCGGTAGCGGGCCCAGGCGTCAATTCTTTACATAGAGTCATCATAACGGAAAAAGCCCCGGAAAAAAAGCCGGCTACACCAAGAAGGACGATCCCGCATGAAAGCCCCAAAGCATCCTGTCCAACGGCAAGGATCCCCCAGGTCAGGGCCACGATCACGAACGGCCAGACGATGTAAGGTTTGCGGCGTCCGCTCCTGTCCGAAAGATAGCCGATCACAAGACTGCCCACCATGAAGGCAACAAGCTGTACGGAAGCCAAGGTCGAAGCCTGCTGCAACGGCAATGCATAAGTGTCCCTCAGATAGGCGATGCTCCAGGATCCGGCAAAACCAAGAAGTTGGCTGCCCATGAAAAAATAAAAGATATCAAGGGCCAACAGGCCGGGATCCCTGATTATCCTGGCCAGCGACACAGAACTGCCGCCAGCAGGTGATGTTTTTTCTACAATGGGAGCAAAGCCAAGATCTTGCGGTGTATCGCGCACGAACAGGACGCAGGCGAGAGCCAGCAGCAGCGTGGCAGCGCCGATACTATAAAATGCCCCGGAGAGAGAGACCGCGCTCACCAAGGCCCCCAGGGGAGCCTGGGCACTGACGCTACCGATAGTGCCGACGAACAGGCACAACCCGGCAAGCGTACCGAATTCCCGCTCACGGAACCATTGCGACTGGCACTTCATGACACATACAAAACTCGAAGCTACCCCCAGGCCGACGATGAAGCGGCCGGCAAAAAGCATGGTCGCCCCCTCGGCACAGCCGAAAAGCAGTGTCCCCAGCCCCGTAAGTGTGATGCATGCCGTGGCTGTCCGCCGGACCCCCAGTTTGTCTGCCAACAGGCCTGAAGGGATCTGGGCCAGGCAGTAGGCATAAAAATACATGGATGCCAGGCTGCCGAACTCCACGACGCTGAGGCCGTACTGTGTCATCAAGTCATCCTTGACGACGGATACAGACATCCTGTGGAAAAAGCTGATCATGTAAGCTGCGGCCAGCAGGCCCCAGACAAGCCAGCGGTACTGCTGTGCGCTGTGGAAAAAATTTTTCATATCGATCACCGGTTGGCAAACAGCGGAACAAAGGAAGGGCGCCTGCCGACAGCTGCATCTTTGCGGCTGTCTTCAGGACAGGCAGCCGCACAGGGCGGCTGCCTGAAATGTTTTTCTGTCAATACTTGTTCATGGTCAGGATGACGGCGGAAACTGTTCCCACCAGGGCCACGGCGATCAGGAAGGTCAGCGCAGCGGCAAAACTTCCCAGAACGCTCATCAGATACCCCAAGAATACGGGGCTGATGGCTGCGCACAGCATGCTCAGACCATTCATGACACCGGTACCGATGGAAATCACATCCTTGGGGATGAGCTCCTGGAGCATGGTCAGAGCAAGGGGAGCCCCCGGAGTGATGGCGGCCATACCAAGACAGATGCAGATGGCCGAGGCATAGTTGTTGGTCAGTGTCGACGCGAAATACAGGGACGCAGCTACGCCCACGGTCGCCAGGATGATGAAGGGCGCACGGCGACCAAGCTTGTCAGATGCCCAACCGGCGATCAGCTTGCAGACGATGGCCAGGATAAAGGGCATGGAGGCCAGGAAGCCCATCTCGGACCAGGAGAAACCACGTTCCGTCTTCAAGTAGGCAGGAAGCCACGTCAAAAGGCCCCAGTACACGACATTGTGCACGCAGTAGTAGACGACGACGCACCAATAGAGCTTGATCTTGGAAAGGACCTTGAGGTTCGCCAGGATACGCTTGACCGCCGAACCTTCCGGCTCTGCCGGCGCAGCCTCCGTACCGGCGACCTGTCCCTGTTCGATATAGTCGATCTCCGCCTGATTGATGGTCTTGTGCTGGCGCGGCGTATCAGCAGTCATTCCCAGGAAGAACAAAGGGATCAGCCCGATGAAAGCGGCAAAAAAGAACGTCCAGTGCCAGCTGTGTGTCGCCACGATCCAGGCAAAGACGGGCATGCCGATAGCAGGGGCCACACTGGTACCGATGAACCAGATGGCACTGGCCTTTGCTTTTTCCTGAACCGGGAACCAGGCCCGGCAGTAAGTGTTCATCATGGGAAAATGCAGACCTTCCCCAAGTCCCAGCAAGAAGCGGGACAGCAGCATCACGCCCAGTATGGTAGCAAAGCCGCCCACCAGCATGGCCACGAACCAGATGATGATGGCCATGATCATGGATTTTTTGGGGCCCAGGATATCGCCCAGGCCGCTCAGACATACATTGCCGATACCGTAAGCCACCAGGAAGCACGACATCAGCAAGCCTGTTTTGGCCGGATTGTTCGTCAGACCCAGGTCATTAAGAAAGGCCGGGTCTGCCATGAGCACGGTGATATTGACTCGGTCGATATACGCCACCGTAATGGTCAGCAGCAAAATAGCCAGCAGGGTAAAACGCTTGTGGGTCGGCTTTTCCGACACCGCGGCTACAGATCCTTGCACCACCATGATTTCCTCCGTATGGCCGTCTGCCGCAACACGTGCGGCAGACGGGAAAAGGTCGGTCTACTTCACGGTAGCGACCAGATACTGCTTGACTACCTCATCATTGAGCTCCTGTCCCAGACCCGGCAGCTCCGGCGCCTGATACTGGCCTCTGACGGGTTGGTAATCCTGCGTGCACAGCTCCCGGATGCACTGCTTGAGGGCATAAGAGTGATGTTCATGGATCAGGAAGTTGGGGATAGCCGTTTCCATATGCAGCGCCGCAGCCTTGGAGACAGGACCGCCGCAGACGTGGATCTGCACCGTCGCGTCATAGATGTTGGCAAGGTCGCAGATTTTTTTGGTCTCCGTGATACCGCCGGCAAGGCAGATATCCGGCTGCACCACGGCCAGTGCGCGTTTTTCCAGGAACGGACGGTAGCCCCAGCGCGTGTAGACGCGTTCGCCTGTGGCCACAGGGATGTTGATGGTACGGGCGATCAGCTCCATGTTTTCCACATGCATGGAGTGCATGGGCTCCTCATAGTAGAAGATGCGCAGCGGACGCAGCTTTTCAGCAAGCTGGATGGCGGCGTTGCAGCTGAGGAAGGAATGCAGTTCGATGATGATGTCGAGGTCGGGGCTGGTTTCACGGATGGCCGTCACGCGATCCACGGCCATGTTCAGATCGAACTGCGGCAGGATGCCGTAGCCGGTGTGCTTGGGATTCCGCTTGGCATGTTCATCCACCATAAGGGGGTCGACCTTGACGGCAGTATAACCGTCGGCCATGGCCTTGCGGGCAGCGCGTGCGTAGTCTTCAGGATCCTTCATGTAGGCATGCTTCAGATCCCAGTCGAACTGGATCTGGCTGGCATAGCAGCGCAATGTCGGATTGGTCTTGCCGCCAAGCAGCATGTACAGGGGCAGGTTGGCGGCCTTGCCACGGATATCCCAGCAGGCGATATCAATGGCACTGATGCCGCCATAGATCACAGGGCCCCCGCCACATCCCCAGAACGTATCACGGAACAACTTTTCCCAGATCTGTTCCACATTCAGCGGGTTCATGCCGATGATGCAGCGGGCCAGGTCACGCACGATGCCCGCACCAGCCTGGGCAGCATAGCCATAGGCAAGACCGACTTCGCCGATACCGCTGATCCCTTCATCCGTATTGATACGGATCAGGATAGGTTCGAACATGACCATGTCAGGATAATGCTTGTTGATCTGGCAATCGAACACTTCAACACTTGTGATTTTCATGGCTGCTCCTTACGCAGATGTCTTCTGCGGTAAAAGTTCCGCGTATTTTTTCCTTTAGCGTCCCCCGTGGAGCAGTTCAACAAAAAAAGTAAAATATTACAGTATATTATCTATTATATCAGGCAAAAATCCTTTGACAACAGGCACTAAGCAGCCTGGCCCCGGCATTTATTATATTTGAAAAAATTTTGTGCCCGGCAAACCAATCACCCCTTCTTCCCAGGGACAGAAAGCGACGAAGTTTTTCTGCAACCATGCTCTGATCACAGATGCCGCCATAAATATGCCATATTAGCAAATAAAATAATTATCATACCTGTTAATACTTTTATCAAATAATTTATAACCATAAAAACGATCATTAAAGCTTGCCAGACAGATATTACTCATATACGTTCGCCCTTGGCATATGAATAAAAGGAGGGACTTTTATGGCTCTTGAAGACAAAGATATTTTTAATGCTATCTTCAACAAATATAGCGACCAGCCCATCGAATTCATCATGGAGCAGTACGAAAAGGCAAAGATCCTTAATATGGCCATCGAGCGCCGGATCAACGCGCAGGCCGAGCAGCCTGTGAAGGTCGAAGAGGCCGCGCCTGCCGCTCTGCCCCCCGTGGACGAACCTCTTCCCGTCGAAGAGGAAAAGAAGCCCGCCCCGGCCCCCAAAAAAATCTTCACCAAGGCCGATCTGGTCTTCAATCCTGCGGAAGCCATCACCGACAACACCATCACCTGCTGCCTGTGCGGCAAGGAGGCCTGTTCCCTGACCTCCCGCCACCTGTCCAGCCACGGCATCAATGTGGAAGAGTACAAATACCTCTGCGGCTATCCTTCCGAACAGAAGCTGATGTCCCGGAATTTCGAAGCCAAGATGCGCCGCAATGTCCAGAGGGCCCAGCAGGCCCGCAAGGAAAAACGCCGGGCCGAAAACGCCTAACGCCATCATGGCATGGCCTGCTCCGCTCCCGGGAGCGGGCATGGTCCGTCCCGTAATGAAAATAAACAAAGAAGGGGATGCCCGTGGGCATCCCCTTCTTTGTTTATTCCGACATGCCGACAGTCGCGACAAAGCTCCGAGCCCCACCACAGGGCAGAGCATCAGGGGCGATACGCGCGCAGAGCGAACATGGGCACCGGATTGTAGGTGGCGTCCCGCCGGACGAAGATCCGTCCGCTGAGCCCGGTATCACAGCTGCAACGGACAAAGCCTGCCCGTGCCAGGGCCTCCATGTCCCACTGCGGCCGTTCCCGGCGGCTCAGGGGCAGGGCCCGGCGGATGTCCTCCCCTTCCTGCAAAAGGGCACTATCCACGTCGGCATGGGCATGTTGCCCCTTTTCATCGGCAAGCCGGGTAAAGTCCACTGCCCCGTAATCGGCATCAAAATTGAGCAGAACACCGCCGGGCCGCAGCACCCGCAGCCACTCCGCATAGGCCGCCTCGGGATCCGTCAGCGTCCAGGTCAGGTTGCGGGCCAGGACGCCGTCAAAGGACGCATCCCCGAAATCCAGCTCGGTGGCACTCATGCAGCGCCAGTCCACCGAGCAGCCTGCCTCATCGGCCAGTGCGGCGGCCTGGGCGAGCATCCCCTCGCTCAGATCGACGCCCGTGACCTCGCAGCCCGCCTGTGCCAGCAGGATGGCAAAAAATCCCGCGCCCGTGCCCAGATCCAGTATACGCAGGGCGGTCCCGTCTTCCCTGCGCGGCAGCCAGGGCAGGATCTCCGCCCGCCACAGGGAGGATTTGTCACTCTGCAATTCCTCACGGCGTACCTGCCCGAAAGCATCGGAACGCCGGGTCCAGTAACGCCGGATGCGCCCGTCGAGCCCGGGCCGGGCCTTAACAGCATCCCCGGGGATGCCGGCAGTCTGCTCCATCATGTGCTCCTTTACGGTGTCGTGCGGGTATCGGCAGCCCTTGCCTCTGGGCCGTCTTTTCCCCTGCGGCACGATCACGAAATCTTGCCCGTCTCATGGACGGGATGTGGCCGGTCGTTCCCTGCCGGTGCCGTGCCGCAAATCTGCGGTCTCCCTGCCGCCATGCCCGCAGGATGCGTTACGGCGGAGGCATGCGCTCCCGTCGTTCAGACCTTCGTCGCCCCGGTGGCTCTTCCTATCCCGGCAGCTTCGTCACAGCTCCCGTCCCATGCGGAGCGGAACGGGACGACTGTTTCCAGCATCCGCCGCAAGCGCGGGCTGCGGGCGCTCCCCAGCTGCGACACCGGCAGATGCTCCGCACAGCGGCCCTGATCCAAGACCAGCAGACTGTCACAGACCAGCGTCGCGGCCTGAAGATCATGGGTGATGAAAAGGCAGGTCATGTCGTTGCGGATGTCCCGCAGTAATTCCAGTACCTGCACCTGCACCGGGACATCCAGCGAGCTCACGGCCTCGTCCAGCACCAGAAAGGACGGTCGCGCGGCCAGCGCCCGCGCGATGCAGGCCCGCTGCACCTGGCCGCCGCTGAGCTCATGCGGCAGGCGACCGGACAATGAAGGCGAAAGCCCCACGCGCTCCAGCAGCCTGTCCACTTCCCGCCGCCGCTCCCGGCGGGAAAGACGACAGCCCGGCCCCAGCCCCTCGTCCACGGCCTCCGCCAGCGTAAATCCCGGATTGACCGAGGTCACATAGTCCTGAAAGACCACGGAGAGCCTCCCGCCCCCGGCCCGCCATTGCCGCAAGGGTCGGCCTTCCAGCAGCACGGTACCACGGTCGGGCCGCTCCAGCCCCAGCAGCAGACGCGCCAGCGTGCTCTTGCCGCTGCCGCTCTCGCCCACCAGGCCCGCCATCTCGCCCCGCTCCAGACAAAAGTCCAGCCCCTGCAGCACGGGCCGGGAGCCCCCTCCATGGGGGACGGCGTAGGTCTTCCAAATATCCCGGACGGAAAGGAAGATGTCGCTGCCGCTCATCACCTGTCTCCCAGAGCCTGCCGGAAGCCCCGCCACAGGGCCAGCCGGGTACGGACCAGATGCCGGGTGCAGGCATGGCCCGGCGCATCGAAAAGCTGTGCCGCCTGCCCGTACTCGACGCAGCGCCCCGCCTGCATGACCAGCACCTCGTCGGCCAGCTGCTGTACGGCGCCAAGATCGTGCGAGACGAAGATCAGTGAGGCATCACGGGCCACGTCGGCCAGACAGCGCAGCACCTGCTGCTGATGGCAGGCATCCAGAGCGGTGGTAGGCTCATCGGCCACCACCAGCGCGGGCCGCAGGGCCAGCGTCAGGGCGATCATGCAGCGTTGCAGCATGCCGCCGGACAACTGGTGCGGGTAGCTGCTCAGGACAGTCTCCGGCAGATCCACCCGCTGCAGGGCCTCGCAAACAGCCTCCCGGGCCCGGGCTGCGGACATCCGCCCCCTGTCCCGCATGGTCCCCTCCAGCTGTTTTCCCAAAGGTCTGAGAGGATCGAAGGCCGTCATGGCCTGCTGCAGGATGACGGCCATGCCCGTGCCGTGCAGCTCCCGCCAGCCTACGGGCTCGAGACGGCCCAGGTCGCGGCCGTCGAAATGCAGCTGCCCGCTCCGGACCAGACCGGACGGCAGCAGGCCCAGCAGGGCCCGGCAGAGCAGGCTTTTGCCGCTGCCGCTCTCGCCCACGATGCCCAGACAGTGCCCGCGTTGCAGCGAAAAGCTCACGTCCTGCACCAGCGGCCTGCCGGACAGGCCCTCCGTGACGGAGACATGCCGCAGTTCCAGCAGCGGCGCGGGATGTCCATGATTCACAGCACAGGCTCCTTGTGCAGGGCGTGCCTGGGGTCCAGGGCATCACGCAGGCTGTCGCCCAGATAGTTGCAGGCCGCCACCACCAGCAGGATGGCCAGCCCGGGCGGCAGCATCTGCCACGGGTACAGGACCATCACCTCGCGCGCCTCGCCCAGCATCATGCCCCATTCCGGTGTGGGCGGCTGCACGCCGAGCCCCAGAAAGGACAGGGCCGAGACCATCAGGATCACCGCGCCGGTGTCCAGCGTGGCCAGGACGCTGATCTCCCCGGCAGCGCAGGGCAGCAGGTGACGCCTGATGATGTGGCCCGTGCCGTAGCCCGCCACACGCGCGAAACGCACGAAGTCCCTGTCCGCATACCGAAGGGTGATGGTCCGCATCATGCGCGCGTACCAGGGCCACTTGGCCACCACGCAGGCCAGCACCACATTTTCCAGCCCCGGCCCCAGCATGCCCACGATGGCCAGCACCATGACCTCGCCGGGGAAGGAGAGCATCACGTCGCACAGCCGCATGAGGCAGGACTCCACCCGCCCGCGCACAAGGCCCGCCAGCATGCCCAGCAGGGCCCCCAGCGAGACTGTGGCCCCCATGGCCAGCAGCGAGACGCCCAGCGTGGCCCGGGCCCCGTAGAGCAGGCGGGAAAAGATGTCGCGCCCCAGCCTGTCCGTGCCCAGCCAGTGTTCGGGCCCGCAGGGGGCCAGCTTGCGGCTGCCGTCCACGGCCAGCGGATCCCAGGGCGTCAGCCACGGGGCCAGCAGGGCCGCCAGCAGCACGATGCCCAGGAACAGCAGGCAGGCCAGGCCAGCCCTGTCATGCAGCAATGCCCGTACACACCTCATCGCAGCCCCCGTTCGCGCAGACGCGGGTCCAGCAGGCCCGCACAAATGTCCATGCACAGGTTGCCGGCCACGAACAGCACGGCCATCAGCAGGACATAAGCCTGGATGACGGGAAGATCCCGGTTGAAGATGGCCGTGACGCACAGGCGCCCCAGACCGGGCCAGGCAAAAATGCACTCCACCACAAAGCTGCCTGCCACCAGCTTAGGCAGGCTCATGCCCAGGGCCGTGAGGCTGGCCTGCAGGGAATTGCGGAGCACCATGCGCAGGATGGCCCCCCGACTGCGGCCGCAGGCCCGGGCGTAGAGGACGAAGTCTTCCTGCGCGGTCTGCACCATGCTGTTGCGCAACAGCCGGGCATAGGCGGCCAGATAGGGCAGGGCCAGCGTCATGGCCGGGAGCACCAGCGAGGACGGCCCCTCAAGGCCGCCGGTGGGCAGCCAGTCCAGATGGACGGAGAACAGCCAGATCAGCAGCAGCCCCGCCCAGAAGGCCGGTACGGAGGTGCCCAGGAAAAGCAGGGCCCGCAACAGACGGTCCACCACCCTGCCCTCATGACGGACACAGACCAAGGCCACGGCCAGGCTGCACGCCAGCATGATGACCGCGGCCGTCCCCGCCAGCATCAGCGTGGGCGGCAGGGCCCGGGCCAGCTCCCCGGCCACGGGCCGACCGTTCACATAACTCGTGCCCAGGTCGCCCCGAAGCACATCCGCAAGCCAGCGTAGGTAGCGTTCCGGAAAGGGCCTGTCCAGCCCTAACTGCGCGCGCACCTCGGCCAGCAGTTCCGGCGTGGGGGTCTGGTCGTTGACCCGTATGGCCACTTCCGCCGGGTCCCCGGGGCTGAGCTGGATGAGGACGAACGACAGGAACGATATCCCCAGCAAGAGCGGCACGAGCCCCAGCAGGCGGCGCAACAGGCAATGCTTCATGTCCATCCTTCATCTTTGTCCCGGTGCCTCCAGGCCATGCCTGACGGACACCGGGAACGCGGTGCATCAAAAATACATCTTCTCGAAGGGGATCTCGTACTGCGACACGCCGAACGAAACGCCCTTGAGCTCCCGCACGTGGACGGCCTTGGTACGGGAATAGGTCAGCGGGATGTAGACGCCCTCGTCATGCACATAACCGAGGATCTCCGCATACAGGGCCTTGCGGCGCTCCTCGTCCGTCTCGGTCATCAACCGAGTGATGGCCACGTCCAGCCATTCCTTGCGCTCCAGACCCAGCTGGGCCTGATAGTCCCCGTGCGCCGGGATACGCCACGAGGAAATATAGGACTGCGGGTCGTAAGGCGTGCCCCAGGACAGGGAATACTGCAATTCAAAGTCGCCGCTCTTCTGGCGATCCAGAAAGGCCTGCTTCTCCTCGCCCACGATCTTCATTTCCACCCCGATCTTTTTCAGGTCCGCCTGCATGTACTCGCCGATGCTGCGCTCCTGCGCATTCTGCGAATTGTAATACAGGCGCACGCCGGCCCTCCGTCCGTCCTTGTAGCGCCAGCCGTCGGCCGCCATGAGCCAGCCCGCCCCGTCCAGCAGACGTGCGGCCTTGTCCGGGTCATAGCCGCGCGCCTCCAGCGGCAGGTCACAATAGGCCACCGTGGGGGCCAGCAGGCTGGGGGCCACGGTCTCGGAACCGTTGAGGATGGTGGCGGCGATGCCTTCCCTGTCCACCGCGTACTGCAGGGCCAGGCGCACATCCCGCTCCCGGGTGAACGGCTGGTGGGCATTGAGCAGTATGGCCCGCGAGGCGATGGGCTGGCTGATGGCCGCCGCATAGCGCCCCTCACGGCGGATGGCGTCGAAATTGTCCAGGTTGAGCATGTCGCCATCGGCCCCGAACACCAGATCCACGTCCCCCTTGTGCAGGGCCAGCAGGATGGCCTGATGGTCGGGCATCACCTTCCAGCGCACGGCCTGCAAACGGGGCTTCTCTCCCCAGTAAGAGGGATTGGCCGTGAACAGGGCGTACTGGTTCTCCTTGTGTTCCTTCAGGATCCACGGGCCCGTGCCCACAAGGCCGCGCACGCCGTTGCGCGTCTGGCCGTCGATGAAGCAGGACGGCGAGATGAAACGGAAAGGCCGCAACAGTCCCAGCTCGATGAGGGTCGGATAATAGGGGTGCTTGAGTACCAGACGCCAGGTGTGGCTGTCCACGACTTCGTGGCGTTCGATCTCGTTGATCATGTCCAGCCAGGCGTGGCGCAGGCGATTGGCGATGATGGCATCCATGTTCAGGCGGACGGCCTCGGCATCGAAGGGCGTCCCGTCGCTGAAGGTCACACCACGGCGCAGATGGAAGGTATAGACGCGGCCGTCGGGCGAGATCTCCCAGCTTTCGGCCAGCCAGGGCCGGACACCTTCCGCCGTGTTGATGACCAGGGGCTCGAAGACCATGCCCTGGGCCGCCATCTCGCCGCCGTACAGGTGCGGATTGATGTCCCGGATGTCCTTGGTGCTGGCATAGACCAGCTCCTCGCGCGGCGCACCGGCCTGTCCCTTCTCCTGCTCCCGGCAGCCGGCCAGCAGGCTCAGGCCGCAGAGCAGCAACCAGCATACCAGCAGTTTGCCTATCCTCATTTTTTCCACAGGAACCTCCCCACAATAGTGGCATGTTTTTAAAAAGCGTGCTACCAGAAAATCGTAGCACGCTTTTTAAAAACATGCCACACATTTCAGAGGAGGACAGATGAAGAAAAACAAGCCGTATGGCGCAGCCGCTGCCCTGCTGGCCGGGGCCCTGCTGGGGGGCCTCATGACCGCACCCGGAGCCCATGCCGTGGATTTTCGTGTCAAAGGTGTCTGGATCGCCATGCTCGAATACGGGGATGGCGGCAGCTTCGTTCGCAAAGACAGGGAGGGGAAAAACGCCCAAGGCTGGGGCCGCTGGGGTGAGGACCGCTTCGAGGCCAAGAACCGCGTACGCCTGCAACTGGATGCCGCAGTGTCCGATGCCCTTTCCGGCAGCGTCTATTTCGAGATAGGCGGAGCCACCTGGGGCCGTGCCCGCAGCGGCGGGGCCCTGGGGGCTGACGGCCAGATCGCCAAGATCAAGCACAGCTATCTGGACTGGAACCTTCCCGGCACGAGGATCAAGGCACGCATGGGCCTGCAACGCATCTTCCTGCCCGATTTCGTCACCGATGCCTCACAGGTCTTCGATGCCGACGTGGCCGGGATCAGCGTCGCCGCCCCGCTCACGGAACATCTGTCCCTGACGGCCTTCTGGGCGCGGGCCTTCAATGACAACTGGGCCGCCCCCGATGGCGGCCAAAGCGGCTGGCTGGACAATGCGGACTTCTTCGGCCTTTTGCTGCCGGTGACGTCCGAGGATATACGTCTCACCCCCTGGGCGCTGCTGGGAACGATCGGCAAGAACGCGTTCCGCTACGGCAACGGACGGTTCTACAGCCGCAACAGCGAAGGGAGCTACGGCATCGGCCTGTCCCCATCCGCCTATCGCTTCGATGGCCGTGAAAACAGCCTGGCCTACGCCACGGCCTTCTGGGCGGGCCTCACCGGCGAGATCACGGCGGCCCGGCCGCTGCGTCTGGCCTGGAGCGCGGCCTGGGGCAGCATGTCCACAGGGGATACCGCTCTCGACCGCCACGGCTGGTATGCCTCGGCCCTGGCCGAATACGCGCTGGACTGGGGCACTCCAGGCATCTACGGCTGGTACAGCAGCGGCGATGACGGAGATCCCGCCAACGGCTCCGAGCGCATGCCCACCATCGAGGCCAACAACGAGAGCACCAGCAGCGTGGCCGGCTTCGGCACCTTGGGCACCTGGACCCTGGGCCGGGACACCCTGCTGGGCTCCACGCTGGTGGGCACCTGGGGCCTGGGCCTGCGCGTGTGCGACATCAGTTTTTTCGAAGACCTGCGCCACACGATCCATCTCAACTATTATCAGGGCACCAACAGCGCCGGCATGGCCCGCCACATCAAGGGGGCCGGCGGCCCGGACATCGTCCGCCCCAACGGGACGGACTTCAATACCGCCAATTACTACGGACTCTACCTGACCGACAGGGACCGGGCCATGGAAGTGGGCATCATGAGCACCTATGCCCTCCACGAAAACCTGAAACTGCTGGTGGAGGCCAATTACATCGCCCTGTGGCTGGACAACAGCCCGGATGTCTGGGGCGGCTACCACGCCGGAGGACGCCGCTACGCCGCCAACAGCACCGAGGATGCCTGGAACATGAACGTGAGCTTTATCTATAAATTCTAGCCTGCGGGCCTCAAGGCCTGTTTCCCGCAGCCGCCGTCCGTCCGGGATTCCCGGATGCGGCGGCTGTTCTGTTCGAAAAAACAGATTTCCGCCACAGGACACACGACCTTGCCTGAGGCAGCCCAATTCCCCGTGGACGCTCGCGCAAAGCATACCCCAAACAAAAAAGCCCTCGCGGTCTCCCGCAAGGGCCTGAAATAAAAAAGGCACCTGCATCACTGCAGGTGCCTTGATTTCTTGTTGGCGTCCCCAAGGGGATTTGAACCCCTGTCGACGGCGTGAAAGGCCGTTGTCCTGGGCCGGCTAGACGATGGGGACGCGTCGAACTCGTTCTATGTATGGGAAATGCTGCCGGAGGTCAAGCAAAAATTTTGGAATCTGCAAAATTTTTTTGAAAGGGTCGGAAATAGCCGTCGCAACCCGCCCGATCATCCGGCCTGCCCTTCCCTGCTGTCCGCCACCTACCAGATGGAGCGCACCAGGCAGACCACGCCGCAGATGGCGATGATGCCCAGCAGGACACGGCGGAACAAAAGCACGTTGATGCGCTTGACCACAGGGAAGGCCGCCAGGCTGCCCAGCATCACGCCGGGGGTCCCGTACATGGCCATGCCCAGCACCTCGGGCGTGAAGAAGCCGTGCCACCATTGCAGCACCAGAGTGATGACGCCGCGCAGCATAAAGAAAACGCTCACCGTGCCCAGAAAGACGCGCGGCTCCCAGCCCACGGCCAGGCCAAAGGCGGCCATGGGCGGCCCGTCCAGGGCGATGCCCGTGCCCAGCAGACCGGCGCCGAAGCCGCAGGCCACGCCCACCGGCTGCAAGCGGGCCCCGCCGCCGCGCCCCCCATGCACATAGAGCTGCCAGTACACGAAGAACAGCAGCAGGATGCCCACGATGCCCTGCAGGACGGCGCCGGAACAGATCTGCAACAGATAGACGCCCGCGAAAGAGCCGGGCACCGCGCCCAGCAGCAGCCAGGGCATGGCATCGAAGCGGCAAAAGCGCACATGCATGGCGATCATGCAGGCATCCTTGAAAAAGCAAACCAGGCAACTCAGAGGGATGAGCGCATGCATGGGGATGGCCAGCGCCAGGAAGGGAAAGGCGAACATGGTGCCGCCGATGCCGCTGACACCGGAGACGAAACCACCGGCGAACCAGCAGACAAAAACAAAGATATCAAGTGCATCGGGCATGGCATCCTCCTTTCTCGCCCCGGCATGGGGCCGTGCCCCCGCCGCCGTCATGGCTCTTACAGGGCTTTGCCCCCGGCGGCAAGACAAGAATGGACTTTCTCCTGCCATCCCGAAGGGATGATGTCCATTCCTCCCTTCCTGGCCCTGCCCATAGCAAGGCGCAATAGCTGACGGGAGGCCACGCTGCCGCCCCGCAGGCCTCCCGATGCGCACAAAGGAGGCGGGATGCCCCCTGCCGGAAAGGACGACAACAGCCGTTGTCCCCCAAGGGGGCGCGTGCTGCGGTGTCCGGCGAGTTCCCGCAGTCCGCCTGTGACCACGGCTGCGGAGCCCCGCCCATGGCATCCACCTCGCCCCCCTGCCGCCGCATGTGCCAAAAGGAACAACATCCCCGTCCCGGAGCGTGCAGCATCGACCTTTTGCCCGGACTGTGCTATGTCGGAAAGACCGTCGCCCAACCGGCGCCCGCCTTCCCGGCCCGCGCACAGCAGGAGAAGTCCATGCCGTCCGATGACTGTCTGAAAAAGCTCTATATAGAACCCACAGCGCGCTGCAATCTGCGCTGCAAGATGTGTTTCCGCAACAGCTGGAAGAACGAGGTCATCGGCGACATGCGGCCGGAGACCTTCCACAAGGCCATGACGACCATGCCCGACAGCGTGGAGACCGTCTTTTTCGGCGGCATGGGCGAGCCCCTGGCCCACCCGGACATCGTGGAGATGGTGCGCACGGCCTCCTCGCTGGGCAAGCGCGTGGAGCTGCTGAGCAACGGGACCCTGCTGGATGCCCGGCGCACGGCCGAGCTGCTGGATGCCGGTCTGGATATGCTCTGGCTGTCCATCGACGCCCTGGACGACGGCCGCTATGCGCAGATCCGCCGCAACAGCCAGCTGGCGCTGGTCAAGGAACATATCGTGGAGTTCAACCGCCAGCGCGCCCGTCTGGACAGGACCGTGCGTCTGGGCGTGGCCTTCGTGGTCATGAAGAGCAATGCCCACGAGCTGGCCCTGCTGCCCTATTTTTCCACCTATTACAAGGTGAACGAGGTCAACATCTCCAACGTCATCCCCACGGACGAGCATACGGCCTCGGAAGTGCTCTATAACAACGTGGTGGACTGGGGCCTGGGCGATCCCGCGCCCATGGAAAGTTCGCCGCGCATCCACCTGCCGCTCATGGACTGGCAGGACCCTGCGGCCCAGGAGGGCCTGCGCAGCCTGCTCTCCACCTCCATGTGCAGCGTCTACCTTTCCGGGCAGCGCGTCAGCCGGGCGGCCCGGCACTGCCGCTTCATCGACGAGGGCATGGCCTTCGTCAAGTTCGACGGCCATGTCAGCCCCTGCATGTCCCTGCTGCGCAATGCCACCCTTTACTGGCGCCAGAAGCAGCGCGAGACCCGCAGCCACTTTTTCGGCGATCTGGCGGAACAGGGCCTGGATGAGATCTGGAACGCCCCGGACTATGCCGACTTTCGCCGCCGGGTACGCAATTTCGAGTTCTCGCCCTGCTACCGGTGCAGCCTGTGCGAAAACTGGGAACAGGGCCTCACCGACTGCTTCGGCAACGATGCCCCCACCTGTGGCGGCTGCCTCTGGTCCGAGGGCGTCATCAGCTGCCCGTAGGGCGATATCTTTATGGGGAGCGGGAGGGAAGCCCCCTGCTCCCCGCATCCTGCCATAGCTTGCCCTGCTCCGCGCCCGCCTGTAGCATGGGGCCATGCAGAAACCCGATTCCTCTTCCATCCCCCTCTCGCCCGGTGTCTATCTGTACCGGGACGGCAAAGGCCAGGTCATCTATGTGGGCAAGGCGCGCATCCTGCGCCGCCGCGTGCTCTCCTATTTTCGCCCCGAAGGCCTGCCCGCCAAGACCAAAGCCATGCTGGCCCACGCGCAGAGCATCGAATTTCTGACCACCACCACGGAAAAGGAAGCCCTGCTGCTGGAAGCCAGCCTCATCAAGAAATACCGGCCGCATTACAATATCGTGCTGCGTGACGACAAGCAGTACGTGCTCTTCCGCGTGAACATCAAGCACCCCTTCCCCCGGCTGGAGGTGGTGCGCAAGGCCCGGCGCGACGGGGCCCGCTATTTTGGACCCTTCACCTCCTCGCTGGCCGCCCGCGAGACCTGGAAGCTGCTGCACCGGGCCTTCCCCCTGCGCCGCTGCTCCGACCGGGCCATGAAGAACCGTGTGCGCCCCTGCCTTTACCATCATATGGGCCAATGTCCGGCCCCCTGCATGGGCCTGGTCACGGCCGAGGCTTATTTCGAAGGCGTGCGCCGCGTCTGCGACCTTTTGCAGGGCAAGGCCGATCCCCTGCTCAAGGAATTGCACAGCCGCATGGAAGCCGCTGCGGAAGCGCTGGAATTCGAACAGGCCGCCGTGCTGCGCGACCAGATCCGCGCCGTGGAAAAGACCGTGGAACGACAGGCCACGGTCCTGCCCGGCGGCGGCGACATGGACGTGCTGGGTCTGTTCCAGGCGGAACGGGGCCTGGCCCTGGGGCTGGTCTTCGTACGCGGCGGCGCCATGACCGACGGCCGGGCTTTCTACTGGCCTGGCCTGACCTTCGACGACGCGCCGGAGCTGCTCTTCTCCTTCGTGGGCCAGTATTATGAACAGCTCACCCCGCCGCCGCGCATCCTGCTGCCCTGGCTGCCCGCAGCCGTGCAGGAGACTGACGGGGAAGACGGCGGCACGGACGAGGCCCCCGACGAGCGCATCCTGCTGGAACAGGCCCTTTCCGAACGGCGCGGCGGCCCGGTACGACTGGTGGCGCCGCAGAATCCGGCCGACAACCGTCTGGTGGACGTGGCCCAGTCCAATGCCCGCGAAGAGGCCCGGCGGCGCGAAAAGCTGGAGGAGACGCCCCTGCCGGAACGGCTGGCGCGGGCCCTGCACCTGCCGGGAGCGCCCCGGCGCATCGAATGTGTGGACGTCTCCCATACCGGCGGCCGCCAGACCCGCGTGGGCATGGTGGTCTATGAGGACGGCCGCCCCAGCCCTGACCAGTACCGGGCCTATGCCATGCCCGACGGCGGCGACGATTACGGCACGCTCTATGCCTGGGTGGCCCGGCGTCTGGAAAGCGGCCCCCCCTGGCCCGATCTGATGCTCATCGACGGGGGCCGCGGCCAGCTGGCCGTGGTGGAACGTGCCCTGAACGATGCGGGCAAGCCGGACTTCTTCCCGCTGGCGGCCATCGCTAAGGCCCGGGACGAGGCGGGCCATGCCGACCGGCGCGCGGGCAATGTGGCCGACCGCATCTTCCTGCCCGGCCGCAGCAATCCCCTGCCCCTGCGCGAAGGCTGCGCGGAGCTGCTCTTTTTGCAGAACGTGCGTGACGCCACGCATCGTTTCGCCATCGGCCGTCACCGCAAGGCGCGCGGTCAGGCCGCCCTTTCCGGCGAGCTCATGCGCCTGCCCGGCATCGGCCCGGCCACGGCACGCCTGCTCTGGGAGACCTTCGGCAGTCTGGAGGCCATGCGGGCCGCCAGTGTGGACGATCTGCGCCGCCTGCCGGGCATCGGGGCTTCCAGGGCCGCCCTACTGCACGAAAAACTGAAAGGTCTGGAGGGCTGAGGAAACGGGAGCACGCCTCCCCGCTCTCTCCCCGTCTTCCCGCTCTGCCACGGCTTGCAGGATGGCGGGAAGGAAAAAACTGGCCCTCCCGACAAAAACGCAGACAGGGTATGAGGGAGGAGCAGGACTGCCTTTTCCTCCAAACAAGGACTACCCGAACATAGTGAAAATATGAGAGGTACCGCTGCCCGCGCTCTCATGTCTTTCACCGTTTGCAATGCTCACTGATGGAACTGGTGGCGGCATCGGTCCCAAACAAAAAGAGGTCACACCACATCGTGGTATGACCTCTTGATTTTTTGATGGTCGGAGCGACTGGATTCGAACCAGCGACCCCCTGCTCCCAAAGCAGGTGCGCTACCATGCTGCGCCACGCTCCGTGATGGGATGTTTTGTACGCAAAAGGCCCTGCTTTGGCAAGGGCGGCCCGTCCTGGAGCCCAAGGGCGTTGCCTGCCCTGAGGGAAAAGCCGCCTCCTGCGGGACAGGGCCACGGGCCTCTTTCACTCGCCAGGCAGATGACGACCGCGGACAGGGCTCCACCTATAGATAAGGACGAGAGGGAACACGCGGGACGGACCAGCCCCTTCCCTCCCTGCCGGGAAAGGATCTCCCGGAGGCCCTCCCCTGCGAACGCGGCATGTCTTTTTCCGTGCAGCCAAAAGAAGCGGGACTTGTCCTCTCAGACTCCCGGCCCGGGCTCCCGGCACAGTGCCGCTGAGGGTTTGTCAGACCGCAACCAGGCGGCAGAAAAAGAAAAACCCCGCTCGAAAGCGGGGGGATTTCCTTATGGGGCGAAAGATGGGACTTGAACCCACGGCCACCTGGGCCACAACCAGGTGCTCTACCAACTGAGCTACTTCCGCCGTAACGAAGACGTGTATACGCACATCCCGAAAAATATGCAAGCAAAAATTTACATTTCTCTTTCTGGATTTTTTTTAGAAAAAAAACTAGCATCCGATACCGGCTCCAAACACCATGTTTTGCCGGAGCACGGACCAGTCCCGCACGGGGACGGGACCGCTGCCGCAACCCCCAGCATGCGCCGCAGGCCGGAGCCTGCAGGCCGCACGAGGATCCTGATGGACAAGCTTATTATCGAAGGCGGTACGCCGCTCAAAGGGACCATAGATATCAGCGGCTCCAAGAATGCCGCCCTGCCCATTCTTTTTGCCGGCATCCTGCTGGACGCGCCCATGGTCTACACCAATGTGCCCGACCTGCGCGACATCCATACCACCATCAAGCTCCTGAACGTGCTGGGCTGCTCCTGCAGCTATGACGATCATCGCGTGGAGCTGAAGCCCGGCAGTCTGCTGCCCGAGGCTCCGTATGATCTGGTGCGCACCATGCGCGCCTCGGTGCTCTGTCTGGGCCCGCTGCTGGCCCGTATCGGCCAGGCCCGCGTGGCCCTGCCCGGCGGCTGCGCCATCGGCGCCCGTCCCGTGGACCAGCACCTGAAGGGCCTGGAGCTCATGGGCGCCACCTTCGAGCTGGAAGAAGGCTACATCATGGGCCATTGCGACAAGCTGCGCGGCGCCCACATCACCTTTGACATGCCCACCGTGGGCGGCACGGAAAACCTGCTTATGGCCGCCGTGCTGGCCGATGGCGAGACCACGCTGGAAAACGCGGCCCGCGAGCCCGAAGTGGTGGATCTGGCCAACTTCCTCATCTCCTGCGGCGCGCAGATCGAAGGCCACGGCAGCAGCACCATCCACATCAAGGGCGTCAGCAGCCTGCGCGGCACGGAATATGCCATCATGGCCGACCGCATCGAGGCCGGCACCTTCTTGGTGGCGGCGGGCATCACCGGCGGCGAGCTGCTGCTCAAAAACTGCCCCTTCACCGAACTGGAATCCGTCATCGCCAAGCTGGAAAGCATGGGCCTGGCCATCGAGCAGCGTCCCGAAGGTGTGCTGGCCCGCTACCAGGGCGTGCTGCGCGGCGCGGACGTGAAGACCCGCCCCTACCCCGGCTTCCCCACCGACATGCAGGCCCAGATCATGGCCCTGATGTGCCTGGCCGAAGGCTCCAGCATGGTGGAGGAGAGCATCTTCGAAAACCGCTTCATGCATGTGCTGGAGCTGGTGCGCATGGGTGCGGACATCAAGATCTCCGGCCATACGGCCATGGTGCGCGGCGTCAGCCGTCTGACCGGCGCTCCGGTCATGGCCTCGGACCTGCGTGCCAGCGCCTCGCTGGTGCTGGCCGGTCTGGCTGCCCGCGGCACGACCCATGTCCAGCGCATCTATCATCTGGACCGCGGCTATGAACGCATCGAAAACAAGCTCAACGCCGTGGGTGCCCGTATCCGGCGTGAAAAGGAATAGCGCTCCGGCGCAAGGAGGATACATGCGTTACATCGTCCCCCTGCTGCTTCTCTGCTGCCTCATGCTCAACAGCGGCTGCGGCATGCTGTACGGCGTGTACGACGACCAGCGCCTGAGCGGCACCATCAGCGATGACAAGGAGATCTCCCTGGGCATCAAGTCCGACCTCATGGACGCCAATCTTTCCCAGGGCTGGGGCATCAAGGTCTACTGCTATTACGGCCACGTCTTCCTGGTGGGCGAAGCTCCCGAGAAGATGCGCTCCCAGGCCATCCGCCTTGCGCGCCGCCACAAGGGCGTGCGCTCCGTCACCTCCCACTGGTTCACGCCGGCCAAGAGCGACACCGGCGACTTTGTCCTGGCTACCAAGCTGCGCACGGAACTCATCGGCACCTCGGGCCTGAGCTCCACCCGCATCGATACGGAAGTCAACGCCGGGCGCGTGGTCCTGCTGGGCGTGGTCAAGGATGAGGCCGAACGCAAGCTGGCCATCCGTGCCGCGCGCCAGGTGGAAGGCGTCAAGCAGGTCATCAGCTATCTGATGCTGCCCCAGAAGCAGGCCGACATGCCCGTGCCCAAGGGCCAGGTGGTACCCGGCGCGGGCCAGGGCACACAACCCGCGGCCACACCCGCCGCAGCTCCGTCCACGGAACCGGTTGCCCAGCCCGCGGCCCAGAACGTGCCCACCATGCCGCCGGCCAACTCCTCGCACAAGCTGACCCCGCCCACGGCACCGCCTCCGCCGCCGGTGGGCGACGAGGCCGCCGGGGCCGTATAACCCAAACTCCCCAGGATCTTCGGGGCCACGCCCCGACATAAACGATCTTCCTTCATACGAAGGGCCCGCTCCACTGATGGAACGGGCCCTTTCCTTTTTTAATGTGCACGGCACGGGACGGCCGATGACGACAAAACGTCCCGCCCTAGAACTCGATGCCCGGCGCGGCTTTGATGCCCGCCCGCCAGGGATGCTTGATCTCGCCCATCTCCGTGACCAGATCAGCGGCTTCCACCAGCCAGTCCGGCGCATCCCGGCCGGAAAGTACCAGATGGCACCGGGCACGACGCGCTGCGTCCATGAGCCCTTCCACTTCGCTCCGTTCCAGGATGCCCGCTTTCAAAGCATAGAGCGTTTCGTCCAGCACCAGCAGGTCCAGACGTTCCAGACGCTGCCGGGCCCAGTCCAGTGTGGCCAGGGCCGCTTCCCTGTGGGCGGGGCGATCTTCCTCGCGCCGCAAAAAGCCCTTGCCGCCGGCCAGAAAATCATCTCCCAGCAGGCGCGCGAGGACGGTCTGTTCCCCGGCACAGCCCGGCTGCTTCATGAACTGGCCGAAACCCACGGCAAAATCCCGGCCCAGGGCCCGCATGGCCTGCCCGATGCAGGCGCTGGTCTTGCCCTTGCCGTTGCCCGTATAGACGATGATCATAATTCCCATACTCCCGGCAGCTTGCTGCCGCATCGCGGACAGACGCCTGTGTCCGTCCTCATGATAACCTGCCATCCCTGCCGTTCCAGGCAGGGGGCACCACACTGCGGGCAGAGCGTGTCGCCGCCGCCCGCGCAAAAGACATTGCCCGTATACACAAAGCGCAGTCCCTCTTCCAGACCGATGTCCCGGCAGCGCCGCAAGGTCTCCGCCCTTGTGGCCGGATGATCCGTCATGCGGTAGGCGGGATGAAAGGCCGTCACATGCCAGGGCGTGTCCGCGCCCAGCTCGTCGCGGATGAAGCGTGCCAGCGCCCGCAGTTCCGCCTCCCCGTCATTGAGACCTTCCAGGATGAGGGTCGTCACCTCCAGCCACCAGCCCAGCGCGCGCATCCGCACCAGATTGTCCAGCACGGGCCGCAGGCGGGCACCGCAATAGTGATGATAGAAATCCTCGCTGAAGGCCTTCAGGTCGATATTGGCCGCCCGCACCAGGGGCCCCAGCAGCTCCAGACAGCCGGGGCTCATGAACCCGTTGCTCACCAGGATGGACGGCAGGCCCCGCTCCTGCCCCAGCGCGGCCGTGGCCGCCAGCAGTTCCACGAAGACCGTGGGTTCATTGTAGGTGAAGGCCAGGCTGCGGCAGGATGTGCGCAGGGCCGCCTCCACCAGCACTTCGGGCGTGGCTTCGTGCCCGCGGATGCGCTCCTGCTCCAGCGGGTCACGGGAGATATGATGGTTCTGGCAGAAGCGGCAGGAAAAATTGCATCCGGCACTGCCCACGGAAAAGGTCCGGCTGCCGGGCAGGAAATGATACAGGGGCTTTTTTTCCACCGGGTCGGCCTGCACGCCCGTCACCAGCCCGTCCACCAGCGAGCGCGGATGCCCCTCGTGGTTGCAGCGCACACCGCAGCGTCCCCGCTGCCCCGGTGAGAGCACGCAGGCATGGGCGCAGAGCCCGCAGCGCAGCCTGCCGTCCGTCAGCCGTGTCCACAACATGCTTTCCATAAGCGCCCTCCTTGGCAGCCTGTGCCGGTCTGACGGCCGGTACCACGCTTCCTCTCCGCCTGTCCTCTCACCACCTGCACCGGACCGTCATCCTCCACGTACGGACCCGTCCCTGCCGCCCGGAGAAAACAGGAAGCCCGCCACTCCGGTATATCAGGGGAAAATCTCCGCTGCCACGAGAAAAAAGGTGACCGAAAATCTCCCCCTGCCGGGATTTCCTCCAAAAAGCTGCTTGGGATTCGGCAAATTTTTTGCTAGGGTGTCTCCCACCAAGGAGGATACTCATGTCCACAGATCGCGCAAAAGCATATACCGAAGCCGGCGTCGATATCCAGGCCGGCAATGATCTCGTGGCGCGCATCAAGCATCTGGTGCAGCGCACGCATACCAAGGGGGTCATCTCCGACATCGGGGGATTCGGGGGCCTGTTCAGACCTGAAATCGGCAACATGAGCGACCCCGTGCTTGTTTCGTCCACCGACGGCGTGGGCACCAAGCTCAAACTGGCCTTTGCCTTCAACAAGCACGATACCGTGGGCATCGACCTCGTGGCCATGAGCGTCAACGACATCCTGGTCCAGGGGGCCACCCCCCTGTTCTTCCTTGACTACTTCGCCACCGGCAAGCTGGATGTGGATACCGCCCATACGGTCATCAGCGGCGTGGCCGAAGGCTGCCGCCAGTCCGCCTGTGCCCTGCTGGGCGGCGAGACCGCCGAAATGCCCGACATGTACGGCGATGGCGAATACGACCTGGCCGGCTTCTGCGTGGGCATCGTGGACAACGCCAAGCTGGTGGACGGTTCCGGCATCCGTGTGGGCGACAAGATCGTGGGTCTGGCCTCCACCGGCCTGCACTCCAACGGTTTCTCGCTGGCCCGCAAGATCCTGGACAAGAGCGGCCTGGGCCCGGACGATCCCTTCCCGGGTGCCGACGGCGCCACCGTGCGTGACGTGCTGCTGGCCCCCACCCAGATCTATGTGGAAGTGGTCCGCTCCCTGCTGCGCGACCTGGACGTGCGCGGCATGGCCCACATCACCGGCGGCGGCTTCTACGACAACATCCCGCGCGTGCTGCCCAATCAGGTGGAAGCCCACATCGACTTCGGCAGCTGGGAAATGCCCCCGGTCTTCAAGTGGCTGCACGAAGTGGGCGAACTTTCCTGGCCCGAGATCCTGCAGATCTTCAACGGCGGTATCGGTTACGTGCTGGTGCTGCCCGAAGAGCAGGTGGAAGAGACCATCAACCGCATCCAGGCCTTCGGCATGTCCGCCTGGTCCATCGGTACCATCGCCCGCCGCAACGGCGACGGCGAACAGGTGGTCGTCAACTTCGACAAGGCCTAGCCTCGTCCTGCATCCGATCCTCAAGGGGGAAGGCCTGCGCCTTCCCCCTTTTTTCTTAGCAAAGGACTTTCATGAACGGCAAAGCATGGCTGGGGCGGTTCCTGCCCCGCAAGGCCAAGGGCCCCGCAAAGGCCACGCGCACGGCCTCCCGCCGTCCGTCATCACCACTGCGGGAACTGGAGCGGGAACAGGCAGCGCTCCGGGCCCGGCTCGATGCGCTGGGAGCGGCTCTCGACGCCGCGTCCGTCGCCCTTCCGGAACAGGAACGGACGGCCCTCCGTCAGGTGCGGGACGAGGCCCGCATCCTGTGCGTGCGTGCCCGTGGCCGTCTGGCCGCCTTCCGCAAGACCTGCTGGCTGGTGGTCCTGATCCAGCTCTGTCTGCTGGCCGCCATGCTGGCCTCCTTCCATTTTTTCCTGCCGGAACTGTAGCCTTGCGCCTTTTCCGGCCCGCTCTCCTTCCATGACGGAGACGACCGGGATCATTGCCTGATCCTGCCTGTCCTCCTGTCCGACGGCCATCCTGCGTGAGGGCCTTCTCCCTCGATAAAAAGCGGAAGGTGCCCCTGCCATGCGACATGTCCCCCGCACGCTTCGCCCATCCCTCCCCCGGCACATGGACAGCCACCCCGCCCCCGTGTAGCATGGATGCTCCATCCACGTCTTTTCAGGAGTCCCCCATGCAAGCTCTGGGTTGTCTCGGCAATGTCCTCTGGTTCTTCCCCTTCGGTCTGGGTACCGGCCTGCTCTGGTGCATCGCGGGCGTGTTCTGCTTCATCAGCATCATCGGCATCCCCTGGGGCCGGGCCTGCTTCGTCATGGCCGGTTTCGCCTTCATGCCCTTCGGCCGCATGCCGGTCTCCCGTGACGTCCTCACCGGTGAAGGCGACATCGGCACCGGCCCGCTGGGCACCGTGGGCAATATCGTCTGGCTGCTGCTCTGCGGTATCTGGATCGCCTGCGGGCATCTGCTCTCGGCCCTGGCCTGCGCCGTGACCATCATCGGCATCCCCTTCGCCTGGCAGCACGTCAAACTGGCTGCTCTGGCCCTGTGCCCCATCGGCAAGACCATTGTGGACGCCCGTGTGGCCGAAGCCGCCGAGCAGGCCGCCGCCTGGCGTCAGGCTAAGGATTTTTCTCATAAAAAATAGGAGAGATTTTTTTACAGCTGCATATTACTTTGGAGAACTATCAATCACTCTAAGGACAAGATAGTTATTAATAATTATATATTCATATACAAGTCCCTTATTAAATAAAAAATTATCATATTCAATATCCATTTTTATATCTTTTAAATAATCTTTTTTCCATTGTGCATGATGTATATGTCGAAATCCGAACTCATAAGCTGCAGGAGCCCATCGCATCAACTCCCCTAAATGTTCAGTTGAATCATACTTCAACAGATTATCTCTTAATAATTTTCTCTCATGCTTTTTAAATTCTTCCTGCGATGAAAGAAGTATTACACCTGAGAGTGTTCTAGGGTCAGGAGAAATTTTTTTCAGCTCAGAAATCCATATATCAGGAATTGTTTTAATATAATTTATATTATTCATATTATGCACATAAAATTGAATAATAAATCCTAATATAAATAATAAAAGTAGAAATTTATTATATCTAAATGAAATAGACACAAAAAATAAAAATGCCATAAAAAGACAGGCTGCAGAACGTAGGTCAACTCTCAGTCCAGCTGACAAGCTTAAAGCAAAAATACTTATTGCAACCATACAAATCAATAACACTTGAAAAATTTTCTCTTTACTCTTTACCTGTATCCAAGTAGATAAATATAGAATGCACGCTATTCCAAAAGCTCCCCATAGAAATACACCAATTTTTTTTACGATTACAATAAATGAATCTACTACTTTTTCTACATTACATATAAAATCAGAAATACCTTTTATATAATTAGGATTACGCCAATCAGCAATTGTTATAAATCTATTTGACAAAATAAAAACCATAAATTCTGCAAAAACAAATCCCACAATAAAGAAAATACACCAATAGCAAATTGCACGAAAAATATCTTTCCCATCACCAATAAATAATAGAGGCAATAAAAAATAAAAATGACTTAGACATCCATTAAACAATATGGCAAAAATAAAAAAGAATAGAGGCATAGATATTTTTCTGTATACTATTGCAGCAATAGCTAATAACAGAAATGATATCATGCTGGTCTGGGCCCACTCATTTAATAAATGTATGGGTGGGATAAAAAGAGAAACCATTGCACATAACACAGCGAATTTTTTTTCGAATATATTTAGAAAACATATATAGGAAAATATAAAAAAAGATATAACATTTATAATCGCCATTATTTTTATATTTGATATTTTTAAAGCGGAGAAGAATAAATAATTAAGCCACCTTCCTTCTGTAACAAGCTTATAAAAATATGAATCTATATATCTTAGTTCATCATGACGAAATGATTTTACTTCGCAAAATGATGACAATATGTTATATAATAACACACAAGCAATAGACAATAAAACAACATAAAATACATTTTCAATATATTTTATGTCTATCTTATTTGTTTCCATGTTGATTAACCTAGAAAACATATACAACCTCCAATTATTTAAGCGAATTATCCCTATCAATAACAGCCCTAAATCATTTTACATTGGTAAAAATAATAATATATTAATTTTCACATCAATTAACTATACACAATAGACATAAAAACACATATTATATCATATTATCATTAGTATATCATCAGATAATCAGCATTGCCTGTTTATCTAGTATGATCTTTTAGCCTCTTGCCTCCCTTCCGGCCGGGGCGTACATCCAGAGACATGAACACCGCATCCCCCGTCCTGCCGGACATCAGCTGTCATGAAGCCTGGTTCGCCGCCTACGCGGCCCGTGAGCGCGAAAAGGAATGTCGTCGCGACGGCGGCGATCCTTCGCCCATGGATCTCAAACTGCACCACACCATGCAGGTGCTGGCCCATGCCCGTGCCATCGTCACGGGCGGCCGCTTCGCACCGCCGCTGGACCGCGCCTGTCTGCTGGCGGCCCTGTACCATGACGTCGCCCGCTTCGAGCAGTACCTGCGCTGGCATACCTTCCGCGACCGGGAGTCCTGCAACCACGGCCAGTGGGGCGTGCGCATCCTCAAGCGCGAACAGCGCCTGAAGGACGAAACGCCCGCCGTCCGCAAACTGGTGCTCGCCGCCGTGGGCCTGCACAACCGCTTTGCCCTGCCCGCGGGTCTGCCGGACGGGATGGCCCGCATCTGCCATGCCGTGCGTGATGCCGACAAGCTGGACATCCTGCGTGTCATGGACGAGCACCTTTCCGGCCCGCGGCCCTACTGCCCCACCGTTGTCCTGAGCCTGCCCGATGATCCCGCCCTCCACAGCGACAAAGTGCTGGACGATGCCCTGGCCGGACGGGTGGCGGCCTATGCCGACCTGAAGAGTGTCAACGATTTCCGGGTGCTGCTGGGGACATGGTTCTACGACATGCACTTCCCGGCCAGCCGGGCCCGCTTCGTGGCTGAGGGCCACGCGCGCCGCCTGCTGACGGACCTGCCCGCCACACCGGCCTATGCCGCGGCCCGTGATCATCTGCTGCGCTGTCTGGATGCTGTCCCGACCACGGAGGTCTGATGCCTGCCTGTCCTAGCTCTCCCCGCTTCTCCCCGGAGGCGACCGGCAATGCGCCCCTGCTGCGCGACCTTCTGCCCGCTGCCGACGTGACCCGCCTGCACACCTTGCGCCCGGCCCCGCCGGTTCCCGGCCTGTACGCCGCCCTGTGTCGTCGGGTGCCCTGGCCGGACGTGAGCCGTGCCCTGCCCTGCAATGTCCTGCCCGACCTTCCCGGAACGACGGCGCAGGCGCCCTTTGCCGTCCTGCCGGATCTGCCTGTGGGCTCGCTGGAAGGGCTGCGCCTGGGCTATGTGCTGTTTTCCCTGCCCTGGCCCGATGCCGTGAGCCTGCTGCGGGCCTGTGCCCTGGCGGCACGGCAGCTCTGGCTGGCGGACTTCATCCTGGCCGAACGCAACCTGGGCCTGCCTGCGGCCCTGCTGCGACGCTTCCTGCCCGGCTTCCTGCCCTGGGGGCCCGCGACGCCCGCCCGTATCTGGCTGCGGCGCGGCGGGCTGGAAGGCTGCCTGCATGATGCCGGGCTGTCAGCGGCACAACGCCGCACCCTGCTGGCCGGGGCCGCCGCCCTGATACAGGTGGCGCCTGTCCGCCTGTAAACGACGCCGCGTCCAAAGCGCCCCTGAGATTTGTTGGATGGAGCAAGTCGCCCCACCGAAAAGCTGCTGTTCCTCTCCTCCTTGGCGGAAAGCCGGACGTCATCGCCGATACCTGCGGTGAAAAAAGTCGTATACAACTTCCGTCGCCTCCATCGCCGGAACAGCTCTGCCGCTCTTCCTGCCCGCCATGCAGGCTCATCGCTCGACCATCTCCGGCTGACGGGCTCAGTGCAGGCCTAGCGTTGACCACCAACAAAAAACAGAGCGCCGCAGTCCCCTGTCTGTGAGAAAGGCCGCCCGAAGGTGGCCTTTCAGGTCCAAACCATGCAAGTCCGGAAATATGTCATCCCTCCGCGCTATGGAGGGCTTTGCGTCCCTGATCCATCACAGGAAGGCCGTGCTCCCGCATGCCGTGAAGCGCCACTCAAGATCTATGCCCCACTGCCGTCGACGGCCCACAGGAGCGCCTCTCGCCTGGAGCTCTTCTCCGCGCCTCCGTGCCCGGGAACGTGTCGATGAACGACCTGTCCCCGTGCCGGATACCTCTAGGCATCGAACGGATCGCAGAAAAAATGCTCCCGCAGGGCCTGCGTCCAGGGGCGCGGATGCATCCCCAGATACTCGGAAAGCTTGCCGCAGTCCAGTACCGTATAGGGCGGACGCGGCGCTTTTTGCGGCCATTGCGACGAGGGGATGGGCTCCACACGGCATTCGTTGCCGGCCAGGCCCACGGCTTCGCAGGCCAACTCGCACCATGTGGCCTGACCGCTGTTGACGGCATGCCACAGGCCGGTGGCCTGACGTTCGGCCAGCATGATGCTCCACAGGGCCAGATCCAGCGAATAGGTGGGCGAGCCCGTACGGTCGTCCACGATGGTGATGCTGTCGCGCCTGTGGCAGGCATTGAGGATGTCGTCCACGAAATTGCGTTTGCCGGGGCCGAACAGCCAGCCCGTGCGCACCACGCAGGCCCGTTCGGGCAGGGTCTGCAAGACGGCCTGTTCCCCGGCCAGACGGGTCTTGCCGTAGACATTGAGGGGAGCCGTGGCGTCTTCTTCGCGCCAGGGGCTGCCGTGCTGGCCCGAAAAGACCAGCCCGGAACTGAAGTGCACCAGATGGCCTTCCCCCCGGGTCTTGAGCAGGCAGGCCAGAGTGTGCGGCAGGGTGCGGTTGTAGAGCAGGACTTCGTCGGGATGGTCCTCGGCATCGTCCACCGTGTTCCAGCCAAGGGAGCTGAACACCACGTCCGGCGCGCAACTGTCCAGACGGGCCTGCAGGAAGTCCGCATCCAGGATGTCACCGTCCGAGCGTTCCAGCGATTCCACCGACCAGCCGCGCCCCAGCAGGACATGGCGCAGGGCCTGCCCCAGCAGTCCGGTGCAGCCCTCCAGAACCAATGCTTTCACGAACAATCCTCCAAAGTATAGCGCACTGTAGCCTCCCCTCTGCCCACGGTCAACCGTGAGGCGCTCCGTCTTGCCAGCGTGCGTCAAGTGTCGTACACCAGCAGAGATGAAAACCGCTATCCTGTTGGTCGCCTACGGTACGAGCAGCCCCCAGGGGCGTGGCTCGCTGCGCCAGTTCGACGCCTGGGTGCGCGAACGTTTTCCCGGCATTTGCGTGCGCTGGGCCCTTTCTTCGGAGCTGCTGCGCACCCGTCTGACGCGTGCCCGGCAAAAAAACGATTCCGTGCTCAAGGCCCTGCGCCGCCTGTGCCTGGAAAATTTCACCCATGTGGCCGTGCAGCCCCTGCAGATCATCCCCGGCAGCGAACATACCGACGTGCGCGCCGATGCGGACGAGGCCGGGCGTCTGGACGGCCTGCATGTGAGCATAGGGACGCCCCTGCTGGCCTGTGACGAGGACATCCGGGCCGCCGCGCAGGCCGTGCTGGCCCACCTGCCCGAAGAACGCCGGGCCGACGAGGACGTGGTGCTCATGGGCCACGGCAGCCGCAAGCAGGCCGTGACCGCGTATGCGGCCCTTGCCGGGGCCGTGCAGGCCCTGGACGCCCGCGTGCATGTGGGCACCATGAGCGGTGCCCTGGAGCTGGAGGCCCTGCTGCCGCGCCTCACGTCCCGCCGTGTCTGGCTCATGCCCCTGCTCTCCGTGGTGGGGCGCCATACTCTGGAAGACATGGCCGGGGACGCGCCGGATTCCTGGCGTTCCCGCATCGAGGCCGCCGGGCACACCTGCGCGCCCGTGGTGCGGGGCACGGCCGAATACCGCGCTTTTGCCGATATCTGGCTGCGGCATCTGGAAGATGCCGTGGCTGCCTTGCCAACTGTCAAAAAGGATGAGGAAAAGTGAAGAATGTCCTGCGCCTGCCGCTGGCCCTGCTGGTCTGCGGCCTGATCTCTGCCTGTGGTCTGATGGGGGGCAACGGCAGCGCCGACCTGACGCCTGCGGCACAGGCGGCCCCCGCTGCCAAAGCCAATGCCTTCAACCCCTGGATGAACAAGAGCCTGCCCAACACCCGTACTCTTTCCGCTGAAGGCATGGCCATGGTGCAGGCCATGGGCGCCGACCGCCAGAGCATCGAGGACGAGGCCGCCTACCGCCCCCACTGGCGCGAAGAGATCTACCCCGTGTTCTTCGGCAACAAGACGGCCCCGCACGAGATCATCGTGCTGCTGGACTTTGCCTCGCCCGACAGCGCCCGCGTCTGGCAGGCCGTGCGCGATGCCTCGGCCAAGCTTTCTCCCGCTGACGCCAAGATCGCCGTTTTTGCCAAAAATTCGGAAAACTACGGTACCGACCTCATGGGCATGGGCATCTGGATCAGCTATGAACGTAAGGGCCAGGCCATGGACTACATGAGCCACGCCCTCAGCGAATGGAACCGCATCAAGGCCGCCCAGAAGAAGCAGGGGCGCAGCGTGCCCTTCACCAACGAGTACGATGCCACCGTCAAGTCCACCGACCTGCCCATCCACTACGCCTATATGGGCAAGCTGCGTCCGGCCGTACCTTCCAGCCAGGAACTGGACGTGGCCCGCTACTGCTACAATGCCGGCAACGTGAACATGTACCAGGCCGTGCAGATCTCCCGTTATTACGGCGTGAAGCGCATCCCGGCCGTCATCGCCGACGGCAAGGTGCTGGCCTCGCCTTCGGCTGCGGACATCGTGTCCGCCCTGCGCTAGGCACGCTCTCACCGCATTTTACAAGGACGGGTCCGCAAGCCGGGGTCCGTCCTTTTTTGTTGCCCGTTGCCGGACGAAAAGCGGGCCCTGCCACCACACGGCCTCGCGCGATGCCGGGGTGCGGGCTGTGCCGCGTATACGGTTGAGCCGCAGCGCGCCCGCCGCCTGCCGTGACGTGCGCAGCACGGCAGGCCCTCCCCGGAGCTGTCTGCCAACCCTGTGCGAAAAAAGCCCTTGTCCCGTTCGTGGACGAAAACGGATTTCATTGCACATCGGGCGGAACTTGGTTAGCACGGAACCACGCCTTCGTTCACGCGAGGGCATGGAGTTCCCGTATGCCCAAAAAAGTTTTTGCTCCCGGCAACCGCTGGCTGGTTGCCTATCTGGCCTTCCTGAGCGCTTTCGCGCCCCTTTCCACCGACATGTACCTGCCCGCCCTGCCGCACATGACGCAGGCCCTGCAGACCACGGACGCCCTCTCCAGCCTGAGCATCTCCTGCTTTTTGCTGCTCTTCGGGGCCTCCATGCTCTTCTGGGGCCCGCTCAGCGACAAATACGGCCGCAAGCCCGTGCTTTACACGGGCGCCCTGCTCTATGTGGTCTCCAGCCTGTTCCTGGCCCTGGCCCAGTCCATCTGGCCCCTGCTGTTCTGGCGCGCCGTACAGGCCATCGGCAGCGGCGGCATCAGCGCCATGGCCCTGGCCATCGTCAAGGACGTGCTGCGCGGCCGGGCCATGGAAAGAGTCATCACCTGGATCCAGACCATCACCATCCTGGCGCCCATGCTGGCCCCGGTCATCGGCGGGGCCCTGCTGGCCGTCACCGACTGGCGCGGCATCTTCGCCTGCCTGCTGCTCTGCGGCCTGCTGGCCGGCGTCGGGACGCTGCTGCTGCGCGAGACCATGCACCATCCGGTACAGGGCAATGCCTTCCGTACCCTGGGCCGTCTGCTGGTCGTCCTGCGCCACCGGGGATTCCGCTGCCTGCTGCTGCTTTTTTCCGCCACCAGCATGCCCTTCATGGCCTATCTGGCCCTTTCATCCTACATCTTCCAGGGTCTGTTCGGGCTCTCGCCCCAGGCCTACAGCCTGTTCTTCGCCTTCAATGCGGGCATGAGCATGCTGGGCCCGCTGGCGCATGAGCGTTTTTTCCGCACCGCGCCCCGGCGTCTCTTCTTCTCGGCCTATCTGGGCATCGTCGTGGTGGCCGGGCTGGGCCTGCTGCTGGTGGGGGATCAGGGGCCCTTCATCTTCGCCCTGCTCTGCGCGCCCGTCAGCTTTTGCGGCAGCGCCCTGCGTCCCCCGGCCACGGTGCTCATGCTCAACCAGATGCGCAACGATACCGGCAGCCTGACGGCCCTCATCAACAGCGGCGGCCTGCTGTTCGGCAGCCTGTCCATGCTGCTCTGCGCCCTGCCCGTCTGGCCCGGCCCCGTGGCGGCCCAGGCCCTCATGGCCATCCTGGTGGGCCTGGCCTGCCTGCTGGGCTGGCTGTGGCTGGACAGCCACAAGGTCTACGAAGGCTGATCGCCGCGCTGTCGCCCGGGACCCCGGAAAGCCTCGACGAAACATCCCTTCCGCCCGCATCACGGCAGTCCTTTGGGGCTGCCGTGACACTTTTTGTCCCATGACGACGCGTACCGTTCTCCATGCTGACAACATCGTTGTCAGTCCGGAAGCGTCATCTCCTGCTCCTGCCGGGCCCAATCGCCTTTGGACGAAGAAAAATGGACACTTTCGGCTTTCCCCTGTAGGCTGGAAGGAACTGGCATGAAGCTTGCTTTATCCAGGACAGCATTTGCCCGTACATCCCGTACCGTACCTATCGACCATTTCCCGGGAGGGATCCCATGCCCCATATCGATCGCGTCAACGTTGCCTCTCTGACCCGGCTGGCCGACATAGCCGGCACCCATGACCGCCTTGTCGCCACCGCGGAAGGCGGCATCCAGACTTCCGGCAGGGTCAGCGCCTTCTTCACCGCCAAGGCCACCCACCGCGCCACTGCCGAAGCTTTCCTCGGCGCCATCCGCAACAAGTACGGTGACGGCATCGCCGATGCCCTGGCCCCGCAGCTCAGCGCCATGCGCCAGCAGGGCAAGCCGCTCAAGGCCCGCGTTGCCCGCGACATCCTTGCCCAGGCATCGGACATGTCGCAGGCCCTGGGCCCGGCCAACACCGAGATGGCCCGCCGTTTTCTGCTGGGCAACAACGGCGCGGGCGATACCCGCAATCTGGACCATGCGCTGCAGGACTTTTACGCGAAGAACAACCTCCAGCCCTCCCCGGCCCTGCGCCAGGCCTTCGAGCGGATCATCAACGATATGGCGGCCAACAGCCAGAAGCTGCTTTCCTATCAGGACATGGCCGATGCCGTGACCATGCAGACCCTCCAGTCCCGGCCCGCGGACTACATGCTCTGCGGCATCGATCCGCAGCTGACCCGCGACGCCGCCCTGGATGCCTGCGCCACCCATCTTGGTGTGGACGGCGAACTCAAGGCCCAGCTGGGGCAGCTCATGGACCGCGTGCTGGTGGAAGAAAGCGCGGCGGGGCGTCAGGGCACGCCCGCGGACTTCTTCCGCGATCTTTCCACGGCCAACCAGACCTCCCTGCAATGCTTTGCCTTTGCCTGCGGCAAGCCGGGCCTGAGGGACGCCACGCTCCGTGATGTCATGAACTTGGCCCCCCGTCAGTCTGTGGGCGAGGTGGCCTCCCTGGCTTCCCAGCTGAACCTGGGCGGCGGTATCGCCCTCATCATGGTGGCCATGCGGCACATGGACGAGATGCGCGCCCAGCAGCCCCAGGGCCCCCTCAGCCGCGAGACCCTGTGGCAGGGCTGCTTCCAGGAGCCCATGCCGCAGGATCTGGCTGCCAAGAGCCAGCGTGATTTCAACAGCGCCATGTATGAAAAGCTCCTGGGCATGTTCCAGGCCCGCACGGATGATCCCGCGGCCCCCTTCACCGGCATGCTCCTGCTCAGTGCCGGTGTGAGCCTGGAAAAGGCCCTGGAAGCCGTCGAAGGTGGAGCCCGCTTCGACCTCAATGACTTCGCCTTCCCGCCCAGGCTGACGCCTCTGGCGCTCCTGGACGACATGGCCCATGTGGAAAAGGAGATGGCCATAGACCTGAACCGCCGCGGCACACAAAACGCCCTTCCCGGTTACCGGCCCACCATCAGCTTCGGCGGTGTGGGCATCCCGGCGGAGGCAGAGGGCACCGTCCATATCCAGGACATCGCCTACATGACCGACGAGGACAAGAACGACTTCGAGCATGGCCGGCCGTCCACCATGTCGCACAATCTGGCCATCCGGGCCCGGCTGCTCTGCGACGACAATGACGTGCAGGCACGGCAGGTCATCCTCAGCATGGGCCAGTCCGGCGTCTTCCTGGTGCGCACCCTCAGCAACCGGACCGGCGTGCTGCAGGACGAGCACTCGCCCATGGACCTCGACATCCGCCGCGAAGCCAACGGCGATGTGACCATGCGTTACCACACGCCGCCCCAGTCGCCGCTGGATGCGGACTTCACCTACACCATCACCCCGGACGGCCAGGGCGTGCTCACGGCCTGCCGCATGCAGGCCCGTCAGCCCCAGGACGCCTGATCCCCTAACAAGGAGCCCCTGCCATGAACCCCGCTTTTTCTTCCCTGCTGGCCGCCCTGGCCCGTGAACTGGACCTGCCCGGCATCGAGACCCGCGACGGCGATTCCTCCTGCCTGTTGGGTATCGATGACTTCGAGGTCAGCCTGCGCTGCCTTTCTACGGATCAGGTCATGATCTTCACCGTGGTGGCCCCCCTGCCCGCGCACAAACGTGACGAACTCTACGCCGCGCTGCTGGACGCCAACACCTTCTTCCACCAGACCCAGGGCTTCACCCTGGCCGCCCGCGAAGATACGGGCGTGACCCTGCAGGGCACGCTGCCCCTGACCGCGCTCACCGATACCAATGTGGGCACCTGGGTGAGCAATTTCGTCAACGTGGCCGAGCACTGGCAGGAACGCTGCCTGGCCTGTGACGATGCCGCTGCCGACGCCCCGGAAGCGCCCGCCGTGGATCCGGCCCTGATGGGCGGCATGCTGCGCATCTAGACGAACTTCCCTCACTCTCATAACCTATAG
>NZ_JBNPMK010000008.1:0-130734 GCF_050313955.1 Desulfovibrio sp. SGI.133 | reverse complement strand
ATTGTTGTTACACAACCACGCTCTATAAATTCTACAAACAGATACTATCTATTTGATTTATAAAAACTTTTTATATTATACAAAATTTTATTTTTAGCAAACTCCTAAATATATTTAAATAATACATTGATTTAATTTGAATTTACAATTTATCCAACATTGACAATTATAGTATTCAAATAAGTATTCCTAAAATTCTACATATTTCTTGCAATTATGTATGAGTTCACCTATCATCAAAAAGATAACGGACATGTTTTCTCATGGAATTCACATTCCCGCTTCTTGGGGGCGATATGAAGCAGCATCGTGCGCTAGAGATTACTTCAATCCAGACTTTCCCGGCTTTCTCTGAACTACTATGGCGCAAAAAGAGAGGAGAGGCTCTTAAAAAACTCCTTGAAAGTGCATTTCTGAAGAGCTGGGCCGCCAGTGAGGACATCGGTACAAAAAAAATGTACGAAAGATGCCGGAAAAGTGGCGTGGTCTCCATGGAATTTCTGACCAAAGTAGGGCTCTTCGGACAAAAGTACCCACAATTCAAAACGGATTTTGGCAACAAGTTTCTGATGCAGATTCACGAGGAACTTGGTGTAAATCCATCTCTTCCCCCTTGGGAACTTCTTTCCGGCATGCATATTTTTGCCCAAGCTCTCGGTATGCCTACCGGATCTTTCCCGAGCATCGAAGAACTCAACATTGCGGCCTCCTCATCTGACGCGAGCCTGAAACTCATGGAAAAAATGGCCCCGTTCTGTTCCCCCTTCATGGCTCTTGTCATGCTGGAGGATCTCGACATTCTCGGCCATGACTATATAAAGCAAACCCAATCTCTCCAGACTGATTTTCCCGCCATGACTATCTCCTCCATAAAGGACGTGGAACGATCACGTGAGCTTTTGAAGGATTTGCGGATATTGCGTAGGACATTGATACAATTCATGCGTCCTCTTCATGAAACCCTCAGCATGACGGCTTCAGAAGATACTCCTGTCCTCCGGGAGAGTTTGGCGTGTACGGGCATGGAATTGGCCGCCAGGCTGCATCCCCGGCTGCAGGCTATCCGCACGGAACTACAGCAAATATGCATGCAGAAGCTTGCCCCTGAATTCAATACCGAAGCCCTGCGTCGCCTCCTAGACCAAATCATTCCGCCGCTACTGCCCAACGATCGCAATCTTGCTGAAGAAGAAATCAATGCCCTTGACGAGGGGCGGCTCCAGCCAGAACAATCTCCACTATTTAGTCTGATTCTGCCCGCTATTAGAGGAGAGCTGGAATTCAAAGCTGATCTACTCGATGAAGAGTTTCCGGATTTTCCCTACTCTCATAGTTTGGTCTCCAAGCTCGGAAAAGCTATCTTCTCTCTGAAAGATGATGACGCCGGAGAAAGCGCGCAAACACCGGGGAGCCCACAGGGTGCTGCACCAAATCTCCAGCCGACCCTTGAGGCTGCAGCATCCTCTGAAATCACTCCGACTTCTGATACTACTGAAGCCACAGAGGCCAAGGATGCTGACAAAGCCGTATCCAGCGGGAATTTGGGGTACTTTTCCGCTCCTGACGACGTCGACAGCCAGATATTTGCCCACGATACTACGCATTACCAGCCTCCTCGGGTGATTGCTCCCGCTCCGGCAGCCTCAAAGGCCACACAGGCCAGTGATGCTGACGCAGCCGCCGGAGATCCCGGGCAGCCCCTCGCTTCCGCTCCTGACGACGTCAACAGCCAGATGTTTGCCCACGACACTACGCATTACCAGCCTCCTCGGGTGATTGCTCCCACTCCGGCAGCCTCAAAGGCCACACAGGCCAGTGATGCTGACGCAGCCGCCGGAGATCCCGGGCAGCCCCTCGCTTCCGCTGTTCAGCCTCGGAATGCCTTTTCTTCCTTGACGGGCAGCAGGAACGCTACCGGCCATTCGTCCAGACTCGATGCACTTCTGGGAGAAGGGGTCCTTGGCCTGCGCCTCAAGAACAAGATGGAACGCCCCCTCCAGGACAGTTCAATCCCCCCTGAGTCCAAAACTGGTCAAGCTCCCCAGGTTACGCAATCCTGTTCCGACTCTAAGAAAGCCCCCGTGAATAAGACCGCAGAGTCCGAAGGACAGCTCCCTGCTGCCGTGGGAGGCGATGTCCCGAACCACCTCGCCGCAGGTATACGGGCCCTCATGAATACCGCCCCCTGCCAAGAGGGCGTCGAAGACGGGCCAGTGGCTGACCCGGACTCTCTGTACCGGCAGGCCGTCGTCCTCAAAGACAGCTGCATCCTTTACTGGCTGGCCTGCAGCTTCGAGCCGGATGCCCCTGTCCCCGTGTGGTTGGCCAAACTGTTGCACCTCGGTTCACATTACCAGTCGTGCTTTGTCAGCCTCCGCGAGCCCATCACGAATCTATGTGATAAGGCTGCCCGCAGTATCCAGGATCTAGATGACAGGCAAAAGCTCTTGCTGGCGATCGCCATCCTGCGCCCGGCACTGCTGATGCCCGCACAGTCCATGCATCCGATCACCACCATCCTTGCCATTCTCGACTCCGATCTTACCGACTATGGCCTCAGAAAATTCATAGAGGAGTTGCGCCAGTTCGTCCGCTGCGGCAAGCCGCTTGAGGACTCCGTCTTCTCCGCTCAGAGCGCTCAGGACCAGAAAAAACAGAAGGACTTCCTCAGAAAAGAGACCGAAAAGCTGTTCCAGCGCAGCATGAAAGGCAAGATCATCTATGCGCCTGCCAGCAGACTGCGAAAGACCTTCTTCGAAAAACGTGGCGTGATCGGCAAGCTCCTTGATGCCTGCCTGCACGATAGCGATGAGGGTTTGCGGGAATTCATCGATACCTATCAGGACGAGCGCAATATCACGGCTCTCATTGACCGCAGCCATGCCAGGACATCCACAAACACCATCGAGGCCAGTGCCCGGCAAAAACTCATCGATGACATCAAACTCGCTGTGGAACTGGCCGGGAGTTGGCTCGAGTGTTTCCAGAACACGGCAAAAAGAAACGAACCGTCCTACGAGGAACAACGCTTCGAACGCCTGTATGCAGCCATGGACAGATCCCGTCTGCAGACCTGTGCGGAAGGCGAATGGTTTATTTGCCAGATGGAGGAACTGCACAATGGCGTGATGTCGGGCAGCGGCTCCCCTATGGACGAACTCGAACTGTGGCCCCTGCGGCTGGCCTGTGCCTATGCGGATGAAGACAAAGTGATGTCTCCTCAGGTGCTGGCCCGGGCACTGGCTTCCGGATCATATGCTCAGGACGATGTCGTCGCGGCCAGCCTCGCCATCCATATGGCCAGAGGCAGGCTCTCCAAGTCAGCTGATTTCCTGAAGTTCTTCCCCACCTGCAATGTCCGGCCCTCATCGTCCGAGCTGGCTCTCCACGCGCCCTCGCTTGCGGCCGCCCTGCCCTTCACGCTCGATGACGTCATGACGGCCAGCCGCGAACAGTGGCAGAAAGCCTTCGACACCGAGCTGGAAACGCTGAAGGAATATCTCGGCGATAGCTATTTCCGGGGTGCCATCCTGTACGACCAGCAGAGCAAGATCAATCTCCAGATCTGCGATATCGTCAACCAGGCCGGCACCATACCTGACATGGCCTTAGCAATCCAGGAACTGAAGAAACTGCGCGGTGAGCTGCAACACTGGAACAAGAGCAGCCTAGACGCAGTGCTCACCCGTATCGACGAACTGTACACCAAAGACGATGTCACCCAGGAAGCACAGGACTTCCTCGACGAGCTGAAAAAAGAAGTCAGCTCCAGCCTGGTCTTCAGTGCCGCATGGGACAATATCGCTCGTGTGGAGAATCACCTTGCCCAACGGGGAGAACTCCCGGTCCTCCAGACCAGGGAAACACTTTCCCGCTCCACGGCCCAGGAGTTCTATGCCCAGCTGGAAAAGGGCATCCCCGAAACAGCGGACAAGGCATCCCATACGCTCTGGCAACAGCTGTACAGCCTGCGCAACCGTCGCAGCACGGAGAGCACCTTCCGTGGCCGCACCACTGAGTTCCTGCGCTGGCTGGGCTTCACGCTCTCGCAAAAGGAACAGCCCACGGAGATCTTCACGTCCGGTTCGCCCAACTTCTGGCGGGTCCTCCGCTACAGCATGAAACTGGACAGTCCTCTCCCCCAGTGGGGCAGCGGTGCTCGCAGCCAGCACGTCATCGCGTTCGGCTGGGACGTCTCCCCGGCCCATATCAAGCATCTGCTCACCAGCGGCTACATCACTGCGGGCACGGCTCTTACCGTGATCTGCTGCGGCCCCCTTTCGGCTGGCGCCAGAAAGGAGATTCTGCACCTGTCCAAAAGCTGGCCGGTCTTCCCGCTGGTCATCGACAGCAACCTCTTCCACTTCCTCGCTGACATGGACGCCGCCGTCCGTACAGAAAAAATGTTCGAAGTGGTCCTCGCCGGTTCGCCGTACAACCCCTATACCCCCGATGTAGCGGGCGCTGTGCCCCAAGAGATGTTCTTTGGACGCGAGGCCGACAAAGCCAGTGTCCTCAGCGACAAGGGAGCCTGCATCATCTACGGTGGACGTCAGCTCGGCAAAAGTGCCCTGCTCCAGCAGATCTACAAGGAGTACAGGCCCGAGAACAGCCAGCTTTCTCCGGCTTCCCCCATCACGGTCCTCCAGTACACCATGGCCGTGCAGGACACCTCACTCCTCGACGTCGTCCTCAAACAGTGCATCAAGGCCGGAATCGTCCATGCTGGCACCACGTGCAACACCCTGAAAGACAAGCTCTTCGCCTGGCTCCACAGCGAAGGAGGACGGCGTATCATCATCCTCCTCGACGAATGCGACAGCATTCTGGACAAGGATTGCAAACGCGGCTTCAAGGACGTCTGGATATTGCGTGACATGATGCAGGAATCAGGCCGCAGTTTTAAAGTCGTCTTCACCGGTCTGCACTCTGTCCAGCGCTTCAGCCATGAGAGCAATAACCCCCTGTACCATTTTGGTGCCCCCATCTGCATCGGGCCCCTCTCCACGGACGCGGCCTACGGCCTGATGACCAAGCCCATGAGCCTGCTGGGCCTCGAGTTCGCGACTCCTCAGCTCGTCCAGATGGCACTCAACTACTGCAACTACCAGCCCAAGCTCATCCAGATGTTCTGCAGCGAACTGGTGAAATGTGTCAGCAACCTGCCCTCGCGCGAGCCTGTCCATATTATAGACAAGAGTACCATGCTTAAGGTCTATGACTCCCAGGATCTGAAGACACGCATCCGCGACTGTTTCACCATGACGCTCGACCTTGACAAGCGTTACCTCGTCATCGGTTATGTCATGGCGCTCCTGCAAGGCGAGAATATCTCCATCCGCCGGCTGCAGAACGAGTTGCGCAGCTACTGGCCCGCAGCCTTCGCTGCCGGTAGCAGTGGCGATGTGAACACCCTGCAGAGCCTGCTTCACGAGATGGAAGGCCTTGGCCTCGTCATCTCCTTTGGCGGCAGTTACCGGCTGCGCACCCCCAATATCACGGAGCTGCTTGGCGGACAGGAAAACGTCCTGCTCCAGCTCGAACAGTTCTACGATCGCCCCTACCAGCCCGTGGCCGATCCCGACGAATTGCGCATGGACGGCGCCGATGTCTTCGTCGCCTCCCAGTACAACCTGCTGGCAGACAAAAGCAGCCGTATCTGCTGGATCTCCGGCTCCAAGGCGCTCGGACTCGACAGAGTGCCCAACGCGATAAAAAAAATCGCGGAAAAGACCGAGAACGACTATCTGGGCAAGATGCGCTATGCCTCCCTTTCCGGCATGACCGTGACGGAAGCTATGCGATCCCTGCGCGGTTTCTATGAAAAGCTGCCCGAAGGAGGCCTCATTGTCTCCATCTCTTCCGATACGTTCCCGTATATGGCCCAGTTCATGAAAACCGCCGAGGCTTGGCTCGCCCAATTGCGGACCGACCGCAAATACGTCAAAATTGTTTGCCTCGTTGGTCCGGACTGCCTCTATGGGCTGATTCGGGAAGGCCTGAACGATGCCCTCTCCAGCTACCAGATGCCGCTCTTACCTTGGACAGAGAACAGTGTGGACTACTGGTGCAAGGAAAAGACCCTGCCCGGCCTCAACGCTGGCGAGATCATAAAAGAGACGGGAGGCTGGCCCTGCCTGACCTATCCTATCCTGTCCGGGAAAAAGCCCGTTGCGTCCCTCCGCAGTACCGACTTTGTCCCTGATGTGCCGGAACTCCGGAATATCGTGGCATCACTGAGCGTCCTCAGGGGAGAAGTTTTCCAGGAAACGGACATCCCCGAGCTCATTGATCCTCCGAAGACCCTCACGAAAACTGCTTTCCAGCAATGCCTGGATCTGCTCAAGAGCCTGCATATACTGCGGGAGACCTCCAAAGGCCTCAGGCTTGATGCCATTGCAGCTGATGCGATCACAGGAGCCGACTTATGAGTATCTGGTACAGCCCTCATCCCAAAGCCTTTTTGCGTGAGATCTGTATGGTCCTCGCCACGGAAAAAGAGCATTGTGCGGTATCAGTCCCGCAATACTTGCTCTCTTCGTTCCGTGACGAACTGATTTCCTATGGCCGCAAGTCACTGGGAAAACTCCGTATCCCCCAGATCGACCCGCAAAGTTCACTGGAGCAGAACCTGTGCCCGCTCTTCATCTTCCCTTATGGAGACGAGGCCAATATCGCCGCCTTGCCGGAAGCGACCCTGTCGGAATGCCGCACACTGGTGATTTTCCTCCCCGAGACACCGCTGCCATGGGAAGACGAGTTCTTCACCTTCGTCGACCATATGGTCGCCTACGCGAAGTTCTGCAAGGACCAGGATATCCACATGCCTTGGAGTCTGCTCCTCGTCGTCCCTGCCGGCAGGAGGATGCCTCGCGAGGATATCGGCCTCAGTGTCTTCCACTGGTGGGGCCGTCTGCATGTCTCTGATTTGGAATATGCCATCGAACGAGCCCTCGGGGCTGCCGAAACCGAAGAAAAGCACCTCTATTACTGGTTTTACGCACTGTGCAAAGGACTGGCCAGCAGTGATCCCGGGCTCGTGGACTTTTTCCTAGAGGAATTGCCCACAGACATGGACAGCTTGGTCAATGCCCTGTCCCAGCATGAATTACACACGCGAGAGAATGGGCAGCTCGTCCTGTCCTACCTCAATGCGCCCCCCTGTCACCTTGACCGCTACGCTCCCCCCCAAGGGATCGTGGCCACTCTGTGGCATCGCGGCATACTCGATATTAACTGCTACGGCAGGACGGCATTGCACCCTGCCGCCTTGCTGGCAGCTGGCCAGACTGCTGAGCTCGAACGGCTCGCTGTAAGTGGACAGATGCAAGTCTTCCTGCCGCTGGCCCAAGAAATTCACAGCCTTCTTTACCGCAAGATTGAACAAATACTGGGGCCAGGCTGGGATAGCCTGAATGCGGAAAACTTCCCGGCGCTGGATTCCGAGATAGGACCACTCTCATACTATATCTATACCCATTACAAATCCCAGCTGCCCATATTCCTTATCAATACGGCAAAGCACTGGCGCGACCTCCGGAACAATATCGCTCATGCCAATATGATCCCCTTCGAGGAAGCCCTGCAGGCAGTCCGCGATTATCTGTACCTGCTCGAAGACCAATAAATAGCCATGCGAAAGATCCGCCCCCGGCGTCGAAAGGTTTTCTGTCACTACTCCAGTAGGCCAAGCATCTCCGAATAACATATCATGCCTGGCCTGTGACGATGCCGCTGCCGACGCCCCGGAAGCGCCCGCCGTGGATCCGGCCCTGATGGGCGGCATGCTGCGCATCTAGCCGGCATATCCCGCCTCTGTCATACGCTGCCGCGCCCGAACCCGCCGGTACTCCCGCGGCCTGCCTGCAGGGGCAGACATTTTCCCCTCCCCATACAAAACGGGGCGACGATCCGCCGATCGCCGCCCCGTTTCCCTTGCCGCATGCGCAGCTCCCGGCCTTCGGGAAATACCGGGAAATGCCGTTGCCCTTTCCCGGAACAGGACAGAGCCCAGCCTTGAGGCCCACTCCCGAACCTGCTATACTCTTGCTCCGCCGTGTGCGGGCCCTGCGTCCGTATCCGCTTTCCGGTGCCGGACACGGCCGTCCCGTATCGCCCCGGCCGCGTATGGCCTTCTCTTCCCTTCATCGGCCGTCGAGGCCCGGAGTTCCCGCATGTCCGATTTCGTGCACCTGCACTGCCACACCGAATACAGCCTTCTTGACGGCGCCATCCGCGTCAAGGATCTCTGCTCCCGTGCCAAGGATTTCGGCATGCCCGCCTGCGCCATCACCGACCACGGCAACCTGTTCGGCGCGGCCAAATTCTTCCTGACCTGCAAGGACTTCGGCATCAAGCCCATCATCGGCTGCGAGGTCTACGTCTGCCACGACCATCTGGACAAGACCTCCGAGCTGGCCCGCAAGCGCAACCACCTGATCCTGCTCTCGGAAAACATCGAGGGCTACCACAACCTGGTCAAGCTGGTGAGCCGCAGCTATCTGGAGGGCTTCCACTACAAGCCGCGCGTGGACAAGGCCATGCTGCGCCAGTATTCCGAAGGCCTCATCTGCCTTTCGGCCTGCATCGCGGGCGAGATTCCGCGCGCCCTCAATGCCGGTGACATGGACGGCGCCATCGCCCTGGCCCGCGAATACGCCGATATTTACCCGGACCGCTTCTATCTGGAGTTGCAGTCCAACAGCCTGCCCGAGCAGGAGATCGCCAACAAGGGCCTGCTGGAGATCGCCGACCATCTCAAGCTGCCCATCGTGGCCACCAACGACTGCCACTACCTCAACGCCGACGACGCCGACGCCCACGAGGTGCTGCTCTGCATCCAGACCCAGACCACCATGGACGATCCCAAGCGCATGCGCTTCGGCACCCATGACCTCTACTACAAGTCCGGCGAGGAGATGGAGGCCGTGTTCGGCCATCTGCCCCAGTCCCTGAGCAATACGGCCGAGATCGCCGAGCGCTGCAACGTGGAACTGGACATGGGCCACCACTATTTCCCGGTCTACAAGCTGCCCGAAGGCGCCAGCCTGGATTCCGAGTTCCGCCGCCTGGCCGAGGAAGGCCTGGAACGCCGCCTGGAGAAGCACCCCAACCGCGCCAACATCGACCCGCAGGCCTACCGCGACCGTTTGCAGTACGAGCTCAAGGTCATCCTCGAGATGGGCTTCCCCGGCTACTTCCTCATCGTGCAGGAGTTCATCAACTGGGCCAAGGACCACGGCATCCCCGTGGGCCCGGGCCGCGGTTCGGCCGCCGGTTCGCTGGTGGCCTGGTCGCTGCGCATCACCAACCTGGACCCCCTGCCCTACAATCTGCTTTTCGAACGCTTCCTCAACGCCGAGCGCGTCTCCCTGCCCGATATCGACGTGGACTTCTGCGAACGCCGCCGTACCGAGGTCATCCAGCATATGGTGGATACCTACGGCAAGGACAGCGTGGCCCAGATCACCACCTTCGGTACCATGAAGGCCAAGGGCGTGGTGCGTGACGTGGGCCGCGCCCTGGGCATGAGCTTTGCCGAGACCGACCGCATCGCCAAGCTGGTGCCCGACGACCTGAAAATGACCATCAACAAGGCCCTGGAAGCCGAGCCCGACCTCCAGAACCTGTACGATACCGACCCGCAGGTCAAAAAGCTGCTGGATACGGCCCGCCGTCTGGAGGGCCTGTCGCGCCACGCCTCCACCCACGCCGCCGGTCTGGTGGTCTCGCCCCGGCCCATGGACGAGTTCCTGCCCCTCTACACCGGCAAACGCGGCGAACTCGTGACCCAGTTCGACGGCCCCATGACCGAAAAATCCGGTCTGGTGAAGTTCGACTTCCTGGGCCTCAAGACCATGACCCTCATCCAGGATACCCTGGACAACATCACCCTGCAGGGCAAGACGCCGCCCGATCTGGACAACCTGCCCCTCACCGACGCCGCCACCTACGACCTTTACGCCCGCGGCGACACCGACGGCATCTTCCAGGTGGAAAGCTCGGGCATGCGCCAGTACCTGCGCATGCTCAAGCCCTCGTGCTTCGAGGACGTCATCGCCATGCTGGCCCTGTACCGTCCCGGCCCGCTGGGCTCCGGCATGGTGGACGAATTCATCAAGCGCAAGCACGGGCAGGTGCCCGTGGTCTATCCGCACGAGTCCCTCAGCGACTGCCTGCGCGATACCTACGGCGTCATCGTCTATCAGGAACAGGTCATGCAGATCGCCCAGATCATCGCCAGCTACACCCTGGGCGGCGCTGACCTGCTGCGCCGCGCCATGGGCAAGAAAAAGCCCGAAGCCATGGCCAAGGAACGCGTCAAGTTCGTGGAAGGCGCGCAGAAGAACGGCGTGGACAAGGCCAAGGCCGACGAGATCTTCGACTTGATGGAAAAGTTCGCGGAATACGGCTTCAACAAGTCGCACTCCGCCGCCTATGCCCAGATCTCCTACTTCACGGCCTACCTCAAGGTGCACCATACCGTGGAGTTCATGGCCGCCCTGCTCACCTCGGAAATGAGCAACCAGGAAAAGCTGCTCAAGTACATCTCCTGCTGCAAGGACATGGGCATCGACGTGGTGCAGCCCTCGGTCAATGCCAGCCAGCGTTCCTTCTCGGCCCGCGAGGGCAAGGTCGTCTTCGGTCTGGGCGGCATCAAGAACGTGGGCGACAGCGCCATCACCGAGATCATGGACGCCCGCAAGGACGGCGAGTACGTCTCCCTCTTCGATATGTGCTGCCGCGTGGATCTGCGCAAGGTCACCAAGCGCGTGCTCGAAGCCCTCATCAAGGGCGGCGCCTGCGATTGCTTCGGCGTCTCGCGCGCGGCCCTGCTGGCCGCCCTGGACACGGTGGTCACCCGCGCCCAGAAAAAAGCCAAGGAAAAGAATTCCAACCAGATCTCCCTGCTGGCCATGGCCCCGCAGGTGGAAGCCAAGCCCCAGCCCGGCATCGGCTTCGACTGCCCCGAGTCCGGCATCCCCGAGATGGACGAGGACCAGCGCCTCAAAAACGAAAAAGAGGCCCTGGGCTTCTTCCTCACCAGCCATCCCCTCCAGCCCTTCAGCCGCGAGATGCGCCGCCTGCGCCTGACCACGCTGGAAGACGCCCGCGACCTCTACCCCAAGGCCGAACTGAGCACCGCCGTGCTGGTGGTCAGCCTCAAGGAGGTCATCACCAAGTCCAAGGGCGAGCGCATGGCTTTCGTGGGCGTGGAAGACCTTACCGGCCATGCCGAGGTCACCTTCTTCCCCCGCGCCTATGCCGAGGCCCGCGAGCTGCTCAAGAGCGAACAGCCCCTTTGCCTGCGGGCCACGGTGGACAGCCAGGTGGACGAGACCCGCGACAGCGACGAGGACGGCGAAGAGACCAGCCGCGAGGTCAAGCTGCTGGGCCAGAGCGTGACCCTGCTTTCCGAGGCCTGCGGCCAGAGCGATACGCCCATCTGCGTGCAGATCCCGGCCCACCGTCTGGGCGAGGAAGACATCCTGGCCCTCAAGGCCATCCTGGAGGCCCATCCCGGCAATGTGGAAGCCGAAGCCATGGTCCTGCTGGACGGCGTGCGCTGCCACCTTACGCTGGGGCCGCAGTTCCGCGTCAGTCCCGGCCCCGAACTGGACAGGGCCCTGGCCGCCTGGGCCGGGTAAAAACGTTTCCGGGGGGAAGGAACCCCCTTTAGCTGGCGCCCAAAGGGGGTTCCTTCCCCCCGGGCCCCCTATCCTCCCCCAAATGCGCTTTATCCGGCCAGGATATGCGACGGCCAGGGAGGACAGGCCACAGACCTTCCCGAAACGGTATCCCTCCGGGAAAGGATCACGAATGAACCCTGGCTGGCCAGAACAGCCAAAGGAAAGGATATGTCCAAGAAGATCTGGCGCCTTACGGTGCGTGACGAGATTTCCGCAGGCCACGCCCTGCGCCATTACGAAGGCAAGTGCGAACGCCTGCACGGTCACAATTTCGCCGTGGAGCTGACCGTGGAAGGCGACAAACTCACCGAGAACGTGGAGCTGCTGCTGGACTTCAAGGTCCTCAAGCGCGCCCTCAAGGAAGAGCTGTCCGCCCTCGACCATCAGATCATCAACGAGGTGCCGCCCTTCGACCGCCTCAATCCCTCGTCGGAGAACATCTCCCGTCACATCTTCCAGAACGTGGCCCGCCGTCTGGCCGCCGATGAAAGCGCCTGTCTTGTGCGCGTCCACAGCGTCAGCGTCAGCGAAAAGGGTGCGCAGACCGCCACCTATCTGGAACTGGACGACTAGTTTTGCCGGTCCGGCTGTCGTCGCCGGGCCTGTTATGGCAGGGGAGGCAAGGGTCCCTTTTGAAAAAGGGATGCCTTCCTCCCCCGCCCCCCTCCTTCCTCCCGAAGACTTTTCTTCCGGTCGCGCTGGAAGGTCCCTGCCGCTGTCGTGCGGGAGGGAAAGCGCGCCCCAGGCGGAAATGCGTCAGGCGCAAGGCAAGGGACGTCTCAAGACACCGGCAAGGCGACAGCGCAGACGAACAAGGCTTCTCTTTTCTCTGCCCTGTACTTTTCCACCCTTCCCTGCGGACGATATGCGCCTGTCCGCAGTGTGTTTTTTCTGCCACAGAACGCAAAAAGCTCCCTTTTCAGGGAGCTTTTTTCATGCGCTGCCGCTTCCGAACGAAGCGCTCGCAACAAAAGCTGGACTGGATGGCAGGGATTTTCCCCAGGTACTCCACTCAGGCCGTTTCTTTCCGGCGGGCCACGATGCCGCGCCGGGCCAGTTCGGCCACCACCTTTTCCGCAAAGACCGGCAGCATGGCCTCGGCCTCGGGCGAAAGGCCCACCTGCATGGTCCGCCAGTCAAAGGGCTGGAGACCGAAGGCCAGGCATTGCGGGCGGCACCCGGCCAGCTCGCAGACCTGCAGGGTCTGGAGCAGATCCGTCTGGTGCATGGAGCCCTGAAAGCTCAGGCTGCGGCTCAGATCCTCGTTTTCCAGCAGATAGACCGTACCCGGCTCCTTGCCGCCCAGTACCACGTCCAGCACCACCAGCAGGTCGCACTCCTCCAGTTCGGACATGAGCAGAAGCCCCTGTGTGGCCCCTTCCTGCAAGCGCACGTTCTCCGGCCAATGGTAATTCTTTTCCAGATAGTTCACGGCGGCCACGCCGAAGCCTTCGTCACGCAGCAGGATATTGCCCACGCCCATGATCAGCACGCGGGGAACGGCCACAGTCTCGCTCATGGAGCCTCCTCGGATGGCGGCCGTCCCGGCGGACGGCGCATGAAAAAAGGGGAAGGGCCCCTTGCGGACAGCCCTTCCCCCAGTGAACGGATACGGATTACAGGACCTTGAACTCGTGCACCTGATTGGTCTCGCCGTCGATGACATGCACGGCGCAGGCGATGCAGGGGTCGAAGGAATGGATGGTGCGCAGGATCTCCACAGGCCGCTTGGGATCGGCCACGGGCGTGCCCACCAGGGCCTGTTCGGCAGCGCTCAGCACATGCTTGGCGTCCCGGGGCCCCAGGTTCCAGGTGGTGGGCACCACCAGCTGGAAGTTGCCGATCTTGCCGTCTTCGATGCGCAGCCAGTGCGACAGGCCGCCGCGCGGGGCATTGACGAAGCCCACGCCGCGCCCTTCCCTGGGCACGCTGCATTCCATGGCGATCTTCTTGTCGCCGCCGGCGATGTTGGCTTCGTATTCGGCCAGCCACTTTTCCACCTGCTGGGCGATGACCAGGGTCTCGACGCCGCGGGCGGCGGTGCGGCCCAGGGTGGAGAACAGGGCTTCCGGCCCCACGCCCAGGGCGGACAGCACTTTGTCCACCGCGGGCTTCACGGCTTCATGCCCCTGGGCATAGGCCACCAGCATCTGGGCCAGCGGGCCGGTCTCCATGGCCAGGCCGTCATAGCGCGGCGCCTTGAGCCAGGAATAACGGTCCGTATCGCCCATGCGGGTGAAGGCGGGCTTGGTCTCGCCGTCGTAGGGGGCGCGGGCCTCTTCGCCTTCGTACCAGCTGTGACGCACATGCTCGGCGATCTTGCCGGCATCGAAGGGATGCACGGTATCCAGCTTGCCGTCCAGCAGCACGCCGGGCTTGAGCCAGCGTTTGGTGATGTCGCGCTCGCCGCCCACTTCGGGGAATTCACCAAAGGCCATGAAGTTGCGGCAACCGCAGCCCAGCGCGGCCCAGTCCTTGTAGGCACCGGCCACCAGCAGCAGGTCGGGGATGTAGACTTCTTCGATGAATTTGCGGGCCTGCAGGTACAGGTCGCGGAATTCCTTGATGCGCTCGGGCGTCAGGGATTCGTAACAGGTCACGCCGCCGGGGATGAGGAACTGGGGATGCGGGTTCTTGGCGCCGAACACGGCCATGGCCTTGGCGGCGCTGACCTGCACGCGCAGGGCTTCCAGATAGTGGGCCGTGGCCACGAGGTTGGCTTCGGGATCCAGATAATAGGCCGGATGCCCGCCCAGGAAATAAGCGTTGGTGAAGGGACCCAGCTGGCCGCTGTCCACAAAGGCCTTCAGGCGGGCCTGCACGGCCTTGAAGTCATCGGCCGTAGCCTTGCGGGGCGAGATGGACGAGGCCAGCGCCGCGGCCTTGGCCGGATCGGCCTTGAGGGCGGCGGTCACGTCCACAAAGTCCAGGGCGTGCAGGTGATAGAAATGCACCATGTGGTCGTGCATGAACAGCAGGCCCAGCACCAGGTTGCGGATATAGGTGGCATTGGCGGGCAGGGTCAGGCCCATGGCGTCTTCCAGGGCGCGGGTGGAGGCCAGGGCGTGAGTGTAGGTGCACACGCCGCAGGTACGCTGGGTGAAGTGCTGGGCATCGCGGGGGTCGCGTCCTTTGAGGATCACTTCCAGACCGCGATACAGGGTGCCGCAGCTGCGGGCATCCTTGATGCGGCCGTTTTCCACTTCCACCTCGATGCGCAAATGGCCTTCGATACGGGTCAGCGGGTCAACGACGATGGGGCCGGAGAAATTGCTCTGGGGCGTTTTCATAACTTGGCTCATGCTGGCAGCTCCCTAGTTCTGGTAAAAAGGCGACAGGTCATCCCAGAAATTGGGCTCGCTGCAACCGATGCAGGGATGTCCGGCCCGCACGGGCCAGTTGGTCTCGTTGAACAGGGCCTTGGGGCAGTTGTTGTAGGTGCTGGGGCCCTTGCAGCCCAGATCGTACAGGCACCAGCCCTTGCGCGCTTCCTCGGAATCGAAGGAGGGCGCGAACTCGCCCGCGTCGAAATGGACGCGGCGCTCGCACAGGTCGTGCACGGACTGGCCGTAGAACATGAGCGGACGGCCCAGATCGTCGAGCTTGATCTCCTTGTTCTGCAAAAAGGCCACCAGCGTGCCCACCAGGTTCAGGGGATTGGGCGGGCAGCCCGGGATATTGATGGCTTTCACGTCCATGCCCAGCTTGGCGAAGCAGTCATTGACGCCCACGGAGCCGGTGGGATTGGGCTTGGCGGCCTGCACGCCGCCGTAAGCGGCACAGGTGCCCATGGTGACCACGGCCTTGGCTTTAGGCAGCACGCGCTTGCACAGGTCCAGCATGGTGTGGCCGCCCACATAGCCGTACTTGCCGTCCATGGCCGTGGGGATGGCGCCTTCCACCACGCAGATGAAGCCTTCAGGATTGCTGATGGCCTGTTCCAGCGCGGCCTCGGCGGCTTCGCCCGCGGCGGCCATGATGGTTTCGTGATAATCCAGGGAGATGGTGTCCAGGATCAGGGTGTCGAGGAAGGGTTTGCAGGTGCGCAGCAGGGCCTCGGAACAGCCCGTGCATTCAGCGCAGTGCAGATAGACCACGGAGGCGCGGCGATTGGTCAGCGCCGCGGCCACTTCCGTAGCCATGCTGGGCCCAAGGCCCATGGTCACGGCCACGGCCGTGCAGAATTTCAAAAAATCACGACGGCTGACGCCCTGTTGCGCCAGACGTTCCTCCCCACCTTTTTTGCCCAGACCAACGGCAATACGCATACGTGCCTCCTGTCTGCAGGATGAGATAAACGAGAATGATGAAGACCGCACAAGATGAAATGGAAGGCTCCAGCCACGGAGCCTTCCCCCGACTGCCGTCCACTGCATGAGGTGCATGCCACAGCAAAGGACGACCAAGGCCATGCATGGTCGAATGGGGAGTATGCGGCGAGGGGAAGGAATGGGAGGGATTATGCGTGGGCATGCCATCCATTGCCCGCGCCGCAGCCGGAAATGACGCGAACCCGCGTCTTCAGCCGGCTACTTCACAAACGGACAATGAACATGATGCCTCCTTGCGGCGGAGAATTCCGCCATTGGCAGTCATCCTACCCTGCCACCGGCATCTGGTCAACCACCCCGCAGCTTTTCCGGCAGTGGACTGGGCCTCCCCGACCGCATGAGCGCTCGCCAGGGCTGGAAAAAATTTTTCTTTTCCCCTTGCTCCGGCAACGTTTGCGGCCTGCCCTGGCCGCCCCAAAACAGGCGGGGAAAGCTGCGGCCAGACAAACACGTCAGAAGAGCTTGCACGCCACTTACGGGAAAACCTCCCCTGCCGTCCCCCATCAGGGCAACATCCGCCCGTCATGCCGCCCCAACGTGTGGCATCCTGCCGGTGCCGCTCCCCTCTCGACCCTGCCTGCCGCATCTGGCATACTGGCACCACCGGCATGATGCCGGAACGAAACCGTCAGGAGGATATGGATGAAAACTCTGGATTGTCGGGGCCTTGCCTGCCCCCAGCCTGTGATGCGCACCCGCGACGCCCTGGAACAGGGACGGCCGCAGGAGCTGCTCGTCCTGGTGGACAACGCTGCCGCCAGCGAGAACGTGAGCCGCTTTTTGCGCCGCAGCGGCTTTGAAGTCAGCGTCAACCAGCCCGAAAACGCCCTGTGGGAAGTGCACGGCCTGAGCAGCGCCACACAGGTGGACGCCCCGGAACAGGCCCCGGCCGCCGCTCCGGCAGCGGACACGGAAAGCCGCAAGACCCTGGTCCTCATCACCACCGATACCCTGGGCCGCGGCGATGACGAACTGGGCGCCCGCCTGATGGAAAACTTCCTGGCCAGCCTGCCCGAACTGGGGGCCTCCCTGTGGCGCATCGTGCTGCTCAACGGCGGCGTCAAGCTGGCGGCCACAGAGGGCAAGTGCCTGGATACCCTGAAGCAGCTGGAAAGCAACGGCGTCAGCATCCTTGTCTGCGGGACCTGCCTGAACTTCTTCAACCTGCTGGAAGCCAAGCAGGTGGGCGAGACCACCAACATGATGGACGTGGTGACCAGCCTTTCCCTGGCCGACAAGGTCATCCGGCCCTGACCGCAACGCCTGCGGGCCGTGCGGGAAAGCTCCTTTCCCTGCCCGCGCATGAGGCATAAAAAAAGAGGGACGCTCCACAGCGTTCCTCTTTTTTTACGTCTTGCCCCCTGCAACAAGGCAGGCCATCTGAAAATTTCCCGGCCTCGCCAGTATGTTCCCTCATGGGACGAGCCCTTTCTTCTTCCCGCATATCTGCCGGTCTCGGCCGCGTATCCCCTGCCGCAGACCGCAGCCAGCGAAGCGGTGCTCCCTTCAAAACCCTCTTTTCCTCTGAAGTCCCTGTACTCCGGTCAGAAGACGATAGCCCTCCCCGCAGCGCAACGCCGGGGACCTGCCGGCCAGACCAGAACAAAAGTTTTCGGAGGATGGAGGGGGTGCGGGGGAGGAAGGGCCCCTTTTCCAAAAGGGTCCCTTCCTCCCCCGCCATATCCTACTCTTCCCATACCTCGGCCAGCACCTTAGCCGTGCGGGCCAGCAATTCTTCCGTATGACGGGCGGTGAGGCCAAAACGCAGCAGGGCCTGCCCTCGCGGTACGGTGGGCCAGCGGGCGCCCAGCACCAGCACACCGCTCTCGGCCAGACAGGCGGCCAGACGGCGGCAGCGCGCCTCATCGCCCACGGGCACGGACAAGATGTGCGCATCGCCCATGACCGGCAGCCCTCGTTCCGTCAGGGCCTGACGGAAAAAGGCCACGCGCGCGGCCAGCGTACGCCGTCGCTCCTCGAGACGCGGCAGCTCCTCCACCAGCGCCAGCATGCAGGCCGCATGGGCGGGCGGCAGGGCCGTGCTGTGCATGATGGCCGAGGCCAGATGCTCGAACAGGGGCGTGAAGCCCCGGGGCAGCAGCAGGAACGCGCCCCACAGGCCCAGCGATTTGCCCAGCGTGCCCACCACCAGATCGGCCGGGGCCCGGCCACCATCCCGCAGGGCCTGCGCCGCGCACAGTCCGCGTCCGCCGGGGCCCAGGGCACCCAGCGCATGGGCTTCGTCCACACAGAGGAAAAATCCGTACCGGCGACGCAGGGCCGCCATGCGTTCCAGATCGAGGGCCGCGCCGTCCATGCTGTACAGGGACTCGGCCATGACCACGGGCTGCGGCGCGTCCGGCGGCAGGGAGGACAGCAGGCGCTCCAGATGGTCATAGTCCAGATGGTTCCAGGCCCGGATGCGCGCCCCGGCCAGCGGCAGGGCCCGCATGACGCTGGCATGGCAACGCCGGTCCACGAAGGCCTCCTGCCCCTGCTGGAGCAAGGTGGTCACACAGGCCAGATTGGCCTGATAACCGCTGGGCAGAAACAGACATTCCGCAAAACCAAAGTAATCGGCCACGGCCCGGCAGGCCTGGTCAACCACATCGCTGCGGCCCCCGGCCAGACGCGAGGCCGAGGCCGACGGCGCATCGGCGGCAAAACAGGCAGCCACCCGCGCCTGCCAGTGCGCATCGGCGGCAAGGCCCAGACCGTCGTTGCTCATGAAGGAGATGTACTCCCGGCCGTTTCGCCGCAACAGCGGCCCGGCGGCTCCCCCGGCCATGGCGGCGCTATCGCGGGCAAGGCCCAGACGGGCATCGGCGCGCAGGCGATCGTTCAGACAGTCATAAAGGCTTCGGCGTTGCGGGACAGACATGAGTACAGCTCCCTGTAGCGGCTCTCCAGCAGTTCACGGGAAAAAGAGGCATCATAGGGCACCAGGCCCACGCGCAGTTCCAGCTCCAGCGGCGGCAGAGGGCCCCCAGGCCCGCAAAGGCCCCGCACGCGTACCAGCGAGGCCGCCACACTGCCGCCCTGTGCCGTCACCCGCACGTCCAGCCGCGCCGTGCCGGACAGGGGCCCGGCAGGCCACGGGGCACGTTCCACGGACAGCAGGAAGGCATGGCAGGAAAAATCCCGCGCCACACGCTGCTGCAGGGCAGCCGCCTGCGCGGCGGCCTCCAGCACCTGCCAGAAAGGCACGCCCTCACAACGGCGCCAGGCCGTGAGCCCCGGTGGGGAGTCCATGGCCCGGGCCGCATCCAGCAGGACGAAGGGCGACGGCGCATCCAGAAAGAAATCCGTGGTCATGGCCGCAGATCCACGGCAAGGGCGGCGTTCTGGCCACCGAAGCCGAAATTCTCCAGCAGGCCGCGGGAGGACGGGAAGGGACGGGGCTCCCGCACGAAGTCGAGACGGGCGGAACAGGGCCGCTCCAGATGGCGCACGGGCGGCATCCTGCCGTCACGCCAGGCTGCCAGCGCGCAGCAAAGCTCCAGCGCCCCGCAGGCCGAGGAACCGTGCCCCAGCCAGGATTTGAAGGCCATGACGGCCGGGCCGCCGGGAACATCGCCCAGCAGGCGTTCCCACAGCAGGCTCTCGGCCTGATCGTTGAGCTGCGTTCCCGTGCCGTGGGCCGAAAGCCAGCCCAGTCCGGCGGCATCGAGGCCCGCCTCTTCCAGAGCACCCCGCACGGCCAGTTCGGCCCAGGTCCCCCGTGCTTCGGGCGCGGTCAGGCTCTCGGCATCCACGGACGCCCCGTAGCCCAGAATCTCCGCATGGACATGGGCGCCCCTAGCCTGCGCCGAGGACAGGCTCTCCAGCACGAAGGCCGCGCCGCCCTCACCGGGCACGAAGCCGTCCCGGCCCATGTCGAAGGGACGCGGGCCCGTACCGGGCGCACAAAGACTGAGGGCCCGGGCCTTGTGATAGCCCAGCAGGCCGCCCAGCGAAAGGCGGCTGTCCCCGGCCGCGACCAGTACGGCGTCGGCCAGACCGAAGCGTATGCGCCGCCAGCCTTCGCCCAGGGCCTGCAAGGCCGAGGCGCAGGCCGCGTTGACGGTCAGGGCCTCGCCATGGCAGCGGGCAAAACGGGCCAGGGCCCCGGCGGCGGTATTGGGCAGCCAGCGCAGCAGCCAGAGCGCGCCCAGCGTCGCGGTATCCTGCGGCGGCAGGCCCGGTTCTCCGGTGACGTCCAGCATGGGGCCCACGGCGGCGATGATGTGCGAACGGGCGGGCAGGCCCGCATCCAACCCGGCATCACGCAGGGCGCGCAGGCCAGAAAGGACAGCCATCCGGCTGCCCCGGTTCAGGTAATGGCGATGCCGCCAGCCTTCAAACTGCTGCCGGGCCCCATCCTGGCCCCAGTCTTCCGCCGGGCAGACGGAAAGCCCTTCCAGCGCGCCGGAGGCCCGGAAGGCATCACGGCCCTCGCGCAGGCTGCGGGCCACGCCGTCCAGATCATGGCCCAGCGCCGTGCAGCAGCCCGCACCGCTGATGACGACCCGCTCAGGCACGGCCATCAGGCCCCCTGCCGTGTGGCCTCAAGGGCCTGTTCCACCCAGTGGGCGATGTCGCCCAGGGTCAGGGGCGATTGCAGGGCCATGCCGTCGGCATCCGTATAATAGGCGGCCAGCTGCTGCCGCCGCGCTTCGTCAAGATGGCCGTAATGCTCGCGCAAAAAGGCGGCCGCATCCGGGGCGCCGGCCAGCTGGTAACGCAGGGAACGCAGGAAGGCGCGCTCCTCGTCCACAAAAATATGGAAGGTGGCGCCCAGCTGCACGCTCACTTCCAGCAGGTCGATGGATTCACAGGGCAGATCCTGCATGAGCAGGGTATCGTCGCTCAGGGTCGCGGCATCGCGCTCGAACAGATGGGCCACGATCTCGCGCACCTTGAGGCTGATCTCGTCGTATCGCATCACAGCTCCGGGAGTTTGAGGGCCCCGAGGCCCCCGTCAAGAGTCACCACGCTGCCGTTGATGGCCGCGGCCTCCGCCGACAGCAGGAAGCACAGGCCCGGCAGCACATCGTCCGGGCCAAGGCAGCGCCCGGCGGGCATGGCACGGGCCACCTGCCCGTGGCGGGAAAGAAATTCGTGCCCGCGTCCGGCATCCAGCCAGCTCAGACGGGCGGAACACGCGCTAAGGCCGCGTCCGGCCAGCTCCACGCCGAGGCTGCGGTACAGGCCCTCACCGGCCAGCTTGGCCGCGGCGTACCAGCCCTGCCCGGGCGACGGCCGCTGCGCGGCACTGGACGAGACGAAGACACAACGGCCGAAACGGCGGGCCAGCATGGCCCGGCTCACGGCACGCAGGCAGCGGGCCCGCAGGGCGATGTCATCATCCGCCCAGCGTTCTATGGCTTCAGGGGCCGCCATGGCCACCAGCTGTTCGAAACGGGAATGCAGCAGATCCGCCAGATGCCCCACCGGCCGGCCCAGCAGGGCTTCACAGCGGGCGGGCAGGGTCTCGGGATCGGCAAGGACAAGGGCGGGCAGGCCGTCCTGCGCGCAGCGGACGCAGCCTGCATCATCACGGCAGACACAGCAGACCTGCGCCCCTTCGGCACGTAGCGCCAGCGCCAGAGCACGGCCCAGCTCGCTGCTGCCGCCAAGGATGAGGACAGAACCATGGAACGTCAATCGCATGGCCGCATAGTGAAAAAAAAGCGGCCCGGACGCAAGGGCCCTGCCGCACACGGCCTGCGCCAGGGCATGGACAGGCCGGGAGAAAGCCTGAAGATGCGCCGGGCATAAGGCCCATCGAGCTTACGACAAAAACGGGAGACAGCCAGCCGCGCGTCCGCTCTGCGCAGCGCAGGACCGCCAATGACCGGAAGAAAATTTTTTGCGGGGAGATGGGAGAACCTGAAGGCGAAAAGGGAACTTTCCCTAAGCGTCTTTCGTTCCCTTCGGTAAGATCCCCTTAAAAATAGGGCTGCCTTCTCCTCACTCCAGAGAGAACACGGCTTCGGCCAGGCAGGCATCGCCGTGCAGCAGACGGCAACGGACCTCCGACGGCAGGACATCCCCCGCATCTTCAGGCTCCATACGGCACAGCAGGTCGCTGTCAGGCAGGACGAAATGACGAAAGCGTGCCCGGCGCACGGCACAGACACGACGGGACGGGAAGGCCTCTTCCACGGCCCGGCGCATGGCTTCCAAAAGGCAGGAACCGGGCACACGGGGCGCACCGGGAAAATGGTCGGCCAGCAAGGGCGCATGGCCGGGAAAGCGCAGCACGGCCTCCAGGGGCGGCATCATTCGCCCCAGAGCAGATGCAGGGGACCGGCCGGAGCCAGCTTTTCCAGCGGGATGAAGACGCGCTGCGTCCCCGCGGCCCAGGGAGCCACCTGATAAGGTTGGAAGTAGACACGTACCCCGCCGGGCACCAGGGCCAGCGCGGAAAAATTGTCCGTCAGGGGCTCGGTGCCGTCGTGGATCATGCTGTCCACCCGGCCGCCGCCCAGACGGGTGGACAGTTCCTTCCGGGACACGGCGGACATGATCTCCAGAGCCTTGTCCACGTTCTCGAAGATATCCACCAGTCCCAGACGCTGACCGGAAAGCAGGCTATAGGTCAGCGGGATCACATCCAGGTTGCCGTGCGCGCCGCCGGTGTAGGTCCAGATCTCAAAGACGATGCTCAGGGCATTGGCCGAGGGGCGCGTCAGGGTATAGGAGCCCATGAGCTCGCAGGGCGGGAGTTCCTGCTCCTGCCATTCCAGAGCCAGCGGCGCCAGCTCGGCCTCGAAGGTCGAGGCGATGCGCTCCACCCAGTCGGCCACGTCGCGGTCTACGTCCTTACGGCCCAGCATGGGGTAGGTGATGGTGATGTCCGGCTTGCCCGGACGGGAAACTCGGCGCAGGTTGCAATCCGTGACGGAGATGGGGGCAAGGGCAGGCTCTGGGCGGGAATCGGCCAGCATGGTGCCGTGCCCGTGCGCAGCACTGGCCGTGGAGCACAGGTCAGGAGACAGTGCAAAGCACGACAGCAGGGCCGCCAGCGCGACCATGCGAACGGACCGGCAACAGGATCCCGACAGATGACGGAGATTCCCAGAGCTGAACATCATACCCCCCAGACGACGGAAAAAGAGATCGCGGCATGGCGCCGCAAGCTGCTTGTAGAGAGCTCCCGCGGCCCTGTCAAGCCTTGCGGGAGCAAATAAAAGGCCGGTCTGCCGACCCTGCGCGGACAGGGGGAAGACCGGCCGTACGGAGCCTTTCCTCCAGACGGAGGCAAGACCTTAATGATGCACGATATCCCGGACCTTGACGTGGAAGCCGTAGCGCAGCTCGGCCACCAGACGCCAGTGGCGCAGCAGGAGCAGGCCCGCCAGGATCAGATACGTCCAGGCATAGAAGTTGTGCAGGCGCAGCGGGTCGTGGGCCAGGCCCAGCAGGGCTTCCAGCTGCACGTCATAGAAGGGCGAGAACAGCTGGGCCAGGAAGAGCACCAGCAGGGCCGCCGCCTCGCGCAGGCCCAGACGCAGATCCAGCAGCAGGGCCACGGCAAAGATGGACTGACCGGCCGTGAGGAAGATCTCCTGGAACTGATGCGGGTCCAGGTTGATGGGGGTGGTGCCGCCGGAAGACACGGCGTAGACACCGGGGATCATGCCCACCAGCAGGGTCCACTGGTTGAGCTTGGAGGACAGCAGGCTGCCCAGGGCCAGACCAGCGTTGCCGCGGAAGGCGAACATCAGGGCCACGATGAATTCCGGCGCTTCGGAAGCGATGGGCGCCAGCCACTGCACCAGCAGGAATTCGTTGATGCCCAGGATCTTGCCGCTGGCCACCAGGCTTTCGCTGAAGGGTTCGGCATTGAACAGGATCACCAGGGCCGCGAACAGGAACAGACCGGCCACGGCCCGCATGCGGGCGGGACGCGAAAGCTTGGCCAGGGTGGCCGCCGGACCTTCGGGCTCTTCTTCCTCACAGGGACGGCGGGCGATGATGCACATGTACCCCACATAGATGCCCAGGAAGACCACGCCGTCGAACAGGGTCAGGGAGCCCTTGAGCGGGATCAGCAGGGCATAGAGGGTGGCCATGCCCAGGAAGAGGATATCGGTACGCTTCTCTTCGTGCAGAGCCACATAATTATGGAAGCGCCCCGCGAAGATCAGCACGATGGCCGTCCAGCCGATACCGATAAGCAGCCGGTTGGCGCCCGTCATATTGGCGATGGCGTAATGCGAGTAGGCGCTTTCGGGATGCTGGCCCGCCATCCAGGTAAAGTACATGTCCACGGCGTATTCGGGCAGCACGGCGATGAAGGCCACCACGGCCACGGCCACAGCCTGGGGGATGTCGAGCTGGGCCACTTCGCAGGCCCAGGTCAGCAGGAAGGACGCGCCCAGGATGGCCAGGCCGGCCAGTACGGCCACCAGCATGGGGGAAACGTCCGCAGGGGCAAGGCGCAGAGCCAGGCCCGGCAAGGTCATGAGGATAGCCAGAAGGTAGGGACGCAGGTCGCGCAAAGACATGACGGTCTCCTTGGCGGGGTTTGGGTTTTACACAAAAAAAAAAGACCTTGGCTGCATGCAGTCATGCGGCCAAGGTCTCACTAGTCGGCAGGGCCAACGGCAGCACCAGACGTGATGTCAGGCTGTTGATGCTGCCAGGGTCTCAAGGACCCAGTTACTCCCCTTAGGTGCGGACAAAATAGTTGCTCTCTCTCCGCCTGTCAAGCCTGAATCCGCCTTTTCCGCCCTGTGGCCGTTCCCCGGATTGCAGGGCAGATGCCTCTCTGCTATGAGTAGCGTCATGAACATCATCTGCCCTCAATGCGGTTTCAGCCGTCCTTTCCCTCCCGATCGCGCTCCGGCGCATTCGGTGATCGCCACTTGCCCCCAGTGTTCCTGCCGCTTCCGCTTCCATCCCCAGGATGGCAGCAGCGAGCAGCTTTCGCCCGTCCGCAATGACGCCGCCCCGGCGGCCAGCGACCTGCCCCCCGGCGCCATCATCCCCGGCATGGGGGATGATGGGGAAGGCGGGGCCCGCCGCCGCGAAGATCCCCGCGAGGAGATCCCGCCCTTCCGGCCCCGTGACCGGCAGGAGGAGCCCAAGCCGCAGGCAGACGATGAGCCGCTTGAAGATGACTTCCGGGACGACGCCGACGATGACCGCCCCGGCCTGCCTTCCGGCAACCCCTGGGACGTGGCGCCCGCGCCTTCGGGCTGGATGGTGGCCTTTTACCGTACGGCCACGCGCATCATGTTCGGCGCGCCGGCCTTCTTCAGCTGCCTGCGCCCGCATCGCCGCTCCCTGCGCGCCCTGAGCTTTTACCTGATCGTCAGCGTCATCCTTTCCGTGGTGCAGCTGCTCTGGATGCGCGGCATGACCTCCATGCTCGTGGACGGCGGCATGGACCCGCAGATGCAGCAGATGATGGCCAGCACCCTGGCCATCCATGAGAGCATGCCCCTGTTCGTGCTCAAGCAGGTGGCCTTCGTGACCCTGCAACTGTATGTGCAAAGCGCCCTGCTCTATCTCATGTACCGGCTCATCCTGCGCGACAAGCCGGAATTCGACCTGATCTTCCAGGTCAGCGCCTATGGTTCGGCGCCCATGCTGCTGTGCGTCATCCCCGTGCTGGGAGCGCTCACCGGCCTGGTCTGGAGCCTGGCCTGCACCCTTGTGGGCTACAAGACCGTGCTGCGCCTGGACTGGAGCCAGACATTGCTGGGCTACGCGCCCGTTTTCCTGCTGGAGATGTTCCTGCTCCTGCAGGTGATGCAGATGCTCTAGCCCTGTACCGCCCCTGACGTTTTCCGGGCCCGCCGCTGCCGCCAGCGCGGGCCTTTTCCACCCTCCGCCCGTGCCACCCATGAACGAAAACCCTTCCCAGCCCGTTCAGGACGTTCCCGCTCCTGGAGAAAAAAACGGTTTCGACCTCACCCGGCTGCTGCTGCCGGGGGGCATCGTCCTGGCCCTGTGCCTGCTGCTCTGCATCTGGCTGTGCATCGACATCTTTACCTGGCCGCTGGGCACGCGCCAGCGCATCCTCATGTGCCTTCTGCTGTTTGCCCTGCTCCTGCTGCTGGGCCTGGGCGCATGCCTGTGGCGCGGCATCTATCTGCCCCTGCTCACGGCCCTGCGCGAACTGGGCCCCGATGCCGACGGGCGCATGCCGCAGGGCTCGCCCGTACCCGCCATCACCTGCCGCATCCGCCGCATGCACGAGAACATGCAGCGCACCCGCCTGGCCCTTGAGGAAAGCCACGAGAACCTGCGCCAAAACCTGCGCCAGACCGAAAAGATGGCCCTGGTGGGCAAGCTGGCCGCCGGTGTGGCCCACTCCATCCGCAACCCGCTGACGGGCCTCAAGCTGCGCCTGTTCTCCTTTACCCGAGGCATGGAGCTTTCCCCGGCCCAGCAGGAAGACGTGCAGGCCATGAACGAGGCCGTGCGGCACATGGAAGCCATCACCAGCAACTTTCTGGAATTTTCGCGCCGTCCGCGCCTGAGCAAAGAGCCGCTGGACATGAGCGAGGTGCTGGACCGCACCCTCATCCTGCTGCAACCGCGCATGGAAGCCTACAAGGTGACCCTGCGCCGCACGCGCCACGCGCCCCTGCCGCGGGTGGACGGCGATGCCGAACAGCTGCGCGAGGCCCTGGCCAATCTTATCATCAACGCCTGCGAAGCCGCCGGTACCGACGGGGAAGTGCGCATCAGCGAAGAGCGCGGCCGCCTGGCTCCGCTGGGGCCCGTGGTGGTCATCCGCATCGAGGACAGCGGCCCCGGCGTGCCCGAAGAGCTGCACGAGGTCATCTTCCAGCCCTTCATGAGCACCAAGGTGGAAGGTACGGGCCTGGGCCTGCCCATCGCCCGGCGCATCTTTGAAGAACACGGCGGCTGGCTGCACCTGCACAACGCACCGGGACACGGGGCCAGCTTCGTCATAGTACTGCCTGTCCGCAAGGGGGACGACGTATGGCTGAGATCCTCATAGTCGACGACGACCACCACCTGCGTCAGGGCTTCCAGCGCCTGCTGGACGCCGAAGGCTACGAAACGCGCACCGCCGCCTCGGCCGAGGAGGCCCTGAACCTCATGCGGGAAAAGATGCCGCAATGCGTGGTCATGGACGTGCGCATGCCCGGCATGGACGGTCTGGAAGCGCTCAAGCGGATGCGTGCCCTGGAGGGCTGTCCGCCGGTGGTCATCATGACGGCCTATTCCACCACCGAGACCGCCATCGAAGCCACCCGGCTGGGGGCCTTCGACTACATGCTCAAGCCCTTCGACATCCCGCAGGTGCTGGAGCTGCTGCAACGGGCCCTGGCCGCGGGCGAGAGCCAGCGCCGCCACGAGGCCCAGTCCGCCGAGGAATCTTTGGGCGAAGAGGACGACATCCGCCTGGTGGGGCATACGCCTCCCATGCAGGAGCTGTACAAGGCCATCGGCCGCGTGGCGCCCACCGATGCCCTGGTGCTGATCCGGGGCGAATCCGGCACGGGCAAGGAGCTGGTGGCCAATGCCATCTGGCGTTACAGTCCGCGCTCCCGCCGTCCGTTCTCGGTCATCAACTGCGTGGCCATCCCCGACACCCTGCTGGAAAGCGAACTTTTCGGGTATGAACGCGGGGCCTTCACCGGCGCGCAGCACCGCCGCATCGGCCGCATCGAACAAGCCGCGGGCGGCACCATCTTCCTGGACGAGATCGGCGACATGCCGCCGGGCATCCAGGCCAAACTGCTGCGCCTGTTGCAGGAAAAACAGATCCAGCGTCTGGGCGGGCATGACTCCATCGACGTGGACGTGCGCATCATCGCCGCCACCAACGCCAATCTGGAGCAGGCCGTGGCCGACGGGCGCTTCCGCGAGGACCTGTACTACCGCCTCAAGGTGGTGACCCTCTGGACCCCGCCGCTGCGCGAACGCCGCGAGGATATCCCGGCCCTGGCGGCCTTTTTGCTGCACCGGCAGGCCGCCGAGCTGCACCGGCCCGACCCCGGTCTGGAAGAAGAGGCTCTGCGCTATCTGGCCGGTCTGGACTGGCCCGGCAACGTGCGCGAACTTTCCAATGCCCTGCAGAAGGCCCTGGTCTTCAACAGCGGAGCCCCGGTGAGCATCCGCGACCTGCAGCTGGTGCTGGATTCCCCGACAACGCATTCCTCCGCAGCGGCCCTCAGCATCAACGGCAACGGCGATACCGGCCCTGCCTCGGGCGCACGCCGCTCCCCCATCGGCACCGGGAACGGCTTCCACGAAGGGGAAGCTCCTGTCGAAGACGCCCCGGCCCCTGCCGGTGTACCTCACAACGACGAACAGCGCAGCCTGGCCAGTATCGTCACGGCCTGCCTCCAGTCCGGCGATCCTTCGCCCTTCGACACCTGCATGGACATCATGGGCAGGGCCGTGGTGCGCGAGGCCCTGCGCCAGTGCCGGGGCAACCGCTCGCAGGCGGCGCGCCTGCTGGGTCTTTCCCGCCCCACCCTGCTGGCACGCATGGAAAAATACGGTCTGAAGATCGAGACCCGCATCAGCGACGAATGAAAGCCGCGGGACAAACGCCCGTCATCTTTTCAATGCCGCGCCATCCCAGGGCCTGCCGGTCTCCGGCGGGCCTTCTTTTTTTCCTGTCGGCACGGCTGCCTTCCCGGCACACCTCGGCACGGATGCCCCGGTAAAAACCGCCCGGCATACGCGCGCAAGGCTCCCTCCGCAGCTCTGCCGCGCCCTCAGCCCCCAGGCACAGCCGCAAGCGCCCCGCCCGATGACGGCACCTTTCCCCGCCACACGATTTTTATGGCATGGCAAGGCCATCTTTCCCGGCCGGCGGGCACAAAAAAAGGCGCCGCCCCGAAGGGCAGCGCCTGGAAAAGTCAGGACTGGCCGAACTTACTTGTTCAGGCAGCAGGCGTCGTCCACCTTGAAGAAGGCAGCGGCCTTGGCGCCACACACGGGGCAGCTGTCACAGGGGCCTTCGTGGGTGTAGCCGCAGACCTTGCAGACGTAGAAGTCGACGTTGTCGAAAGCGTGGTTGTCAGCGGCAGCCTTCTTGTACAGGTTGGCGTGCACTTCTTCCACCTTGTTCACCATGTCCATGTACTTGGCCACGGCGGTCTGGCCTTCGGCTTCGGCTTCCTTGATCATTTCAGGATACATCTTGGTGAATTCGTAGGTTTCACCACCGATGGCGTCCTGCAGGTTGGCAGCGGTGTCACCGATCTTGCCGGCGTTCTTCAGATGGGTGTGGGCGTGGATGGTTTCGGCGGCGGCAGCGGCGCGGAACACCTTGGCCACACCGGACAGGCCTTCCTTGTCGGCAGCCTGGGCGTAGGCGAGGTATTTGCGGTTGGCCTGGGATTCACCGGCGAAAGCAGCCATCAGGTTTTCGAGAGTCTTGCTCATTGTGGTTCTCCTTGGGGGGTATATGTTCAAAAAAATGTTGTCTTAATCAGGAACAATTCCTGTTTACTGAAAACTCATGCCTTTGTAAAGCATTTTTTTGCGTATTTTATTTCCGCCCCCAATAAATAAGGCCCGAATGGCCCGCGTCAATGTCCTGGAGCCGGATTAGCACCATCTTCCTGTGCAAAAACGCCCTCTGTTCCATGCCCTGTCCGCAAAGCTTGCGAGCCGGGCCAAGGCAGGCTAAAAAAACGGCATGACAGCGACCACATCCCTTGCACAAGCCCTTTCGGCCCAGGACATCATCCGCCATTATGACCTGATGCCCCATGTGGAAGGCGGCCACTACCGGCGCGTCTGGTGCAGCTCGCAGGATCTGCAACCCGAGAGCCTTCCCTGCGGCATCTGCGGCAGCCGCCCGTGCAGCACGAGCATCCTGTATCTGTTGCAGGCGGGCGAGCGCTCACGCCTGCACCGCATCCGCCAGGATGAGTTATGGCATTTCCATCTGGGCGGCCCCCTGCGCCTGTACTGCCTGACCCCTGACGGCAAGGAGCTGGACAGGATACTGGGGGCCGACATCCTTGCCGGTCAGCATCTGCTGCTGCCCATGCCCGGCGGCTGCTGGTTCGGTGCCGAACCCTGCCCGGGGACGGATTTTTCCCTGGTCTCCTGTACGGTGGCGCCGGGCTTCGATTTTCGTGACTTCGAGCTGGCCAAGGCGGCCTGTCTGGTGCGCCGCTATCCTTTTGCCAAAGAACGCATCGAACATTTTTGCCAGCTGCCTGACGGCTGTCCCGAGCCCGGGAAAGGCTGCCGGGCATGAGCCGCTTCCCCATCCCCGCGGCCGATGCCGCCGCTCCTTTCCAGACCGAGATCATCATCCGACGCAGCCGTTTTTTGACCCACTGCGCGCATACGCCCGGTATGGAAGCCGCCCGCGCCTTCGTGGAGCAGATCCGTACCCAGCACGCCGACGCCACCCACAATTGCTGGGCTTTCGTGGCCGGAGCTCCGGGGCACAGCGGCCAGGTGGGCTTTTCGGATGACGGCGAACCGCACGGCACGGCCGGGCGCCCCATGCTGCAGGTGCTGCTGCATTGCGGCGTGGGCGAGATCACCATGGTGGTCACCCGCTGGTTCGGCGGCGTCAAACTGGGCACCGGCGGCCTGGTGCGCGCCTATCAGGATTCAGTGCGCGAGAACCTGGCCACCCTGCCGCTGGCGGAAAAGGTGCCTACCGTGGAGCTGGACGTGCAGCTGGACTATGCCCATCTGGACCGTCTGCACCGCCTGCTGCCCACCTTTGAGGCCCGCGTCTGCGCCGAGGCCTACGATCAGGCCGCCCGGGTGCGCATCTGCCTGCCCGAGGCCCTGCGCGGCCCCTTCGAGGAAGCCATCGCCGGACGTACCGACGGCCGCGCCCGCTGTACGCTGGTCGAAGAAGCGTAAGGCAGGGGCTTGCCGCAAGACACGTCCTGTCATCCCCGTCAAAGCGCCTCCGGCATATCCATAAGAAAGATTCCCGCCCGAGCCGACCCGCGCACCCGGCAGGCGCGTCCGTCTTTTCAGACGCGCCCCTCCAGAGGAAGATGACCAGCAGCCTCCCCCCCCGGAACAGGGCCTTCCCCAACATAAAAAACAAGCCCCGCCTGCTGTCCGGCAGACGGGGCTCGTCCATTCTTCAAACTCGGCGGGAGGAGATCCGTTCTCCCCCGGCAGCCTCCCTACTGTATCACCTTCACCGGCACATCGGGAGCCAGGCGCACGATACCGTCGATGATGACCTGTTCCCCGGCCTTGAGCTCGCCTTCCACCACGCTGATATCACCGGCCTCGAAAACGATGTTCACCTTGCGGTAGGAGGCCTTGCCGTCAGCACCGGCCACATAGAGATAATTTTCCTCACGGCCGCTCTGCACGGCCCGGCTGGGGATGGCCAGGGCCTGGCGCGCCATGCCCAGCGGCAGTTCCACGGTCACGAACTGGCCGGGCCAAAGGCGACGGTTCTCATTGGCGAAGGTGGCACGCAACTGGATGGTGCCGGTGGTGGTATCCACGCTGTTTTCCACCAGGGTCAGCAGGCCCTTTTCGGTCTGCCCGCCCGTGGGGGTCACGTCCACTTCCACCGGTCCGGCATGCATGCGGTCGAGGATCAGGGAAAGATGCCGTTCCGGCACCGAGAAGGTCACGTAGATGGGCGAAAGGGTGTCGATGCTGACGATGGGGGTGGTATCGGAGCTGCGCACCATATTGCCCTTGTCCACCTTGAGACCGCCCACGCGGCCGCTGATGGGCGCACGCAGGGTGCAGTAGGAAAGGTCGAGGGCGGCACTTTCCACCGCGGCCTTGTCGGCCTGCACGGTGGCGCGCAGGGCCGCGGCCTCGGTGGCGGTCTGTTCGTAGGCCTCGCGGCTCACATAGCCGTTGCCCACCAGCTTGCCGTAACGGCCCGCATCGTTGGTGGCCTTGTGCAGCTGGGCCTCGGACTTGGCCAGCTGGCCCTTCTTTTCGCGCAGGGTGGCTTCAAAGGGACGCGTATCGATGGTCAGCAGCACATCGCCTTCCTTCACGTCCTGGCCTTCCGTAAAATGCACCTTTTCTATCTCGCCGGTCACGCGGGGAGTGAGCCCCACACTGGCGGAAGCCTTGACGTTGCCCACAGCGCCGAGCACACGCGGCACGTCCTGCGGCTGTACCGTCATCACGTGCACGGGCGCGGCCTGTCTGCCGCCCTGTCCGTCCTTGTCGCCGGAACAGGAAGCCAGCACAGGGACGAGCAGCAGCAGGAAGATGGCAAGATGTTTCATGGCAGTCCTCACGATTTTCTGAATGATGCCTCAAAAACGTTGCACACCAGACACATCGCGTCAAGAAAACAAATGGTGGTCCTGCCCGGGAGCGCTTGTCCTCCCTGCCTTCCCGGACGGACCGCGGCCCCGGGACAATTGACTTTCCCCCCTGTGCGGGCATAATAATCCCGCGGCGGGAGAGCCCGCGAACTCATCCGAAATTTCCGATGCTGGAGGCACAAGAATTGGCAAAAAACCGCGCATTGCAACAGTGGCGGGTGGAAGATTCCATCGAACTGTACGGTATCCGCAACTGGGGAGCCGGCTTTTTTACGGTGTCCGATGAAGGGGACGTGGTCGTCTGCCCGCAGGGCCCAAAGGGCCCGCAGATCTCCATCCCGGAGATCATCTCCGGCTTGCGTGAACGCGGCTATGACATGCCCGTGCTGCTGCGCGTGGAAAACATCCTGGACTCCCGTATCGCCAGCCTGCACGAGTCCTTCCGCAAGGCCATCAAGAACCTGAACTATCAGGGCCAGTACCGCGGTGTCTTCCCCATCAAGGTCAACCAGCAGCAACAGGTGGTGGAAAAGATCGCCCAGTTCGGTTCCCGCTACCATCACGGTCTGGAAGTGGGCTCCAAGGCGGAGCTCATCGCCGCCGTCTCCCTGATGCGCGATACCGAAGCCTGCATCGTCTGCAACGGTTACAAGGACGAGGAGTTCATCGACCTGGGCCTGCAGGCCCAGCGCCTGGGCTTCAACCTGTTCTTCGTGCTGGAGATGCCCAGCGAACTGGACGTCCTGCTCTCCCGCAGCCGTGAACTGGGCATCCGCCCCAACATCGGCGTGCGCGCCAAGCTCTCGGTCAAGGCCAGCGGCCACTGGACCGACTCCGGCGGCGAGCGCTCCACCTTCGGCCTTTCCCCGGCCCAGATCGTGGACGTGGTGGACAAGCTCAAGGCCTGCGACATGCTGGACTGCTTCCGCCTGCTGCACTACCACCTGGGCTCGCAGGTCTCCAATATCCGCGACATCCGCACCGGCGTCATGGAAGGCGCGCGCCTTTATGTGGGTCTGGTGCAGGAAGGCGCGCCCATGGGCTACCTTGACCTGGGCGGCGGTCTGGCCGTGGACTACGACGGCTCGCACACCAATTACATCTCGTCGCGCAACTACAACCTGGACGAATACAGCGCCGACATCGTGGAAGCCATCATGAGCATCCTCGACGAGCAGCAGGTGCCGCACCCGCACATCATCACCGAATCCGGCCGCGCCACCGTGGCCTACTACTCCGTGCTGCTGTTCAACGTGCTGGACGTGAGCGCCGTGGAAGAGGCCCAGCTGCCCGCCGAGCTGCCCGAAGACACCCCCGAGCCCGTGCTGAACATGCGCGAGGTCTACGGCAACATCAGCCTGCGCAACCTGCAGGAATGCTACAACGACGCCATCTACTACCGTGACGAGATGCGCAAGCTCTTCTCCACGGGCCGCGTGAACCTGCGCCAGCGTACCCTTTCGGAGCGTTTCTTCTGGGCCATCATCATGCGCATCGCCCAGGAAAAGGTGAAACTCAAGACCGTGCCCCGCGACCTGCAGGATATCGACGTGAGCCTGGCCGACATCTACTACGGCAACTTCAGCGTCTTCCAGTCCCTGCCGGACAGCTGGGCCATCGACCAGCTCTTCCCGGTGATGCCGGTGCACCGCCTCAACGAATTCCCCTCGCGCCAGGGCATCATCTCGGACATCACCTGCGACTCTGACGGCCGCATCGACCACTTCATCGACCCGCAGGGCCTCAAGACCACTCTGGACCTGCATCCCCTGAAGGACGGCGAGGAATACTACCTGGGCGTCTTCCTGGTGGGTGCCTATCAGGAGACCCTGGGCGACCTGCACAACCTCATGGGCGACACCAATGTGGTCTCCATCCGCGTCAATCCCGACGGCGGCTACGAGTATGTGCGCGAGATCCGGGGCGACTCCGTGGCCGACATCCTGAGCTATGTGGAATACGACCCCCGCCGTATCCTGGACGACCTGCGCGCCACGGCCGAACGCGCCGTGCGGGCCGGACGCCTGACCCCCAGCGACCGCTTTGCCGTGCTCCAGGCTTTTGAAGACGGCCTGCGCGGCTACACCTATTTCGAACGCTAGGCACATGCCGCCGCATACATCTTCCGTGATGGCCGGCAGGGGAGCTCCCCTGCTGGCCATCATTTTGACCCTGATGGCCAGCAGCTTTGTCATGGCCTTTTTTTGCTGGCTCAGTCCCCGGGAAGCGGATGACATCATCTACGCCGCCGGGCTCTCCATGCCTGCCCTGACATCAGCGGGGCAGCATGTGTCCGCGACGGCCCCGCCGTCTTCACTGGGCGATCTGCTGCGTCTCCAGTGGCAGGAATATCTGCAATGGAACGGCCGCTTCATCGGCCAGTTCCTGGCCCGCTGCCTGCTGCTGGCCCCGGACTGGCTGCATGCGGTGCTCACGCCGCTGGTCCATACGGCCCTGCTGTTCTTCAGCCTGCTCCTGCTCTGGGGCAAACGGTGGCGCGAAAGGCTCGTTCCCTGGCAGATCATCCTGCTGGGCGGGCTGCTATGGTTCATGCTGCCGGCCTTCGGGTCGGCCTTTTTCTGGCGCACAGGTACGGCCAACTACGGTTATACCCTGCTGCTGGCCGTCCTCTTCCTCCTGCCCTACCGTTTCTGGCTGGACGGGAGCCTGTCCCGTCTTCCCGGCGGACCGGCTTTCCTGCTGGTCGGTCTGCTGGCCGGCTGGAGCAATGAAAGCCTGGGGATGCTCCTGATCCTGCTGGCTCTGGGGGCCTGTGTCGTCCAGAAAAAAACAGACCGCCCCCTGCCGCTCTGGGCTGTGGCCGGCCTGGCAGGAACCGTGGCCGGCTGGCTGGCGCTCATCGCTGCGCCGGGCAACCTAGTCCGTGCCGCCGCGCTGGGAACAGGGCTGGTCCCGCTGACCTCCTGGAAGGCCTTCCACAGCTTCCTCATCTTCTGGAGCACCCAGCAGCTGGAGCTGCTGCCGCTCTATCTGCTGGATCTGGGGGCCCTTGTGTTCCTGTATCGTCGCCGAGAGCTGTCCCAGGATATCTGGCTGCCTGCCCTGCTCCTGTTCCTGATGGGGCACGCCTGTATCGGCGCCTTCGTCCTGAGCCCCTCCCGCGCCGACAGGGCCATGACCGCCGGTTATTTCTGGCTGGTCCTGTCTACCTGCGCCCTGTTGTTCCGCCTTTCTGTCCCCCGCCTGTTCAAATACACGGCGCGCATCCTGTTCCTGCTGCTGCTCAGCCTCTCTCTTTGGCAGCAGGCCCAAATTTTCCGGCAGGCAGCCCCCCTGGTGGCGGCCAAGAATGCCGCTGCGCGGAACGGTACGCTGGATGTCCGCCATATGGATTATCCAGGCAGCGACAAATATTTCTATCCCAGCTACCATACGCGGGACGCCATTCTCATGGGCCCGGCACAGGGGTGGAGCCGGCTGGTTCCCTGGCAGGATGCCCGTCCCCTGCCGGGGATGCCCGGCATCAAAGCGTTCGCGACCAGCAACATGCTCTATCTGGACGGCATAGATGACCGCCCTCTCCACCTGGCCTGCCACTCCCATGAGCAAACCATCTCGTCCATGCTGCGGGATGCCATGCTCTCCATCGCCCCTCCTCCTGCGGCCCCGCGCGGAGCCAACGCCCTGAACCCCTGGTTCAAACCAGCCGAGATCAGAGGCAAGGACGGCAAGGCACTGCTGCATCTTCGGGGACTGCGGCGCCTTGAGGACATCACCTACATCGGCCGGGAAGATGCCGGCGGGCAGGTGGTCTGGCAGCGCCTGGACTGGTCATCCGCCACGTCCGCCCGACCGTAAACGAAACGGCCCGGTGATCACCACCGGGCCGCCGGGATCAGCAACGTCCTGCCATCAGCTTTTCAGACCGCGCTTGGATGCCTTGAGCGGGTTGATCTTCTTCTTGGCTTCGTCGGCATAGACCGGGATGCGATGAGCATTGGCCTCGGCCAGGCGAACGGGGTCCAGATCGAGGGCCAGCAGCCGAGCTTTGGTGGTGGCCCTGCTGCCGGAATAGCGGTGGGGGTCCGCCAGGTTCTTGTCCAGATAGCGGGCGCTGGTCAGATACAGGCCGCGCTCGTCGATGGCCAGGCAAAATTCCTGCCCGTTTTCCATGACGGTCTGGATGACCATGCCGGAGGTAGTGCCGAAGCGATTATCCATACGCTCTCCTTTGCTGGGTGTTTGTACCAGTTTATAGAAAAAGAATTTCATTTTCAATTAAAATATCCCAGCAATTTTACTGACGCTGTGCACTCCTTCGTAACGGGTACGCAGCGTTCCGTCTTTCCTCATAAGACACGTTTTAGGGGGGAGATGCAGGGGGAAGGGGCCCTCTGCCGCACGTGCCGGCGGCCCGCAGGCCGTGCACGTTGCGGCGAAAAAAAGCTGCGGGCATCGACGGCAGCGCAAGGGCCCCTCCCCCTGGATAACGTATCATTTACCCATACAGATGGCAGCGGACCCGCCAGCCGGGTTCCAGCTCCTTCCATTGCGGGGCTTCCTCGCGGCAGCGTTCCGTGGCCTGCGGACAGCGGGGATGGAAGCGGCAGCCCGGCGGCGGATCCAGCGGGCTCGGCAGCTCGCCCCGGATGTTCTGCTGGGGCGCGCGCACCGGGCTTTTGCCGTCGCGCAGATCCTCAAAGGAAGGCACCGAGGCCAGCAGGGCGCGCGTATAGGGATGGGCGGGCTCCCGGAGCAGGCGCTCGCGCGGGCCCTCCTCCACGAAACGACCCAGATACATGACCAAAATACGGGGGCACATGAAGCCCACCACGGCCAGATCGTGGGAAATGAACAGATAGGCGGGCCCGAAATCCTCCTGCACCTGCCGCAGCAGGTTGAGGATCTGTGCCTGCACCGAGGCATCCAGCGCCGAGACGGGCTCGTCGCAGACGATGAGATCAGGATGAGTCATGAGCGCCCGGGCCACGGCGATGCGCTGCCGCTGACCGCCGGAGAACTCGTGCGGGTAGCGGCGTTCCAGACCGGCCAGGCCCACAGTGGCGAACATATCGCGCACCCGCTCCCGGCGTTCCCTGCGGCTCAGACGCTCCCCGGCCAACAGGCTCTCCTCCACCGAGGTGCCCACCGTGCAGCGGGGATCGAGGGAAGAGAACGGGTCCTGAAAGACCATCTGGATGCGTCCGGCCGCCATGCTGCCCGCTCCGGCAGGCGGCAGCGGAGCGCCCCGGAACAGGATGCGGCCGCCGGTGGGACGTTGCAGACCGCAAGCCAGACGCCCCAGCGTGGACTTGCCGCAGCCGGATTCGCCCACCAGCCCGAGGCTCTGGCCGGGCCGCAGGACAAGATCCACCCCGTCCACGGCCCGCAGATGGCGCACTTCGCCCAGCATGCCCTGACGCACCGGAAAATGGCAGCGCACATCTTCCAGCGTCAGCACGTCGTCCCTGTTCCCGGTCTCCATCACAGGCCTTCATCCACCTGCGCCTCGGCAAAGGTGGCCATCTCGTTGAAGATGTTCACGGCGCAGCGCAGCAAATGATAGGCCACGGCGCCGCCAGTGCCCTCGCCCAGCCGCATGTCCAGATGCAGCAGGGGCGTGCCGCTGTCCAGAGCGCCCAAGGCGGGCACATGGCCGGGCTCGGCCGAGGCATGGGACAGGATGGCGTACTGGGCCACCAGCGGGCAGATGCGCACCGCAGCGGCATAGGCGGCGCTGCAGATGAAGCCGTCCACCAGTATGGGCAGGGAGCGCGAGGCGGCCCCCAGCATGATGCCGGCCATGATGGCCAGCTCGAAACCGCCCAGCGCGGCCAGGATGTCCACCCCGTCGCCCTTCAGGGCCGCGGCGTTGACCTCCAGGGCGCGACGCACGATGGCGGCCTTGTGGCGCACCCGTTCGGGATCGGAACCGGCCCCCGGGCCCGTGGCCTCGTCAGGATCGAAACCGAACAGCGCACAGTTGATGGCCGTGGCCGGCGTGGAATTGCCGATGCCCATCTCGCCGGTGCCGAAGCAGCGGTAGCCCTTGTCCGCGAACTCCTCCACCAGGGCGATGCCGTGACGCAGGCCCTGCAGGCAGGTCTCACGGCTCATGGCCGGGCCCTTGCTGATGTCGGCGGTGCCGTCGCCCAGGCGGCGGTCGATGAGCAGCTCGTGCGGCTCATAGGGGCCCCCGGCGCAACCGGCATCCACCACGCGCAGGTCCATGCCGCTGCTGCGGCACAGCACGTTGACGCCCGCGCCGCCGTTGAGGAAATTGCGCGTCATCTGGCGGGTCACGGCCTGCGGCATGGGTGAGACGCCCTGGGCCGTCACGCCGTGGTCCCCGGCCACGGTCAGCATCAGGGCCGGGCTCACGCTCAGGGGCGTGACCCCGCCTGCCATGGCATACAGGCGCCGGCCCAGTTCTTCCAGACGCCCCAGACTGCCGCGCGGCTTGGTCAGGTTGTCCAGATGGGCCTGGGCCTTCTCCAGCAGGGAGCTTTCCAGGGGACGGATAAAGAGGCCCGGCAGGGCGGGCACTTCCACAGCCTCACGATATACGGGAACTTGTTTCATGTTTTCTGTGTAACGTCTTGCCCGGCCCGGCGCAAGCATGGCCCGTCTTTACCTGTGTGACGGCCTGTATTAGAAAAGGCGGATCCTGCCGGGAATGCCCGCGTGGCCCACGGCCCGCCCGGACGAAAGCAGGGCATCGCCGCCGTCCGTCCACGCCTGCCGCGCCCCTGCCCCTGGGCCTTCCCGTCTTTTTTTCCATCCGCAACGATCACGGAGTTGACCATGCATCCGTCGTTTTCCCTGTTCCCCGGCCTGCGCCGTGCCGCAGGCACCCTGGCCTGTCTGGCCCTGCTCTGTACGGCCACGGCCCCTGCCGCCGCGCCCGTGCCGGATTCCAGCCCGCGCATGACTCCGGTGGTGCGCGCCGTCCAGGCCACGGCCCCCGCCGTCGTCAACATCACCAGCACCCATGTGGTGGAGCGCCAGCGCATCTCGCCCATGGACCAGTTTTTCGGTTTCGGCCCCGGCTTCGACCAGCCCCGCCGGCAAAAACGCGTGAGCCTCGGCTCCGGCGTCATCGTGGACGGCAAGCGCGGTCTGGTGCTGACCAACGCCCACGTTATCGCCGGGGGTGACGAGGTCATGATCCACCTGCAGGACGGCCGCCAGTTCCCCGCCGTGGTCAAGGGCGCGGAGCCGGACTTCGACCTGGCCGTGCTGGAGATCCAGGGGCCCCATGACCTGCCCGCCGTGCCCCTGGGCGACTCCTCCGACCTCATGCCCGGCGAGACCGTCATTGCCATCGGCAACCCCTTCGGCTTCAACCACACCGTCACCACGGGCGTGGTCTCGGCCCTGGGCCGCACCATCCGCAGCGAAAGCGGCGTGTTCACCGACCTTGTCCAGACCGACGCCGCCATCAACCCCGGCAACAGCGGCGGTCCCCTGCTCAACCTCGAAGGCCGTCTGGTGGGCATCAATACCGCTGTCCACGCCCGCGGCGAGGGCATCGGCTTTGCCATCCCGGTCAACAAGGCCCGCCGCGTCATGGATGACCTTGTGGGCCAGGGTCGTGTGGCGCCCCTGTGGCTGGGCCTGGCCGCCGACGACGTGGACCAGCGCATGGCCATGGCCCTGGGCCTGCGTGAGCCCCGCGGCATCATCGTCACCCGCCTCTACCCCGGCAGCCCGGCGGGCAAGGCCGGCATCGAGCCCGGCGACGTCATCGACAGCATCAACGGTTCGCCCGTGCGCGACCGCCGCGAATACGTGAACATCCTGCGCAACCAGGTGCCCGGCGCCGAACTGACCCTGGGCGTGCTGCGCGGCGACAAGCCGGAAAAGATCCGCGTGAAGCCCGCCTCCTTCGATGATGACACGGCCCTTTCCCTCATGCAGGAGATCTGGGGCCTGCGCGTGCGCGAGGCCGACGGCCTCATGCTGGTGCGCGAGACGCGCCGCCCCGGCCCCACGGACTTCCTGCGCCCCGGCGACGTCATCGCGGCCATCGGCGGTATGCGTATCCGCACCACCGCCGATCTGGTCAACGCATTCCGCCGGGAACGCCTGGCCAATCAGGTACTGATGCAGATCGTCCGCGACGGCCGTCCGTATTACGCGCGCGTGCTGCTGCAATAAACGCGCCGGACACGTCCCCTGCGACGATGTGCGGAGAAATCTTCCCTTGACAGCCCAAGGGGGGGGACGCTATGCATTCCCTTGGGTGGGGAGACCCCTCCCCCCGAGGACTACAAGAAACGTACGTTTCAACATCTGGAGGACACAATGGGCTACAATGTGAATGTCGATACCGACAAGTGCGTGGGCTGTGGCGAATGCGTGGACGTTTGCCCCGTGGAAGTTTACGAAATCAAGGACGGCAAGTCCGAACCCGTGAACTCCGAAGAGTGCCTGGGCTGCGAATCCTGTGTGGAAGTCTGTGAAACCAGCGCCATCACCGTTGAAGAAGCCTAAGCCCTAAGGGTGCCCAAGCACCTGCAAATCAAAGTGCCGCCGGGCGTTTCGTCTGGCGGCACTTTCATAACCAGCGGAACGACCCCAATGATTCCTGATCTTCAGCCCATTTTTGCCGAATACGAAAAACTCCGCGCCAGCTGTGACGCCGTGTTCGAACGTATCCGGCACGACCATGCCCAGTGCGTCACCTGCAAGGAAGGCTGCAGCGATTGCTGTCATGCCCTGTTCGACCTTTCCCTGGTGGAGGCCATGTACATCAACCGGGCTTTCCAGCAGGCTTTCGACTACGGTCCGCAGCGCTCGGCCATCCTGACCAGGGCCGCCGAGACCGACCGTCACCTGACCCGTCTCAAGCGCGAACTCTTCCGGGAAGAAAAGTCCGGCAAGAGCCCCGAAGCCATCATGGAAGAAGCCGCGCGCATCAAGTGCCGCTGCCCCCTGCTGGGCGATGACGACCGCTGCCTGCTCTACCAGGCCCGTCCCATCACCTGTCGCCTTTACGGCGTGCCCACCGCCATCGCCGGTCAGGGCCACGTCTGTGGCTTCGCCGCTTTCGAAAAGGGTAAATCCTACCCCACCGTCTATCTGGACAAGATCCAGAGCCGCCTGGAAGACCTGAGCCGCGAGATCGGCCGCACCGTCAACAGCCGCTTCCGCGAGCTGCACGAAGTCTACGTGCCGCTCTCCATGGCACTCATCACCAATTACGACGAGGCCTATCTGGGCATCGGCCCGGCCAAGCCTGAAAAATAGGGAGCGCACCATGCCTTCCGAGCTCAGTTTCATTCCCGCTACCGTGTTCCGCGACGGCACGCCCCAGCGCCTCAACGAGGAACAGGAACAGCTCAAGCGTGAGATCTACGAGCGCATGAACCCGCGGCGCCGCAAGTTCGTGGACCGCATCGGCTACGATAACTGGGACCCCTTCCAGAAGCCCAACGATCCTCTGGACGTGCGCCTGGACGTGACCAAGCGCACCACCCAGCAGCTGGTGCGCGAGTTCCTCCAGCTCAAGGCCGCCAGGAACGAACAGTACGGCAACGACTACGGTCGCGGCGTGCTGGAATGCGCTCTGGGTATTGTGAACCGTGACGAAAAATTCCAGGGCATCACCGACTTCTGCCTCTGGTACCATGATCTGCTGAAAAAAGAGGGCCACATCCTATGAAACAGCGTTACGACGATATCGACGAATATATTGCCGACCTCAAGATGGAGATCGCGGCCAACGAGCAGTGCGCCAACCATCATTACAACCTGGGCCTGGCCCTGCTGAGCAAGCGTGACTTCGTGGGCGCCGAAGAAGCCCTGCTCAACGCCGTGCGCAACTCCCCCCACCTGGCCGAAGCATATGTGCAGCTCGGCGGCATCTGTCTGGAACGCGGCGACCTGGAAGGCTGCCTGCGTTACAATGAAGAGGCCGCCCAGTGCCGCGCCAAGTTCCCCGTGCCGTGGAGCAACATCGCTTTCGTGCACCTGCAGCGCGGCGAGCCGGACAAGGCCATCACCGCTCTGAAGAAGGCCCTCAAGTGGGATCCCGACTTCGTGCAGGCCAAGAACGCCCTGACCACCGCCTACTACATGCAGGGCGACTTTGAAGCCTGCGAAAAGCTCTGCAAGGAGATCCTGGACAAGGAACCCGCCTTTGCTCCCGCCTGGAACAACATGGCCCTTGCCCAGTTCGACCTTGGCAAGTACGCCGAAGCCCGCCAGTCCGCCAACAAGGCCGCCGAACTGGGCTTTGAAGTGCCCGAAGGCTTCCTGGAAGAGCTCAAGGCCAAGGGCGTCTAGTACACGACGCGTGCTATCGCTGCCCTGGGGCAGTGTTTTTTGATGAGGGGGAGAGGAGACCTTTTTTCAAAAAGGTCTCCTCTCCCCCTCATGCTCCCCCGCTCCTCCCCAAAACTTTTACTCTGGTCTGTATGGCAGGTCCCCGTCTTCGGATGACGGGCAGGACATCCTGCCTGCCGCCTCCGAAAAATCTTTTTCGCACGAAGCCAGTCCCGCCCCGATTCCTTCGCATCAAGCGGCCCACATACTGCCCCGCCAACAGGCAGCACGCCAACAGAATGACGTCATCATCCCGCCTGAAAAAGCAGGAAACGGGCAGCCGTATGGCTGCCCGTTTCCTGTAATAAAGCGCGGTTGGGAAGGATGGGGGGCCCGGAGGGAAGGGCCCCCTTTTCGCGCTAGTTAAAGGGGGTCCCTTTCCCCCGGACAAACGCCCCGCTCTCCTGCTCTCCGGCATCCGTCACATCAGGCAGGCTGTTCTTTTCCAGCTGCCAGCGGCTCAGGCCGTTAAGGATGCAGCGGCGGGAATCCTTGGCCACGCCGTACAGGGCCTTGAGGGTCTCGCTCATGTCGCTGCGGGCGGTATTGCCGGCCGAAGGGCAGGCATTGGCCCACAGGGGCAACTCCCACTGTTTGGCGGCCTTGATGATGTATTTCTTCTCCACCAGCAGCAGCGGCCGGATCAGATGCAGCTTGCCGCCGAAGAAGGGCTCGTTCATGCTCATGCCGTCCACGCGCCCGTTGCGGCACAGGTTCATGAAAAAGGTGGAGACCAGGTCTTCGGCATTGTGCCCCAGGGCCAGATGGGTGAGCTTGTACTGCGAACAGAGCTCAAACAGGCGTTTGCGGCGCAGCCAGGCGCAGCGGAAGCAGGGGGAACGGCGCTGGTTCTCGGCCGAATGAGCGTGCGGGCCGAAGTCCGTCACCTCCAGATGCGAGGGGATGCCGTGCTGCGAGAGCCAGGCGGCCAGCGGCATATGGCTTTGCGGATCGAAACCGGGGTTGAGATGGATGGCCATGATCTCAAAACGGAAGGGCACGATGCCCTGCCGGATATGCAGGGTCTTGAGCAGCACGAAGCTGTCCACCCCGCCGGAAACGGCCACGCCGATGCGGCAGCCGGGCCAGATCATGCCGGTCTGCTGCATGGCCTTGCCGGCGCTCTTGACGCAGACCTCCTGCGCATAGGAGCGTTTTTCGCGCATATATCCTCCTGCCCCGCAGGGCATGTGTTGCGTTGATCGGGGGCGGCAGACAGGGCAGGGACGATTTTCCGCGCCTCTGACCTTGACAGCCGCACAAAAGACCAATAGCATAACTCGCTTGGGCAGGCAAAGAGTTCTGCCCCTATTGCGCCGCGCCCGCTGCTGTCGGGTACGGCGGCATTCATTTTTACACTCCGCCCGCTGTCTCGCGGGCAAGCCGGAGGAACTATGGCCCGCATTACTGTGGAAGATTGCCAGGAACGCGTGAACAACCGCTTTTTGCTGGTCCAGATGGCCATCAAGCGTGTGCGCCAGTACCGTGAAGGCTATGAGCCCCTCATCGAAAGCCGCAACAAGGAAGCCGTGACCGCTCTGCGCGAGATCGCCGCGGGCAAGGTGCTGCCTGACGACATGAGCCTGTACAATCCCCTGCCCGAAGGTCAGGAGCCCGCCAAGAACGAAGGCTAGAGGCCATGGCACAGCGAGACTATTACGAAGTTCTGGGGGTGGACCGCAGCGCCAGCGAGGACGAGATCAAAAAAGCCTATCGCAAGCTGGCCATGCGCTACCATCCCGACCACAACCCCGGTGACGCCGAAGCCGAACAAAAGTTCAAGGAAGCTGCCGAGGCCTATGACGTCCTGCGCGACGCCGAAAAGCGCGCCCGCTATGACCGCTTCGGTCATGCCGGTGTGCAGGGCGGCATGGGCGGTGGGGGCTTCACCAGCAACGAAGACATCTTCGCCCATTTCAGCGATATCTTCGGCGACCTTTTCGGCTTTGCTTCCGCCGGTGGCGCACGTGGTCCCCGCCCCATGCAGGGCGCCGACTTGCGCTACAACCTGAAAGTCACCTTTGAGCAGGCCGCCACGGGCGACGAGATCCCCCTGACCCTGCCCAAGCATGTGACCTGCCCCGACTGCTCCGGCAGCGGTGCCGCTCCGGGCAGCCAGCCCGAGACCTGCCCCCAGTGCCACGGCACCGGTCAGGTGCGCCATTCCCAGGGCTTCTTCCAGATCGCCATGCCCTGCTCCACCTGCCAGGGTACCGGTCAGGTCATCAAAAAGCCCTGCCCCCGCTGCAAGGGCCAGGGCATCGTGGAAGAACGCCGCGAGATCGTGGTGCGCGTCCCTGCCGGTGTGGATACCGGCACCCGCCTGCGTGTGCGCGGTGAAGGGGAACCCGGCGAGCACGGAGGGCCTCCAGGCGACCTGTATGTGGTCCTGCATGTGGAGCCCAGCAAAAAGTACGAACGCCAGGGCCAGGACCTCATCTACACCTGCGAGATCAGCTTCGTGCAGGCGGCCCTCGGCCACCGCGTGGAAGTGCCCGGCCTCAAGGGCCCGCTGCCCCTGGACATCCCCAAGGGCATCCAGAGCGGCACCCTGCTGCGCCTCAAGGGCGAAGGCATGCCCTACCCCGGTCGCAGCAACCGCGGCGACCTGCTGGTGGAAGTCAAAGTCCTGACCCCCACCCGCGTCTCGGACAAGCAGGCCGAACTGCTGCGTGAATTCGAACGCCTGGAAAGTGAAAGCCCGCTGGACAAGGTCAAGAACCTGGGCAAGAAGCTGAGCAAAAAAATGGGCCTGGACTAGGGCGCTGATGCGCGCGAGGACAGGAGCCCACCCCACAAACGAGCTCTTATGAAAAAGGGTGACAGTCGCCAGGACTGTCACCCTTTTTCTGTTATGCAAGCTTTCTGCGGCGCGGGCCGACGTATCCGCCCGGCGCTGTCGGGGCTGACACCATCAGGGAACGGCCACCGGCAAAAGCGTGAATCCCGCTGCGCCTGTGCCCTCATGGTGCCGGCCGGATGCTGCCTCCATCCCTCCCCTCTGTCCGGCTCACGGGCCCGGCATCCTGGCGTCCCGGCTAGACGCCCTGCCCCTCCTGCATGGCCAGGGCCCGCAGGCTTCGGTAATCCACCTTGCCCGACCCCAGCAAAGGCAGGGCCGCCAGCCGCCGCACCCGGCGCAGCATGTACAGGGCGGAAAGACCTTCCTCCCGCAGCACGGCATTGGCCTGTTCGCGCTCCAGAGGCAGGGTCGTGAACAGCACCAGCACGGTCTGCCCCTCCTCTTCCAGCGCATCCACGGCCAGCACCGGGCCTTCCTGTCCGGCAGGGGCCATGAAGTGACGCCCCAGCACGGCCTCCATCTGCGGCAGGGAGATCATCTCCCCGCCCAGCTTGACGAAACGCTCCCGCCGCCCCGCAAAGGTCATATGCCCGTCGCTGTCCGCCCGCACCAGATCGCCGGTGCAGTACCAGTCCTCACCGTCCAGACGCAGGAAGGGGGACGCCGGGCCGCCGTCACAGCCCTGTCCCAGATAGCCGTCGAACACATTGGGGCCCCGTACCAGCAGCAGGCCGGTCTCTCCGGCCGCCAGCCGCTGCCGGGGCTCCTGCACGGATACGATGGCCGTCCGCACCGAAGGCAGGGGCTGGCCGATGGTGCCCGTGCGGGCATCCGTGGGCAGGTTGAGGCTGATGACCGGCGAACATTCCGTGACGCCGTAGCCCTCGCACAGCAGCCCGCCGCCGCTCAGGCGGGCAAAATCATCATAAAGGCGCTGCGGACAGGCCTCTGCCCCTACGAAGGCCACGCGCAACGATGCCAGATCCCCGGGCCGGGCCTGCCGCAACATACCGTCCAGAAAGGTGGGGGCCGCCACCAGCAGGGTCGGCCGCCACTGGCGGCATACGGCATCCAGGCGGGCGCCTTCCGTGGGATTGGCGTGGAAGACCACCGGCACGCCGAAGCAAAGCGGCAGCACGATGTTGCCCGTGAGGCCCAGCGTATGGAAGGGCGGCAGCATGGCCAGCATGGCGTCGTGGCTGTCCAGGGCCAGGATGGCCGCCACGTCCCGGCAGTTGGCCAGGATGTTGTCATGGCTGAGCGGCACGCCCTTGGGTGCCGCCGACGAGCCCGAGGTGAACAGGATGGCCGCCAACGGGGACAGCTTTCGGGGCACGGCGCAGCCTTCGAGCCCTGCCAGCGAGAGGAACGCACGGCAGGCGGCCTCCAGCCGCAGACAGGGGGACAGGGAGGCTGCCGTATCTTCCAGCGGCAGCCATACGGCCCCGGCCTCTTCGGCGGCTTCGCGCAGGCCGCTGCCTTCCAAACGATCCAGCAGGGCACGGGCACTGAGGATATGCCGCACCCCGGCCAGACGCAGACAGTGGCCCAGATTGCGCGGCCCTGTGGTCCAGTTCAGCATGACCGGCGTTTGTCCGGCCAGCAGCACGGCCAGCCAGGCCACACAGGCCGCTGACGAGGCGGGCAGCATGATGCCCACCCGCTGTCCGCTGCCCAAACGGCGGCGCAGATGCAGGGAAAGGGCCACGGCCCGTATCCAGAACGCACGCGCCGTCAGTATCCGGTCGTTGTCGGCCAGCAGGGGGCGGGATGGGGCGCGCCGCAACTGCCGCAACATGACCAGCGGCAAATTGGGGGCATCAGGCAGGCTGAGCGCCCGTGCGGGCCGGGCCCTCACGGCATCCAGCCAAGGGGAAGAGGCTTCCTCCGCCTCCGTCGGCGTGGCCTCCGGCATCTGTCCGGCGGCCAGCAGCAGACAGTCCCCCACCGTTCGTAAGCCTTCCAGACTGGCGGGAGCGTGACCAAAACGCTCTTCCAGCTGCACGGCCAGTTCCGTCAGGGCCAGACTGTCCAGCCCCAGATCCGTGTCCAGGCGCTGGTCTTCCTTGAGGCTGCCCCACTCCGGGTCCAGAGGCGACGCTTCCGCCAGCAGACGCAGCACGGCTTCCCTGTCGGCAGCGGCGAGCGGAGGCGGCGTGGCGGCCATCCGGGCCGATGCCGCACCTGTACCCGTCCCGAACGCCATCTCGGCCCGCCAGGGAAAAAGGATCTGCGGGCAGGCCTTTTCGCCGCCGACGGCATCATAAAAAGACTCCAGCAGCGCATTATACGGCCGGACGCCCTCCCCGGCCACAGGTCGACGGGGCGGCAGGGCGCAGGTGATGCGTACCTCCCGCCGGGGCAGGAAGAACAGGCCGTGGCAGAGCAGCGACACCAGCCCACGCAGCAGGGCCCGGCCCAGCACGGGCTCGCCTGCCGCCCAGCTGAAGGACGAGCCCCAAAGGCCGCGCGTGCGCACGAGGACAAGACCGCAGTCGGGCACGGCCTGCAACAGCCGGTACGCGCCGCTGTTGCCGCCCAGATGCGTGCCGCCGTCCCGGCTCAGGCCGCCGGAGGGATACAAAAGGACGTTCTCGCCCCGGGCCAGCGCAGCGGCGCAGCTGTCCAGCGCTTCCCTCACTTGGTCACGGGCGGAGAGGCCGTCACGGCGCAGGTCCGGCAGGGAGATGCAGCCCGTCAGCGCGGCCACCGGCCGCAACCACGGGCGGCGTATCTGATGGCTGTCCGCCAGCGGCCGCAGGGCAAAAGCGGCAAGATGCGTACACAGCAGGGCCGGATCCATGAAGGCGGGATGGTTGGGCAGCACAAGCACGCCCCTGCCCCGCTCACGCGCCCGCGCCACTTCGCTCTGCAGGACGTCCAGCCCTTCCAGACGGACACGGTAACGCAGGGAGAGCACATAGCGGCCGCAAGCCAGCAGCATGCGGGAAAACAGGATACGGACACGCGAAGCGACCCGGCGATGCCCCCGGGGCCCGTCCGCCTTCCCCTCGTCGTCCCCCGCCCCGCCGCTGCTGCCGCCATCGTCGCCATCAGGAAAAGCGGCCTTGAGGCGACGGGCAAAAAAGACGGCCCAGATCAGGGTAAGGCCGCCCAGCAGCATGTGGGCCACGGAAGGCGGCAGGAAGGACAGCAGGGCATAGACCGGCCCGGCCAGCGCCATGCCGGAAAAGGAAAAGAAATTGCTGGTGCCGAGGATGCGGCCCTTTTCCTCCGCTGCCGGAAGCAGCTGGATCTGGCTGGACACCGGCACGATGTACAGGCTGCCGCAGATGCCCACCGCCGCATAACAGGCAAAGAGCAGACCGAAACGGAAGGCCTCGGGCGCGGCGGGCACGCAACCGGCGACCGCCAGCAACAGGCCGATACCGGCGCAGGCGCGGGGCACGCTCCGCCGCCAGTCCCCACGGGCACGACGGGCCGCCAGCCCGGCCCCGGCACAGATGCCCAGCATGAGCCCCCCGGGCAGCAGGCTGGCTATGGTGGGGCCAAGGCCCAGCTGGGCCACACCGTAGGCATTGATCTCCAGCAGGACGAGGGTGGACAGGGTATAGAAGAAGGCATCGGCGCACAGGCACCAGAAGATGCCCTGGCGGGCGCGCAGGCGCCACAGCTCACGGGCGGAATCCAGGGCCCCCAGCCAGGGGAAGGGCGGCAGATCTGCCTTGCGGGCGGCAGCGGGCCGGTAGGGGATGAAGAACACGGACAGCAGACCCAGCACCGCCACGCCCACGGCTACGGCAGCCACCAGCCAGCGCCCGAAGGGGATCTCCGTGGCGAACCACTGCCGTTCCAGGGCCCCGCCTGCCAGCGTGATGCCCAGCAGGATGGACGCCGTGGTGGCCAGCTTGAACAGGGCGTTGACGCGGGGCACGTCCTCGCGGGCGAACAGTTCCGGCAGGGAGCCGTTGAGGGCCGGGCTGAACAGGGTGGCGCTGGCCCCCATACAGAAGAGCATGGCCAGCATGCCGCTCCAGTGCAGCTGGAGCAGCCCCCAGCCCCCGGCCAGCATGGCGCACACTTCCAGGGCCTTGGCCGCCAGTACCAGACGGCACTTGGGATAGCGGTCGGCCAGCCAGCCCGCCCAGGCGGAGAACAGGACGAAGGGCAGTGAAAAAAGCACGGTGCCCCAGGCCTGCACGGCCGTATGGCCCATGCTCACGGCCAGCAGCAGGATGGCCTGCTTGAAGAAATTGTCGTTGAAGGTACCGAGGGTATAGCTCACCCCCAGCGAGACGGTCTGTCGCAAAAATCGCCTGCTCATGCGCACTCCTTGCAGCATCCGTGCATGGCGGCGATCCCTGCCAAAGCCTCTGCCCAGCCGGGCAGGCTCAGGAACGGTCGCCCTGCTCCGCGGCCAGCTCGGCCAGCGCGTAATCCCGCACCCGGTCGAGCATCTCCACGGCAAAGGGCAGGTCGCGCCGGTAAAGCACTTCCCGGCCCTGCCGCCGGGGGATCAGCAGTCCGGCCCGCACGAGGACGTTCACATGATGGCTCACGGCCGTACGGCTCAGGCCCACGGTCGCCACAAGGCTGCTGAGGCTGATGCTCTCCCCGGGCTCGAAGAGCAAAAGGATCTTCTGCCGGGTGGCGTCCCCCATGGCGGAAAAGACCCGCGCCACGCGTTCCCAGTCGTCCGGCAGGGCGGTGATATACGAGGAATTCATGCCCTTGGTGTAGACGCTGGGAAAGTATGCTGTCAACATCAAACTAAAAAAGTAGTTTTATCGTGTCAACTAAAAAACTAGTTTTATAGTTTTAATAGCGTCCTCTCCGCCTGCAGGCTCCATGGGCACACGCCCTGCCAGCCGGAACGAGGAACGTTTCCCCTATAAAGGACACAAAAAAACAGGGCCGCACAGCACCGGTGCAGCCCTGCCGATATCGATAATTTCAAGATAGATATTTACATGTCATGACTACAAATACCGCCACATGCCCCGCAACGGCGATGGCTGCCTGACCGCAACGCGGGGGCGGACTGCACCACCATGCCGGTAAAGGCCCATCCTCCCGCACGGGACGGATGCCCCACGCCACGGCACGGCCCCCCCTGTCCTCTCGCCCGTCACAGAATCAAAGGCTCAGGCCGGGGAAACTGCAGACAGTCGCGTCATGGGCAAGCACTCCGGCAGCTCCTGCGGCAGGGACAGGCGCAGGGCCCTCCCCCCGTCCAGAGCCACGGCCAGCACAGCGCAGACGCGCAACTCGGCCCGCCCGGGCTCCTCCGGCAGGGCCCCCAGGCACAGGAAAAAGGCCAGCCCTTCGGTCGGGCAACTCCCCAGCAGGGCATGCTCGGCCGCTGTCAGACGCAGGGGGCCGGTGCAGCCCAAAGCACAGGCCTCGCCCAGCAGCAGGCCCTCTTCCGGCTGTCCGGCCGGATGCAGCACGCCCACAGGGCTCCCCGGCGCCCGGCGCCAGAAATGGAAGTCCGCCGCAGCGGGAAAATCTTCCAGCCCGGCCGGGAAATGCCATGCCACCGGGACAGCCTCCCCTGCCGGGGACAAGGGGCGGAACAGCAGCACGTCGTCTTCCGCCTCCGCCGGATCGCCCTGCCGGATCACGCGCCCGCCCCTGCCAACTTTTGGACCATCTCCTGCCCCATGACGAAGGCCTGACGGCACTCCTGCGGGAACTGTTCCTCGCGCCGACGCCGCTTGTCCGCCTCGGAAAAACGGTCGGCCACATATCTGGCATAGTCGTCGAACTGCCAGGTGTCGGTCACATACAGGACGGAGGGCGTGCTGAAGATGCGCCCCAAATAACCATCCATGACGGCCAGGGTCTCGGGATAGCCGTGCTGCCGCATGGTCTCCACATCCACGTTCATGGTGTAGATGCAGGCCATCGCCAGGCGGCGGGGCGCGATGGTGGTGCGCTGGCGGTCATAGACCAGATAGGGGAAGCACAGGCGTTCCTGGAACGAACGCATGGCGCCCGTCACGTTGCCGAAATAGACGGGACTGCCCAGGGCCAGCCCATCGGCCTTTTCCAGCGCGGCCAGCACGGGCGAAAGGTCGTCCTTCAGGGCGCAATGCCCGTACGAGGCCCCGCCCCGGAGCTTGCAGGCAAAACAGCTGCGACAGCCGGAGGCCTGCAGATCATACAGATGGATCAGCTCCGTGTCCGCCCCGGCGCTGCGGGCCCCTTCCAGAAAGTGTTCCAGCACCGTGGCCGTATTGCCCTTTTTGCGCGGGCTGCCGTTGACGGCGAATATCTTCATGGCATCATGCCTCCGGTTCAGGCGGTCTTCGCGCCGCTGCTGTTACGGGCCAGGGTACAGCCCACGGCCAGCAGGCTCAAAATACCGAACAGCACCATATCCACCCGCATGCAGTGCAGGAAGGCGTCGATATTGTCCTTGCCCACCGGCTCATGGCCCAGGAAAAGGCTCAAGGTCAGGGTGATGATGGTCAGGTTGCCCAGCATGCCGGCCGTACGCACCGTGCCCACCAGCCCGGAAGCCTGCCCCACCCGCTGCGGTCCGGCTGCTTCAAGGATGATGGTGGTGTTGGGCAGAGCGAACAGACTGACGCCCGCGCCAATAAGACATTGTGCTCCCACGATGACCCAGAGCGAGGAATCCATGTCCAGGAAGGCGGCACTCAGCAGCCCCAGGCCGCAGAATACCGTCCCGACGGTACTGATGAGGCCCTGGTCATAGCGGTCGCAAAGGCGGGCGGCCAGCGGGCTGGACAGGGACTGCACGGCGGCCTGCAGGGCCAGCATCAGACCGGCTTCCTGTACGCTGAAGCCCCGCCCCACCTGCAGGTAGAGGCTGAAGAAAAAGACCATACCGAAAAAGGAACAGTAGTTGACGAAGGCCGCCACCAGCGACAGGCTGAGGACCCTGTTCCTGCACAGCAGGCGCACGTCCACCATGGGGAAGGGACTGCGCAGCTCCCGCCAGACGAAGCAGGCCAGCAGCACGAAACAGAGCAGAAAGAGCCCCCCGCCCAGCAGATGATCATCCGCCACGGAGGATGCGCCAAAGGTCAGCGCCGCCATGGCCCCGCCGTAGAGCAGGCAGCCCGGCACGTCGAAGGGTTCCTTATCGGCGGTGCGCCACTCCAGCGGCACCCGGAAGATCATGATGCACATGGCGGCCAGTGCGGCCAGGCCCGTGCCCCAGAACAGCCAGCGCCAGCCCAGCCAACCGGCCACAAGGCCGCCCACCGGCGGACCGCAGGCGATGCCCGCATAAACGGCCACATTGCTGAGGCCCAGATAACTGGCCCGCATCTCCTTGGGCGCGGCGGACGCCAGCAGGGCCAGACTGGAGGAACTCAGCATGGCGGCCCCCATCCCCTGGAACAGGCGCAGGCCGATGAATACGTCGATATGCGGGATGAAGCCCAGCACCAGAGCCAGCACACTGAACAGGCTCAGGCCAAAAAGGAAGACCCGGCGCCGTCCGTAGATATCCCCCAGGGTGCCTCCGGCCAGCTGGAACACGACCAGCCCCAGCGTATAGACGGCCCCCAGCAGACTGAGCTCACGGGCACTGGCCCCCAGGCTTTCCCCCAGGGGCGGCAGGACGGCGTTGACCCCGGCCACCATGAACGGCATGAAAAACTGCGCCGCGCAGACGGCCAGCAACAACCAGCGATGTTCTTTTGCGATACTCATGGACAACCCTAAAACCGGAGGCCGGGGGTGGTCAACCGGATGTGAAATCGTGAAAAAAAGAACAGTTATGGCGGGAGACGGCGCCTCCGTGCAGGGCACAAGACGGCGGCCCGGGGCCGGGCCATGCCCGCAGCAGTGACGCAGGCGATGCCGGTCCGGAGCACGGTCCCCTTCCCTGCGGGGGCTATCGGGATGCGACGAAAAAACGGGAAGGCAACCTGTCCCTTCCCGTTTTTTCAGGGAGCCGCACGGTCCCGGCAGCTCCCGTCATCATTCATATTCTCCCCCACCGGGGAAGCGGCCTACAGGCCCGCTTCTTCCACCAGGCGCAGGCACATCTCGGATTTGTTGAGGCTGTACAGGTGGATGCCGGGCGCGCCGCAATCCAGCAGCTGCCGGATCTGGTGGGCGGCGAAACGCAGGCCCGCTTCGCGCACGGCCTCCACACCACCTTCGTTGTGGGCCGCTTCCAGTTCCAGATAGAGCTTGCCCGGGATGTTGGCCCCGCACAGCGAGAGCACACGGCGCAGGGAATCGAAGCTCTGGATGGGCAGGATGCCCGGGATGACCGGCGTCTCCAGACCGGCGGCGCGCAACGAGCTGACCAGGGACTCATACTCGCGCACATCGAAGAAAAGCTGGGTGATGACGAAATCCGCTCCGGCGCGCAGCTTGTCGGCCAGATAGGCCCGGTCCGACGCGAAGGTGGCCGCATCGGGATGGGGCGCGGGATAGCCCGCCACACCGATGCCCAGGTCAGGATGCTCCGAACGCAGGAAACGCACGAGGTCACGGGCGTTGTGGAAATGCCCCGCATTCCAGTCCCAGTCGCTCACGCCGCGCGGCGCATCCCCACGCAGGGCCAGCACGTTGTGGACCCCGGCAGCGCGCAGATGGCTCACAAAATCGCTGATGGCCTGCGGCTCGGCGCCCACACAGGTCAGGTGCGCCATGACGGTGAAGCCCCGACGGGCCAGCTCCGCCGTGACGTTCAGCGTGTTCTGCTGTTTGCCGCCCCCCGCACCGTAGGTGACGGAGAGGAAAAGAGGATCGATCGAGCGCAGGCGCTCCACGGTCTCGTAGAACTCCGGCAGATGACTTTCCGCGGCAGGGGGAAAAAATTCCAAAGAAACAAAAGGCTTGGTTGTCTGGCGGAGAGCCTGGGCGATCTGCATGACAAAACTCCTGGGAACTGTGAATCATAAAAAAACGGTTTCGATGCCTCCAACTATATCAATATAACTTGATAAGTCAATATAGTTTGCCCACCCCTTCCTGCCAGCGCCCGATGCTTGCCAAAAAAACAAGGGCGCTCTATGTCAGCAGGTATGGACGCTTCGGTCGCACCCGCTTTTTGCCATTCCGCCTTCCCTGCCGCTCTGCTCCGCCGCAGGCAGCACGCCCTTCTTGCCTGCTGCCTTCGCTCGCTCTGCCTGCTGCTCTGCCTGCTGGTCTGCCTGCTGGTCTTCTGCCCTGCCGAAGCCGAAGCGGAAGAGAACCTTCCCCCTGTTCCACCCGCGCCTTCCCTGAGTCTGGAACTGGAACAGCTCGATCTTTCCGGCCTGCCCGGCTTGCCCCCGCTGCCCGCCGAGGATGAAGTCCTGCCTGCGGCAGCCACCCAGGCCCTGCCGCTCCCGGACGAGGCCCCGGCAGCGGACGCCAGCGCCGAGGCCGATGCGGCCCTGCCGGAAGCCCCCCGCTGGAACGCCCTGGAAGAGGGACTCGAATATGCGGAGTTTTCCCTGCAATCCGAAGCCGGGCAGCAGGCCTCTTTGACCGTCCTGCGTATCGACCCGGAATTGTTCGACTTTCGCCTTTATGCCAGCGCGGCCCACAAGCATCCGGCCCTGACCCTTGGCCAGTGGGCCGACAGCCATGATCTGGTGGCCGCCATCAATGCCAGCATGTATCTTCCCGACGGCGTCACCAGTACGGGCTACATGCGGCAGGACGACTACATCAACAACAAGCGCCTGGTCCGCCGCTTCGGCGCCTTCTTCGTGGCCGGTCCCCGCCAGGAGGGCCTGCCCCGCGCCGACATCCTGACCCGCGAGGATCCCCAGTGGCAGGAACTGCTGGAGCAATACCGCCTGGTCATCCAGAACTACCGCATGATCAATGACGAGCGCCGCATCCTCTGGTCTCCCGGCGGCCCCCTGTACGCCATCTCGGCGGTGGCCGAGGACGGGGCGGGCAAGATCCTGTTCCTGCACTGCCGCGAACCGCTGGAAGCCTACAGCTTTGCCCACGCCCTGCTCCACCTGCCGCTGGATGTCCGTACCGTCATGTATGTGGAAGGCGGCATGCAGGCCGGGCTGGTGATCCGCTCCCCCGGGCTGCATCAGGAACTGCGCGGACGGCACCTAGCCGATTTCTGGGTCACGGGCAATGTGCGGGCCCAGCTGCCCAATGTGCTGGGCATCCGTCGCCGTCATGCTCCGGCCCTGCCTGACTGTCCCACCATGCTCCAGCAGACGGCCGTCCCCGCCGCTCCCGCCGAATGATGGCGGAACATACCGGATAGACAGACTTTTTCCTCTGCATCCTCTGCGCCAGGACGGACACGACTTTTGTGAAAAACTTCTTTATTAAGAAAAATTACTATTATAGCCGGAAAACCTCTTTACAGCGGGGCCGTCTTGGTTCAAAGTAGCTCCGTCGGAAGGAGTTCCGGCAACATGTAAACACCGATCCCAACTGTCCGGCTGCGGACAAAGGTAGACAAATATCATGCCGAATCAGCTTGAAGTTTATAAGTGCACCCATTGCGGCAATATCGTTGAAGTCATCCACGGCGGCGGCGCCAGCCTGGTCTGCTGTGGCGAGAACATGAAGCTCATGAAGGAAGGCTCCACCGACGGCGCCATGGAAAAGCACGTGCCCGTGATCGAAAAGATCGAAGGCGGTTACAAGGTGACCGTGGGCAGCGTGGCCCATCCCATGGACGAAAACCACTACATCGAGTGGATCGAACTGCTGGCCGACAACCAGAGCCTGACCTGTTTCCTGAAGCCGGGCGACAAGCCTGAAGCGGTGTTCAAGACCGACGCCGAAAAGGTCACTGCCCGCGAATACTGCAACCTTCACGGCCACTGGAAGGCCGAAAACTAGGCTCATAAGGAGAGACACCATGAAATACGTTTGCAGCGTGTGCGGTTACGAATACGATCCCGCCGAAAACGACAACGTGCCCTTCGATCAGCTGCCTGATGACTGGACCTGCCCCGTCTGTGGCGTGAGCAAGGATCAGTTCGAACAGGCCTAAGCCCTGTTTCTTCCGCTCTTTCCGCCTGCCCTGCCGCCCTGCGGCAGGGCAGGCTCGTTTATGCCCTTTGCGGCATCCTGACCGTGAACAATATCCCCTAATGGAGAATTTTCATGCAGCCCGTTGAAATCAAAAAAGATATTTTCTGGGTCGGTTGCGTGGACTACGATCACCGTGACTTCCACGGCTATTCCCGCTCCCCCGAAGGTTCCACCTACAATGCCTACCTGATCCGCGACGAAAAGAACGTCCTGATGGATACCGTGTATCCCGGCTGGGCCGGCAACATGCTGTGCCGCATCGCCAAGATCATGGACCCTGAAAAGATCGACTACATCGTCTGCAACCACATGGAACCCGACCACGCCGGCAGCCTGGCTGAAGTGGTGGCCCGCGTGAAGCCCGAAAAGATCTTCGTCTCCACCCTGGGCTACAAGTCCATGCAGGGCTACTTCGACTGCAAGGACTGGCCCATCGAAGTGGTCAAGAGCGGCGACAAGCTGAACATCGGCAAGCGCAACATCATCTTCCAGGAGACCCGCATGCTGCACTGGCCCGACAGCATGGTCTCCTACATCCCCGAAGACAAGCTGCTCATCAGCAACGACGCCTTCGGTCAGAACATCGCCACCAGCTACCGCTATGCCGATGAGCACGACCAGGGCGACTTCGTGCGCGCCATCAAGGAATACTACTACAACATTGTGCTGCCCTACTCTCCCCAGGTGCTGAAGACCCTGCCCATCGTGGAGAGCCTGGACATCGACATGATCGCCCCTGACCACGGCCTGATCCATCGCGGCGAAAAGTCCGTGAAGTTCATCGTGGATATGTACCGCCAGATGGCCGAACAGAAGCCCCAGCAGCGCGCCATGGTGATCTACGACACCATGTGGCATTCCACCGAAAAGATGGCCTATGCCGTGTGCAGCGGTCTGGAAGAAGTGGGCGTGCCTACCCGCCTGATGTCCGTGAAGAGCAACCATCACAGCGAGATCATGACCGAACTGGCCAACTGCGGCGCCGTGATCGCGGGCTCCCCCACCCACAACAACACCATCATGCCCCTGATGGCCTCCACCCTGACCTACATGAAGGGCCTGCGTCCCCAGAACCGCGTGGGCGGCGCCTTCGGTTCCTTCGGCTGGTCCGGTGAATCCGCCAAGGTCCTGCACGAGATGCTGGCTTCCATGGGCATGGAAATGCCCGCCGATTTCGTGAAGTGCAACTGGACCCCGCGCCACGAAGCCCTGCGCGCCTGCGTGGAACTGGGCAAGACCGTGGGCGAGGCCCTGAAGAAGAAGTGCCAGGGCGAATAAGCCCGCAGCCTTCCGAATGCCCTACGGCGTCCCCAAAACGGGGGCGCCGTTTTTTTATGCCCAGCGAGAAGCGGCACAGAGCCCCGTCCCATCCGGCAGGCGGGCCAGACCCGGCAGCGTGACGGGCCTGACCTGCGTCCCCTCTCAGGCAAAGGCTTCCATCCCTGATGAGCGGGTCTGTTCCTCCAGCTTCATCAGAACTCACCGTAAAGACAGCAATGAGAGGCGTATCAGCATTGCTGCCCGTCTTCGGACCCCGGCCAGAAAGCAGACAAGGCTCCTGCCCGTAGCCAGGCATCTTTCCGGACGCATGCGCCCGGCCCCGCCCTGCATGATCGGTATCCTTGCGCCACGCCTGCGCGGCTCAACAGCTTGCAGCCCCAAAACAAAAAGGCCGGAGCCTCAAGGGCCCCGGCCTCCGGTTGTCCGTTATCAAAAAATGCTAGCGTCCGCTTTCGCGTTCTTCCTGACAGGCACGGCACAGGCCGACACCGGGCAGGGCCTCCAGACGCTTCTGGGGGATGGGCTCGCCGCATTCGCGGCAGCAGGCCACGCCGTCGATCCAGTCGGGACCGCCCTGGTCCATGGCAGCGCGGGCGCGGGAGAGGGCAGCTTCACGGTCCAGACGTTCAAGTTCAGTGGCCTGGTCAAAAACATCCATGCATCTGTCTCCTTAAAGCAAGCGGCAATCCCGCATGAGCCGGGATTGCCGTAGTGGATTGGTGCGGGCCTGTGTAGCACAGGCGCCCCATCCTGTAAAGAGCCCACCCGCAGCCACCAGGAAAAAATCAGGGCCGGCAGGCTCCTGAGGCGACCGTGATGGCCGCCCCTGGAAAACGGTAAAAAGAGGCTCCCGCACCGGTCAGCGGCACGGGAGCCTGGATATGTACCGGGAAACGCCGCCTTACTTCGCCGTACGCAGGATATCTTCCAGCGTGTCGATGAAGGCGTCGAGGTCGGCCTTGTCGATGGTCAGGGCAGGCAGCAGACGCAGGGTCACGCCGTGGCTCAGATTGCAGATGAAGCCGCGGGCGATGAGCTCACGCCACACGGCAGCGGCATCCACAGCCAGCTCGATGCCGATCATCAGGCCCAGGCCGCGCACTTCACGCACGGTACCGGGCAGCTTGTCCTGGATGGCGCGGACGCGGTCCATCACATGCTTGCCCAGCTCGGCGGCACGGTCGGCCAGCTTGTCGCGGAGCATGATCTCCACGCACTTGGCCGCCACACCGGAGGCCAGCGCGCCGCCGCCAAAGGTGGTGGCATGGCTGCCGGCCTCGAAGCCCTTGGCCATCTCGTCGGTGGCCAGCATGGCGCCCATGGGCAGACCGTTGGCCAGGGACTTGGCCATGCTGATGGCGTCCGGGGTCAGGCCATGCTGCTGGAAGGCCCAGAAGGTACCGGTGCGGCACAGACCGGCCTGCACTTCGTCACAGATGAAGAGGATGTCGTGCTTGCGGCACAGGGCCTCCACACCGCGCAGGTACTCGCCCGGCAGGGGCACGATGCCGCCTTCGCCCTGCACCACTTCCACCAGTACCGCCGCCGTGGCGGGCGTGATGGCGGCTTCCAGCGCGGCCAGGTCATTGGCGGGCACCTGCTTGAAGCCTTCGGGCAGCGGCGTGAAACCGTCGCTCAGGCTCTCGCGGCCCGTGGCGGCCAGCGCGCCGAACGTGCGGCCGTGGAAGCAGCCGCCCAGGGTGATGATCTCGTAGGCGTCGCGCTGCTTGACCTTGCGCATGTAACGGCGGGCCAGCTTGATGCAGGCCTCGTTGGCCTCGGCGCCGGAATTGCAGAAGAAGGCCTTGCCGTGATGGCTGGTGCTCAGCAGCAGACGGGCCAGTTCCAGCTGTTCTTCCTGATAGAAAAGGTTGCTGACGTGCCAGAGCTTGTGGGCCTGGGCTTCCAGGGCGGCGCAGACCTCGTCGTTGCAGTGGCCCAGGGCGGTCACCGCGATGCCGGCCAGCAGGTCCACATATTCCTTACCGTCCACGTCCCACAACCGCGAGCCCTTGCCTCGGACCACAGCCACGGGATATCGGCTGTAGGAACGGCAAAGCAGTGCTTCTTCCTGGGCTTTGACGGCGGAAAATGTGTCGGACATGGTCAACTCCTTTGCTGGGAGGCCTTGCGCCATCCCACGGGGCACGCGCCCCGGCAATCGTGAAACAGAAAAGGCTTGGGAAAAAACGGGAGACCTGCCGGGAAAACAGACGTCCCGGCCCGACGGCGGATATACCCGCGGCACACGCGGCCCCGACCGGCGGCATCCCCTGATGGAGACTAGCGCCCCGTATGTCCGAAGCCGCCCGCACCGCGCTCCGTGGCAGAAAGGCTCTCCACCTCCTGCCAGACAGGGCGGACAAAGGGCTGGAAAACAAGCTGGGCCATGCGCTCCCCACGCTTGAGGATGCGCTCCTCGCCCGAGGTGTTGAGCAGCATGACGAGGATCTCGCCCGTATAGTCGGGGTCGATGACCCCCACTCCCTGGGCCACGGTCAGGCCCTCACGCGCACCAAGGCCGCTGCGGGAATAGAGGAAACCCGCGAAACCGGCCTCGCAAGGCTGCACGCTGATGCCCGCAGGCACGCAAAAACGGCCTCCGGCAGGGATGCGCACACAGTCCTCGTCCAGACAGGCGCGCAGGTCGATACCGGCCGAGAAGGCCGTGGCCGGTTCAAGCTGACCGGCGTACAGGGAACGGGCCCCTTCGCGCACGAAAGCGAGGCGCACGGGGCAGGTGGGTACGGAAAAATTGCTCATGGCGTGAGATGTAGCGCACATGCGGACAGCGGGCAAGAGGCCCAAAGCCTTGCGGGCCCGCAGGATACGGCCACAGGACAGCCGCTTTGTGCCCGTGCTCATGGACAGGCCCCCGCCGGCCCGGCGGCCGGCTCCACACAGCGGTCCCCCCTTCGCTCTTTCAGTGAGCAACTAGGCCATCTGCGGGGATTTTCAGGAAACATTGCCAGCAAGTTCCCAGCTGGAACATCTGCAAAAAAATTTTTTTAATCCTTCCAGGCGTTCCCTTGTCCGGCATACGCTCCTCCAGCCATGTCCCTGCAAAAGAGGTATGCCCCACCAGCAAACGTGCTTTCCCTTCCGGTCGGGATACGGCGGACACCCCCTCCGCGCATCGAGCCCCGTCTCCCCCTCTCACCTCCTATAATATAAAACAGTGTGGCGCTGCCCCGCCCGTCTCCTCCAGATACCCCCCTTATGAGCTGAGGCACTGCCCTAACGACAGATTCCACAAAACGCCCTCTCCCTCCGGTACCCCAAACCCGCAGGCTCAATCCCCGCCGGCATCAAGACCTCATCCGCATCACGACCGGCAATGGAGCCACGCGAGGGGCCCCATACGTTCCGGGACGCCCGGGTATGGCCGATGAGCGGGGTCAGCATCTCCTCTGGGGACCGTCGTGCTCGGAAGGCTCACCGCCCGCAAACTCCCTTGCACTGACCAGAACAAAAGTTTTCGCGGGGATGGGGGCACGGGGGAAGGGGAGCCTTTTCCAAAAGGCCTCCCTTCCCCCGCGACAGCCCACCTTTCCTCCAATAAAGCGAACAGGCCCCACTTCCCCCGTCTCCGCTCCTGCTCCCCCTTGCCTTCCAGGCCCAGATTGGGCAAAGATGCGGCCAACAAAAGGAGATGGCGTGACTGAACACAGCTATGCGGTTATTGGTGGCGGCCTGGCCGGTTGCGAATGTGCCCTGCGTCTGGCGCGGGCCGGTCTGCAAGTGACCCTGTTCGAACAGAAGCCGGAGTTCCGTTCCCCGGCCCATGTCAATGACGGGCTGGCGGAGCTGGTCTGTTCCAATTCTCTGCGCTCGGACGAACTGACGTCCGGCATCGGCCTGCTCAAGGCCGAGATGCGCGAACTGGGCAGCGACTTCATGGAGCTGGCCGACGCCCACCGCGTGCCTGCGGGCAAAGCGCTGGCCGTGGACCGCGAGGCTTTCTCGGCGGCCATGACGCAGCGTATCCGGTCCACGCCCGGCATCACGCTGGTGCACCGGCAAATCACGTCTCTGGACGATCCCGCGCTGGACGGCTTCGAGACCGTAGTGCTGGCGGCCGGGCCCATGGCTTCGGAGAACCTCTCCGCCTCGCTGGCCGAGGTGGTGGGCGGCGACCACTGCTATTTTTATGATGCCATCGCGCCCATCGTCTGGACGCACTCCCTGAATATGGACATCGTGTTCCGTGCCTCGCGCTACGGGCAGGAAAAGGGCGAAACGGGCGGCGACTACCTCAACTGCCCCATGAACAAGGAAGAATACGAAGCATTCTATAATGCCCTGCTGGAAGCGCAAAAGGTGGGCGCACGGGAATTCGAGAAGGAAAAGCATTTCGAAGGCTGCATGCCGGTGGAGGCCCTGGCCGAACGCGGCCCGCGCACTCTGACCTTCGGCCCGCTGAAGCCCGTGGGCTTCGTGGACCCGCGCACCGGCCGCCGTCCCTGGGCCATCCTGCAGCTGCGGGCCGAGACCCTCAACGGCGAGACCTGCAACCTGGTGGGCTGCCAGACCAAGCTGACCTACGGCGAGCAAGCGCGCGTGTTCCGCATGGTGCCCGGTCTGGAAAAGGCGGAATTCGCCCGCTTCGGCAGCATGCACCGCAACACCTATGTGAACTCGCCCGTGGCCCTGAACGAAGACCTGTCGCTCAAGGCGCGGCCCCGCGTCTTCCTGGCCGGACAGATCACCGGTGTGGAAGGCTATCTGGAATCCGCCGCCTGCGGCATGTGGCTGGGCATGCTGCTGGCCGCCCGCGCCCAGGGCAGGGAGCTGGCCCTGCCGCCGCTGGAATGCGCGCTGGGTGCCCTGCTCAACCATCTGCGCACCCCGGTGAAGCACTTCCAGCCGTCCAATGCCCATTTCGGCCTCATGCCGGAGCTGGACGAAAAAGCCAAAAAGAAGGACCGCAAGGCCCTCTACTCGGCCCGGGCGCGCGAACGTTTCGCCGCCTGGCGTGCGGAACAGGGGCTGTAGCAGCCTCGACTTTCGGCTCTGTTGCAAAAAAAGCGCATTTTTTTCGAAAAAAATGCGCTTTTTTTGTTCCCCGCTTCCAGAGCGTTTTGCCCATTTTTGACGACCACCGAAAAAAACGGGCAAAATGAGAGATAAAAATGAGTCCACAACCCATTGAAAATAAAAAATAAAAAAAAATTAAAAAAAGTTGTTGACTCAGGGGGTCGTTTTCGCTAGATAAGACTTCGCCTCTTGGAGTAGGAGCGTAGCTCAGGTGGCTAGAGCACTTCCTTGACACGGAAGGGGTCAGCAGTTCAAGTCTGCTCGTTCCTACCAAATAAAATAATAAGGGCATGAGCCCGTGGCGACAGGGGCGGTGCCCGCCAGATAGCTGCACGAAAGCAGCACGTTTTTTGAAGATGGGGAGGTTTTTCAGCCTCCCCATTCCTTTTTTTGTACCATACGCCCGACAAGGGCGCCTGAAGGAGTATAAGCATGGATGTCCGCGTGGAAGGACAGGTGGTGGACGCCCCCGAACAGGGTGATGTGGCCGCTGTTCTGCAGAAAGCGCTGAGCGGCAAAAAATTCAAATCCGTGGTGGCTGCGCGTGTGACCGCAGAGGGCACGGAGACTTTGTGCGATCTTTCCGCCACCGTTCCCGCCCAGTGTACCGACATCACTCCCGTGTACGCTGATTCTCCCGAAGGCCTGAGCATGATCCGCCATTCCACGGCCCATGTCATGGCCGCCGCGGTGAAAAAGCTTTATCCCTCGGCCAAGGTGACCATCGGTCCCGCTGTGGAAAACGGCTTCTACTACGACTTCGACGTGGAAAAGCCCTTCTCCAGCGAAGACTTCCCGGCCATCGAAGCCGAGATGCAGCGCATCGTCAACGAACACCTGCCCTTCGTGCGCACCACCATGAGCAAGGCCGACGCCATCGAGAAGTTCAGCAAGATGGGCGAGAACTTCAAGGTGGAGATCATCGAAGGCATCGAGGGCGACACGGTCTCCCTGTACACCTGCGGTGATTTCACCGACCTGTGCCGCGGCCCCCACGTGCCGCACACCGGCTTCTCCAAGGCCAGCAAGATCCTTTCCGCTGCCGGCGCCTACTGGCGCGGCGACGAAAAGAATCCCATGCTCTCCCGCCTGTACGGCACCGCCTTTGCCGACGAGAAGTCCCTCAACGCCTACCTGAAGCAGCTGGAAGAAGCCAAGCGCCGCGACCACCGCAAGCTGGGCCGTGAACTGGGCTTCTTCACCTTCCATGAAGACGTGGCCCCCGGCATGGTCTTCTGGCTGCCCAAGGGCATGCTGATGCGCACCATCCTGGAAGACTTCTGGCGTCGCGAGCACATCAAGCGCAACTACGACCTGGTGCAGGGCCCGCAGCTGCTGCGCGTGGAGACCTGGCAGCGTTCCGGTCACTACGACCACTATCGCCAGAACATGTATTTCACCCAGATCGAGGACGATCAGTACGGCATCAAGCCCATGAACTGCATCTCGCACATGCTGATCTACCGCAACGATCTGCGCAGCTACCGTGACCTGCCCCAGCGCTACTTCGAGCTGGGCGTGGTGCACCGCCACGAAAAGAGCGGCACCCTGCACGGCCTGCTGCGTGTGCGTCAGTTCACCCAGGACGATGCCCACATCCTGTGCACGCCCGAACAGCTGGAAGGCGAGATCCTCGGTGTCATCCACCTGATCCGCGACCTGATGCATCTGTTCGGCTTCGACTACAAGGTGGGCATCTCCACCCGTCCCAAGGACAGCATCGGTACCGACGAAGCCTGGGAACTGGCGACCAATGCCCTGATCGAGGCCGTGAAAAAGGCCGACATGCCCTACGAGATCAACGAGGGCGACGGCGCTTTCTACGGTCCCAAGATCGACGTGCGCCTGCTGGACTGCATCGGTCGCGAATGGCAGTGCTCCACCATCCAGGTGGACTTCACCCTGCCCGAACGTTTCGACCTGACCTATGTGGGCCAGGACGGCGAACGTCATCGTCCTGTCATGGTGCACCGGGCCATCATGGGCTCGCTGGAGCGCTTCATCGGTGTGCTCATCGAGCAGTACGCCGGTGCCATGCCCACCTGGCTGGCGCCCGAACAGGCCCGGATCCTGACGGTCACCGATGCCCACAACGAAGCCGCGCTCAAGGCCTGCGAGGAGCTGAAAGCTCTGGGGATCCGCGTGACGGCCGATACGCGCAACGAGAAGCTGGGCTTCAAGGTGCGCGAGGCGCAGCTGGCCAAGGTGCCGTATATTCTGGTGGTTGGAGAAAAGGAAGCGCAGGCGGGCGGCGTCAATGTGCGTCTGCGCAATGGGGACAACCTGGGGCTCAAGTCCGTGGCGGAAGTGGCTGCCCTGATCCGCACGGACAGCGAAGAGCCTTTCAAGAATGGAGGGATGCGCTATAGCTTCTCCTAACATGAGACCCCGGCGCGACGTGCCGCAGGACGGCGTGCGTCGCAACGAGATGATCCGCGCCCGCGAAGTGCGCGTCATCGGCGCCGATGGGGAACAACTGGGTATTTTGCAGCGCAACGAGGCTATTGCCCTTGCCAAGGAAGCCGGTATGGACCTGGTGGAAGTCGCTTCCACCTCCGAACCGCCTGTCTGCCGCATCATGGACTACGGCAAGTTCAAGTACGAGCAGCAGAAAAAGAAGCAGGAAGCCAAAAAGCGCCAGAGCGTGGTGCAGATCAAGGAAATCAAGGTCCGTCCCAAGACCGACGACCATGACTACGAGACCAAGCTGCGCCACATCCGCCGTTTCCTGGAAGACGGCGACCGCTGCAAGGTGACGGTGTTCTTCCGTGGCCGCGAGATCGTCCACAAGGACCGTGGTATCAGCATCCTCGAACGCGTCGTGCAGGACCTGGCCGATGTGGCCAAGGTGGACCAGGAGCCCCGTGCCGAAGGCCGCACCCTGCAGATGCTGCTGGTGCCCAAGAAGTAGTCCTTCGCCAGAGCCTTTTTTCCTGACGTCACAGGTGGCCTGTGCCGTCAGGGCTGCCTGCGCGCCCCTGCATTTTTGCACTTGCGCCGCACGGCTTTTTCAGGCAATATGCCGTTCCTGCCCGTAGTGTACGGACAGGTTATTCGCTAAGGAGTATATCATGCCCAAGATCAAAACCCGGCGTTCCGCGGCCAAGCGTTTCGAGCTCACCGGCAGCGGCAAGTTCAAGCGTCGTCGTCAGAATCTGCGCCACATCCTCACCAAGAAGGCTCCCGGCCGCAAGATGCGCCTGGGCCAGGCCGCCATCGTTGACCGCACCAACGAGAAGGCCGTGCGCCGGATGCTGCCCAACGGCTAGTCATCCCGAGCCTTGCGGAAGCTCCGTGCGCGGAGCGTCCGTGCCGGAACGCGAGAGCGTGACGGCGTGAATTCTGATCCGTCCGGATTGCGCGCCCGCATGCGGGAGGCGGCATGACCGCCGCAGCACCGCCGCGCGGCGCAGCGCCCCACAGGGGCGACGGCCAGCGCAAAGCCGTTCTTTTCAAGCAATTTGCGCCCCATCTGGGATCAATTTTTTTCCCCGGCAGGCACAATACCTCCGCCTTGGCCGGGCGAAAGGAGGGTACCCCCCATGCGTGTGAAGAGAGGTCTCGCCGCTCATCGTCGGCACAAAAAGTACCTGAGCGCGGCCAAGGGTTTCCGTGGTGGCCGCAGCCGTCTGTATCGTACCGCCCGTGAGGCTGTGGAGCGTTCGCTCCAGTATTCCTTCATCGGCCGCAAGCACCGCAAACGCGACTTCCGCACCCTGTGGATCCTGCGTATCAACGCCGGCGCGCGCCTGAACGGCCTGTCCTACAGCCGCCTCATGCATGGCCTGAACAAGGCCGGCATCGCCCTGAACCGCAAGGTTCTGGCCGACCTCGCCGTCTACCACAAGGACGACTTCGCCAAGGTGGTGGAAATGGCCAAGGCTGCCCTGTAGTCGGCACGCCACAGCTTTTTTGAGTGCGCGGCATGTCTTGGCGTGAGGTTTTTCCTCGTGCGGGATATGCCGCGCTCTTTTTTTCCGCCGGAGATTCCGGTAAGATCGGGCGCGCCCCGGATGCCGCGGCATGCGGCCCCGGCGGCATGCGCCCTGTTGTCGTGTGGCGGCGGGACATGGTGTCCCTCCGCCGCTGTTGTGTGCGGCCGTCAGGGCCGTCCCTTTGACCGTAACGCCGCCTGCGGCGGCTCCGGGAATTCGCATGGATTTGATGACTGTACTGGAAAGCCTGGTTACAGACCTCGAAGCAGGTCTTGACCGGGCTTCTTCGTTGGATGAACTGGAAGAACTGCGGGTGGACTTTCTGGGCCGCAAGGGCAAACTGGCCCAGGCCATGAGCTCCATGGCCAAGCTGCCCCCCGCGGAACGCCCCGCCGTGGGTCAGAAGGCCAACAGCGTCAAGGAGCGCCTCACCGCCCTGTTCGACGCCCGCAAGACCGCCCTGGAAGCGGCCCGCGAAGCCGAGGCCCTCAAGCGCTTCGACCCCTCCCTGCCCGGTCGCGCCCCCTGGCGCGGTTCTCTGCACCCCACCACCCTGGTGATGGAAGAAATCTGCGGCATCTTCAGCAAGCTGGGCTTCGACATCGCTTCCGGCCCGGAAGTGGAAAACGACTTCTACAATTTCGAGTCCCTCAACATGCCGCCGGAACATCCCGCCCGCGACATGCAGGACACCCTCTACATCACCGAGCGCGTGCTCATGCGCACCCACACCTCCCCCGTGCAGGTGCGTACCATGCTGGGCCGCAAGCCTCCCCTGGCCATCGTGGCTCCCGGCAAGGTCTACCGCCGCGACTCCGACCTGACCCACACCCCCATGTTCCATCAGGTGGAAGGCCTGGTGGTGGGCCAGAACATCAGCATGGCCCATCTGCGCGGCACCCTCACGGCCTTCGTGCGCTCCGTGTTCGGCGGCCATACCGAAGTGCGTTTCCGCCCCAGCTTCTTCCCCTTCACGGAACCCTCCGCCGAAGTGGACATCAGCTGCTGCATGTGCGGCGGCAAGGGCCACATCAACGGCGAACCCTGCCGCGTGTGCAAGACCACCGGCTGGGTGGAGATCCTGGGCTGCGGCATGGTGGACCCCGCCGTGTTCGCCTCCGTGGGCTATCCCGCCGATGTGAGCGGCTTCGCCTTCGGCCTGGGCGTGGAACGTGTGGCCATGCTCAAGTACGGCATCGGCGACCTGCGCATGTTCTTCGAGAACGACGTGCGCTTCCTCGGCCAGTTCGGCCTGCACGCCTAGGGTGGGTCCCGTGCCTCTGTCCGTCTGCCTCCGCCGTGCCTGCGTCCCCGTGCTGCTGGCCCTGTTCTGCGCCGCCGGCAGCGCCGCGCTGGATGCCGGTGATGCCTGGGCCGCCTCGGCCCTGAGCCCCCGCCACAGCGGCCTTGAGCCGCCCGGCGGGCCCAAGCCCATAGAAGGCCTGCCCGCCATGGGCAATGCCGGCAACACCACCGAGCGCGGCATGGGCTATACCGATGCCTACGGCCGCCCGCTCAAGGACTACGGCCCCGAGGAAGTGAAACCCCGCAAGCGCCCCCGCGGCGGCGCCTACGGCACTTACGGACGCAAACAGAGCCGCCCCCTGCCGGATCCCGACGCCGACACGCCGGGCAAACCGGCTTGGGACTTCAACTGAATCAACTGCTAACCGGCCCTGCGGGGCCAGTGAGATGACATATGCTGCTTTCTCTTTCGTGGCTGCGCGAATTCGTCCCGTATGAAGGCACGGCACAGGAGCTGGGCGACCGGCTGACCATGCTGGGCCTGGAACTGGAAGAAATCGTGCGCCCCTATGACGCCATCGCCCCCATCGTGGTGGGCCATGTGGTGGAATGCGTCGACCATCCCGAATCCGACCACCTGCACATCTGCAAGGTGGACGCCGGCCAGGGCGAACTGCTGGACATCGTCTGCGGCGCCCCCAACGTGGCCGCCGGCCAGAAAGTCCCCGTGGCCCTGGTGGGCACCACCATGCCCGGCGGCCTGGTCATCAAAAAGGCCAAGCTGCGCGGCGCTCCCTCCTTCGGCATGATCTGCTCCGAACGCGAGCTGGGCCTCACCGAAGACCACAGCGGCATCATGGTCCTGCCCGACAGCGCCGTGCCCGGCACCCGTCTGGTGGACACCCTGGAGCTGGACCGCGAGGTGCTGGACATCTCCATCACCCCCAACCGCGCCGACTGTCTCTCCGTGCTGGGTCTGGCCCGCGAGACCGCCCTGGCCTTCAACCTGCCCCTGACCATCCCCGAACTGCCCCTGTGCGAGGACGGCCCGGCCCGCGACCTGCCCAGCGTGGAAGTCAGCGATCCCGAGCTGTGCAACCTTTACGCCGGTCGCGTCATCGCCGGCGTCAAGATCGCTCCCTCGCCCATGCGCATCCGTCACCGTCTGCATGCCGTGGGCGTGCGTCCCATCTCCAACATCGTGGACGTGACCAACTACATCCTCTTCGAATGCGGCCAGCCCCTGCATTCCTTCGACCTGGACAAGCTGCGCGGCAACCGCATCATCGTCAGCCCCGCCGCCCAGGGCGAGAAGATCGTCACCCTGGACGGCCAGGAACGCACCCTCGATCCCCGTGACCTCTGCATCCGCGACGCCGAACGCGCCGTGGCCCTGGCCGGTGTCATGGGTGGCCAGGCCACCGAGATCGACGATGCCAGCACCAACGTCTTCCTGGAAAGCGCCGTGTTCCGTCCCGGCACCATCCGCAAGACCTCGCGCCGTCTGGGCCTGTCGTCCGAATCCTCCTACCGCTTCGAGCGCGGTATCGACCACAAGCGCTCCATCTGGGCCCTGGACCGTGCCTGCGCCATGATGGTGGCCGCTGCCGGCGGCAAGGTCTGCCCCGGCTACACCCTGGCCGAGCCCAAGCCCTTCGTGCCCGTGCAGATCGAGTTCCGTCCCGCCCGCGCCAACGCCCTGCTGGGCGTGGAACTGAGCCGCGACTTCGACGAGAAGGTGCTCTCCGGCATGGGCTGCGCCATCGAGAAGACCAGCGACGACAGCTGGCAGGTCACCCAGCCCAGCTGGCGCCCCGACCTGACCCGCGAAGCCGACCTCATCGAAGAAGTGGGCCGTGTGCACGGTCTGGACACCATCGCCCCCGAACTGCCCGCCTTTCTGCAGGATCTGGGCCGCGCCGGCGAACCCATGTCCACCTTCCAGTTCTGGTCCCGCCTGCGCCACTGGGGCGCCGGTCTGGGCCTCAACGAAGCCGTCAACTACAGCTTCGTGGGCCACAAGGATCTGGACCTGCTGGGCCTGCCCGCCGAAGGCCGCATCTCCATCATGAACCCGCTCTCCGCCGAACAGGATGCCCTGCGCACCGTGCTGGCCCCCGGCCTGCTGCATGACCTGCGCAACAACCTGGCCCAGGGTGCCGCGGGCGTGCGTTTGTTCGAGCTGGCCAACACCTTCACGGCCGCTCCCAGCGACGATCCCCACGCCACCGGCGCCAGCGAGACCGGCATGCTGGGCGTGCTCCTCTACGGCCAGCGCCACGACAGCGCCTGGCCGCATGTGGAAGCCGACATGGACTACAGCGACCTTAAGGGCATCGTGGAGCACCTGCTGCACTTCCTCAACCTGTCCGCCCCCGTGTGCGAACTGGCCGAGAGCCACCCCTACCTGCTGCCCTGCGTGCGCCTGAGCGTGGACGGCACCGAGGTGGGCTTCATGGGCCGCGTGCGTCCCGAGATGGCCGACAGCTTCCACGCCCGCAAGGACGTCTGGCTGGCCGAGCTCAACCTCGACGTGCTGCGCCGCCTGCATGATGCCGCCCAGGTTCGCTTCCAGAGCCTGGCCGTCTTCCCGCCGGTGCGCCGCGACATCACCGTGGCTGCCCCTGTGGGCGTGACCGTGGGCGCCATTCTGGACCAGATCATGGGCCAGAAGCAGCCCCTGCTGGAAGGCGCCGTGCTGGTGGACAGCTTCAGCCCCGAAGGCAGCGACGAACGCAACCTCACCTTCCGCCTGACCTTCCGTCATGCCGAGCGCACCCTCAAGGATGCGGAAGTGGACAAAGTGCGGGAAAAGGTGGCACAATCCCTGGTGCAGGCGCTGGGCGTACGCATCTAGCCCCCTGCCCCTTCCGTACCGGGCGAGTCTTGCCCGCCCCGTGACGGAAGTGCTGCTGATACGGTTTTCCACGGGCTGCGGCCCCCTTGCGGGGCCGCGGTCCGTGGCACTGCGTGCGGCCCCGGCCCGCGCGGTGAAACCCGCAAGAGAGGGAGCATGTCGGAAAAACTCTACAAGATCGGCCAAGCCGCCGCCCTGCTCAACCTCAATACTTCCGTGCTGCGTTTCTGGGAAACGGTGTTTCCCCAGCTGGCTCCCCGGCGTACGGACTCGGGCCAGCGTTTCTACACCGAAGAGGACATGGCCCTGCTGCGCCGCATCCAGCAGCTGCTGCACCAGAAGGGCATGACCATAGAAGGCGCGCGCCGCATCCTGGACGGCAGCGCCACCCTGGACGAGGTCCTGCCGGAACGCGCCGCCAGCAAGCGCGATCCGGCCCTGATGCTGAAGCTGAAAAACGAGCTGACCGAGCTGCGCCGCGTTCTGGCCGGCCGGTGATCCCCTGTCCTGCCGCTCCGGCAGTACGCCGCGGCGGTCCTGCACGACAGGCAGCCTACACAGGATGCCGCATGATCCTTTCTCCTTCCCTGCTCTCCGCCGATTTCTCCCGTCTGGCCGACGAGCTCGCCGCCCTTGAGGCCGCGGGCATCTCCTGGCTGCACCTGGACATCATGGACGGGGCCTTCGTGCCCAATATCACCTTTGGCCAGCCCGTCATCAAAAGCCTGCGCAAACGCAGCAGCAAACTTTTCTTCGACGTGCACCTCATGATCGAGGAGCCCGCCCGCTATCTGGAATCCTTCCGTGACGCCGGGGCCGACATGCTGGTCATCCATGCCGAGGCCGACCGCCATCCCCAACGCACCCTCAGCGAGATCCGTCGCCTGGGCATGAAAGCCGGTCTGGCCTTCAACCCCGGTACGGACATCGCCTCTCTGCGCTGGCTGGCCCCCGATCTGGACATGGTGCTGGTCATGAGCGTGAACCCCGGCTTCTCCGGCCAGAAGTTCATCCCCCAGAGTTTCGACAAGATCCGCGCCACCCGCGCCATGCTCAACGCCGCCGGTGCCGGGGACGTGCTCATCCAGGTGGACGGCGGCGCCTGCCCCGAGAACACGGCGCAGCTGGTGGCCGCCGGTGCCGACGTACTGGTCTCGGGCTCGGCCTTCTTCGGCCATCCGCCCTATGACCAGTGCCATCAGAAATTCCAGGCCGCTGCCCAGGCTGCGGCCGACAACGCCCACAATGCCCGTTGTGCTGCGGCCGCCCTATGGCAGCCCGGCCGCGCCCTGAAAAAATAACTCAACAAAGGACCGCATCATGCCTACCCGCAGACAGTGTGCCAACGCCATCCGCGCCCTTGCCATCGACGCCATCGAGAAGTCCCGTTCCGGTCATCCCGGCGCCCCCCTGGGCATGGCCGACATGGCCGAAGCCCTCTGGCGCCACGGCTTCAAACACAATCCCGCCAATCCCGGCTGGATGGATCGTGACCGCTTCGTGCTGTCCAACGGTCACGCCTCCATGCTGCTCTATGCCGTGCTGCACCTCACCGGCTACGACCTGAGCATGGACGACATCCGCAACTTCCGCCAGCTGGGCTCCCGCACCCCCGGCCATCCCGAATGCGACGTGACCCCCGGCGTGGAAATGACCACCGGTCCCCTGGGTCAGGGCATCTCGTCCGCCGTGGGCATGGCCCTGGCCGAAAAGATGCTGGCCACCCGCTTCAACACCCCCGAGCACACGGTCATCGACCACCACACCTACGTGTTCCTTGGTGACGGCTGCCTCATGGAAGGCGTGTCCCACGAGGCCTGCTCCCTGGCCGGCGTGTGGGGCCTGGGCAAGCTCATCGCCCTGTACGACTCCAACGGCATCTCCATCGACGGCAAGATCGACGGCTGGTTCACCGAAGACGTGGCCGCCCGCTACAAAGCCTACGGCTGGCAGGTCATCGGTCCCGTGGACGGCCATGACGCCGAGGCCCTGGACGCCGCCCTGGCCGAAGCCCGCGCCGACGCCGAGCATCCCAGCCTCATCATCTGCAAGACCCACATCGGTTTCGGTTCCTCCAAGGCCGACTCCGCCTCCTGCCACGGCTCGCCCCTGGGCGTGGACGTGGCCGCCGCCACCTGTGCCGCTCTGGAATGGCATCAGCCCGCTTTCTCCGTGCCGGACGACATCGCCGCGGCCTGGGACGCCCGTGAAGCCGGCAAGAAGGCCGAAGCCGAATGGCAGGTCCGTTTCGACGCCTACCGCGCCGCCTGCCCCGAACTGGCCGCCGAACTGGAACGCCGCATGAAGGGCGACCTGCCCGCCGACTGGGCCGACATCGCCGCCGCCATGGTCAAGAAGGCCGTGGAAGCCGGTGAGAGCATCGCCACCCGCGTGGCCTCCAAGAAGGCCCTGGAAGAACTGGTGGGCAACCTGCCCGAGATGCTGGGCGGTTCCGCCGACCTGACCGGTTCCGTGGGCACCAAGACCAGCCACTCCGTGAACTTCGATCCCGCCACCTGCACCGGCAACTATCTGGCCTACGGTGTGCGCGAGTTCGGCATGAGCGCCATCATGAACGGTCTGGCCCTGCACGGCGGCTTCATCCCCTACGCCGGTACCTTCATGGTCTTCTCCGATTACGCCAAGAACGCCCTGCGTCTGGCGGCCCTCATGGGCACCCGTGCGGTCTGGGTCTTCACCCACGACTCCATCGGTGTGGGCGAGGACGGCCCCACCCACCAGCCCATCGAACAGGTGCCCGGTCTGCGCCTTATGCCCGGCCTGGATGTCTGGCGCCCCTGCGACACCGTGGAGACCGCCGTTGCCTGGCAGTGCGCCCTGGAAAACGCCCACCGTCCCACCTGCCTCTCGCTCTCGCGCCAGAACCTGCCCTTCGTCAGCCGCGACGAGGCCCAGGTGCAGGCCATCGCCCGCGGCGGCTACGTGCTGCGTGACTGCGACGGCACCCCCGAGCTCATCCTCATGGCCACCGGCTCCGAAGTGGGCATCACCCTTGAGGCCGCCGAGGCCCTGACCGCCGAAGGCCGCAAGGTGCGCGTGGTCTCCATGCCCTGCTGCGAACGCTTCGACGCCCAGGATGCCGCCTATCGCGAAAGCGTGCTGCCCGCCGCCGTGCGTGCCCGCGTGGCCGTGGAAGCCGCTGCCGCCGACTACTGGCGCAAGTATGTGGGCCTGGACGGTGCCGTGCTCGGCATGACCACCTTCGGTGCTTCCGGTCCGGGCAAGGCCCTGGCCGAACACTTCGGCTTCACCGCCGCCCACCTGGCCGACATGGCCCGCCAGCTGCTGGGCTAACGCGGGACTGACATGATCTGTTGAGGGGAAAGGCCTGTGCTTTAGGCCCCCCAAAAACACGCATGGAAACTAAGGCCCGGGATCGTGGGATGAATATCCCCAGGTCCCGGGCCTTTTTGCGTCCTCTCCGGAGAGGACGGTCCGATGGTAGAGGGCGTGGGCGGCATCTGACTGCAACAATGTCCCTGCCGCCAAGAGCGGGACGAACATGACCTTGCGTGCCCCTAGCCCCGAGAGATGCCGGACCGTATCCCCCTGACGGGCCCGACATACAGAACAGACAGACATCCTCCTGAGGACATCGCACCATACGGTTCTGCCTGACCAGAGGCGGGACAGCGGTTGCCGGATCTTACGCTACCGGCATTCCCCTTGACCTTTGGGGCCGGGCTGGACTTTCCTCTTCGGGGAACATATCTTTTTGACAAACCGGACGCCGTGTCCCGGCCCTTCCCGGTGATCCCTTCCCTGACAAAAAGGAGGCAGACATGCCCATCAGACTGTTGCAGGACATGGAGTGCAGCGGCAAGACCGTTGTCATCCGCCAGGATCTCAATGTGCCCATGAAGGATGGCCGCATCACCAACGACAAACGTATCCGTGCGGCCCTGCCCGGCATCCGCATGGCGCTGGACAAGGGCGCGGGCGTGGTCCTGCTCTCGCATCTGGGCCGTCCCACCGAAGGCGTGGTGGAAGAAAAGTTCTCCCTGGCGCCGGTGGCTGCCCACCTTTCCGGCCTGCTGGGCCGTCCCGTGAAACTGGCCGCCGATTTCGACGCCGCCAAGGCCGCTCCCGGTGAAGTGGTGCTGCTGGAGAACATCCGCTTCTTTAAGGGCGAAAAGAAGAACGATCCCGAACTGGCCGCCAAACTGGCTGCTCTGGGCGACATCTATGTCATGGACGCCTTCGGGGCCGCCCACCGCGCCCACTCCTCCACCGAAGGGGCCGTGCGCGCCGCCAAGGTGGCCTGCGCCGGACCCCTCATGGCCGCCGAGCTGGACGCCTTCGCCAAGGTGCTGGATGCTCCCGCCCGTCCGCTGATGGCCATCATCGGCGGTTCCAAGGTCTCCACCAAGCTGGGCCTGCTGGACAACCTGCTGGGCAAGGTGGATACCCTCATCGTGGGCGGCGGCATCGCCAACACCTTCCTGGCCGCTGCCGGTTACGGCGTGGGCACCTCCCTGTATGAGCCCGAGCTGGTGGACGACGCCAAGAAGGTCATGGCCAAGGCTAAGGAACTGGGCAAGACCCTGCCTCTGCCCGTGGACGTGGTCACGGCCAAGGAACTGGCTCCCGGCCAGACCGCCACGGTCTGCGACGTGGACAAGGTGCCCGCTGATGAAATGATCCTGGACGTGGGTCCCAAGACCGTGGAACTGTACGCCGGTCTGTTGCAGAAGGCTGCCACCGTGGTCTGGAACGGCCCCGTGGGCGCCTTTGAGACCGATCCCTTCGGCGCGGGCACCAAGGCCCTGGCCGAAGCCCTGGCGGCTTCCCCCGCCTTCGTGGTGGTGGGCGGCGGCGACTCCGTGGCCGCTGTGGAAAGCTACGGCCTGGCCGACAAGATGGGCTACATCTCCACCGGCGGCGGTGCTTCCCTGGAGCTGCTGGAAGGCAAACTGCTGCCCTCCGTGGCCGCCTTGCAGGATCGCGGCGAATAACTGACGCTTTTCCCGGAGGGGCCCGTCCCCTCCGGGATCTTTTTGTCTCCGGCCCGGGACTCGGACGCTGACCAGCCCGCGAGTCCGGCGCGCCTGGCCCGCAGAGCGCCCACAAGGCTGGCGCCCTGCCGCCCCTCCCCCGGCAAGTTTCCCTGCCCTGAAATGATGAAGGAAAGCTTTCCCGGCCTTTCCTTTTTCTGCCCCGAACGAGTTTTTTTCGTCTTCCGGCCCCGCCAATGCCTCCGGCACGTTGCGCGGACGGCCCGGCTGGGGTATCATCGCGCTGCGTCCGGCAGGGGGAGCCCCTTTGCCGAACCACCGTCCGCGGGCCCCGGGCCCGCCCCCTCTTTTGTCTTTTATGGAGGAAAATGTGCGGCGTTTTTATCAGGAAAGCTGGCAGGGAATCCCGTTTACGTCATTCTCGCACATTTCTTTTTTCCATCTGGCGGAACCCAAGTTTTACGCCACCTTCTATGAAGAGCTGTTCCGGCGCTTCAAGGACTGGGACGATCTGCCCGCCGTCTGGCGGCAGAACAAGCGCAAGGACGCCCAGTGGCTGGCCGCCCGCCTGCGCGAACAGGCCGCCCTGCGTCCTGAAGGTTCCGGCCCGCTGCGTGTGCTCTCCATCGGCAGCGGCGTAGGCTATATGGAACATTGTCTGGTGGAGGAGATGTCGGCCGACGAGCTGGAGCTGCACGTCAACGAGCCCAGCACCGTCAGCATGCGCTGGCTGCGCCGTCATGTGCCCAACGAGCGCATGTATATCGGCATGCCCCCGGCCTGCCTGCCGCCGGACGTCTTTTATGACGTCATCTATCTTTCTGCCGTGGACTACAGCATCCCCACCCGCGAGCTCCAGCACCTGCTGGGCGAATTGCGGGCGCAGCTCGTGCCCGGCGGCCAGCTCATCTGCCTTTCGGCCTCGCTGCTGCAGGAAGACAGCTTCATCGGCAGTTTCGTCAACGCCCTCAAGATCGTCATCCGCGGCTTCCTGCACTTCCTGGGCATCCGCCGCCAACAGTTCTGGGGCTGGCGCCGTACCCGCGACGAATACCGCGAACTGCTGCGCAAGGCTGATTTCCGCCATCTGGAAGACGGCTGGCTGGAAGACGGTTTCGAGACCTACTGGATACGCGGCTGTTAGACCGGCCCGAAGATATCCCTGCTAGATGATCCCGGATGCGCCTGCCGCGTCCGGGATATTTTTTTCCCGTCCGGAACCGGGCAAGGCCGAGCGTACGGCAAGGTGGGTGCTGAAATCCTCGGGCAGACACAGATACAGGGCCCCGGCACGGCCGCCCAGCAGGCTGCGGAAGGCCAGATGCCAGACCGGCTGCTCATCGGGGGTCAAGACGGCCAGACGCGGCAGGGAGGAGCTGTGGCCGCAGCGGGGATGCCAGGACGACGGTTTGCTGGCCAGATCGAAGGCGGCCAGGAAGCGGTCCGCGAACTTGCGGGCCAGCATGATCTCCAGCGCAGTCAAGGGACGCTGGCCCGGGCGTTCGAAGCCCCCCGCGCCGAAAAATTCTTCCAGCAGGCTGAAGACGAAGGCTCTGTCCAGTACGAGCAGTGCGGGCTCTTCCAGGCCCTCCAGCTCCACGGCACAGCAACAGGAGGCCTCGCGTATGCTGTCCGCCACGCTGCCGAAAGGACGACGGCGCACGGGCTGCGGCGTCAGCTCCAGCAGGCGCCCCCGCTGCTCCTCCATGCTGGCGGCGCACAGACGGGCGCAGCGCGCGGCCAGGGCATCCAGCCGGCTTTCGTCGTCCGCAGGGGCGGTCGCTCCGGCCGGCGGAACGTCATTCCCTCCGGCGGCAGGCAGGCCGTGCAACAGGGCGGCGATCTCTTCCTGTGAAAGTATGCTGCTCATGACTGTCGATTTCCCGTAGTTTGCGACAAAGAATGCAAGAACGAGGCCAAACGCCCGGGCCTCCGAGGCTTGCCTTGCCCGGCGCCTTGAGGCAGTGTGGCGGCATGAAACTTTGTGTCCACGAACTGCCCCGCACGAGCGCAGGGCAGGATGAAGTCCCTGCCGCGCCCCCGCGTTACGGCCATGCGGCCCCCGGCGACGATCTGGCCCGGGCCGTCTGGCTGGGCGGGCTGGCGGCGCCCGTGCCCCTTTGTTCCGGTCTGGGTCGTTGCGGCCGCTGCCGGGTCCGTTTCCATGACCTGTCCGTGGCGCCCGCTCCCCTGCCGGAAGAAGAAGAGATCCTGGGCCCCGACCTGCTGGCCCGGGGCTGGCGTCTGGCCTGCCGTCGTCAGATAACTGACGCCATGGGCCCGGAGCTGCATCTTGATGTGCCCGCACCGGAAAAAATGACGGTCATGACCACGGCCGCGCCCTCCCTCCCGGAACAGGACCATCTGGCCCTGGCCGTGGACCTGGGCACCACGTCGCTGTACTGGCGCCTGATCGCCGTCCCCGATGTCCGGGAAGAACCGGCCCCTGATGATTTTTCCCTGCTCTGCCGTCCGCCCCTGCCGGTGTCCGTGGTGGCCGAAGGGCACGACCTCAATCCGCAGGCCGGGGCAGGCGCGGACGTCATGTCCCGCCTGGCCGTAGCCAGTGCGCCCGAAGGCCGGACCCGGCTCGCCCGACTGGTGCGCGACCATCTGACGGCCCTGCTGCGGCAGCAGACGGCCTCCCTGCCCGGCATCCCTGTGGAGCGGCTGGTACTGGCGGCCAACACGGCCATGACCGACATTTTTCTGGACAGGGACATCCGCGGCCTGTGCGCCGCGCCCTACCGGCGCAGCCATGCGGGCGGCTGCGGCCTGACCGTGGAAGGGCTGCCGCCGCTGCTGATCCCGCCCCTGCCCGCGCCCTTCGTGGGCGGCGACATCAGCGCCGGGCTGCTCCGTTTGCTGGCCGACGGCCTGCCGCGCCCGCTGCTGCTGGCCGACCTGGGCACCAACGGCGAGCTGGCCCTCGTGGATGCCCGGGGCCGCCTGTGGCTTGCCAGCGTCCCGCTGGGCCCGGCTCTGGAAGGCATCGGGCCCCAGTGCGGCCGCATGGCCGGGCCGGGGAGCATCACCCGTTTCGAGGTCTCGCCCCTGGGACTGGCCTGCCACAGTGTGGACGGCCCCCTGGCCGCCGGGGCCGATGTGCAGGGTATCAGCGCCACGGGCTATCTTTCCCTGCTGGCCCTGCTGCTGCGGCTGGGCTGCCTGGATGCGGACGGGCATTTCCGCACGCCCGCCTCACCGCTGGCCCGGCGTGTGGCCCCGCCGCCCCAGCAGGCCCGGATGGGGCTGCGCCTGCCCCTGCCGTACGGGCAATGGCTGGCCGCCGCCGATGTGGAGGAACTGCTCAAGGTCAAGGCCGCCTTCTCGCAGGCTCTGGAGGCCCTTCTGCGGGCCGCGGGGCTGGCCGCCGCCGATGTGGCCTGTCTGGCACTGGCCGGTGCTCTGGGCGAACATTGTCCGCCCGCCTGTCTGGAAGAGCTGGGCTTTTTGCCCTCCGGTATGGGGCGGCGTGTGCGTGCCGTGGGCAACAGCTCGCTGGATGGCGCCGCCCTGCTGGCCGCCGAGCCCTGGCGCCTGCCCGCGCTGGCACGCTGGTGCGCCGCGGCCACGCTCGTCCCTGTTGCTGAAGATCCCGGCTTCCATGCCGATTACCTGCGCCATATGCGCTTTGGAGTATAAATGTCCGATACCCGACAGAAAAAATACGGCGAAGCTCCGGCCCCTCGCGGTCCGCGCCCCGCAGGCCGCGCGACGGAACGCCGTTCTTTCCATGAAGAATCCCGTAACGACCGCGAGCGTGGCCGCCGTCCCGAAGCACCGCGCCGCCAGTACTCCTCCTTTACCGGAGAACAGGTCGAACGCCCCTCGCGGCGTCAGGAAGAATTCTCCGGTTGGAACCGCCCCGGCCAGCGGGAGGCCCGCGCGCCCCGTGACGGTCGCCCGTCCCCGTGGCAGATGGAGTCCGAGCTCCTGCCCGCCCTGCCTGACGTGGTCCGGCGGGAACTGGATGCCCTGGGCCAGGCCCTGCGTACGGTGCGCCCGCTGCGCAGCGCCCATTACCGCAACCTGCCTGCGGACATCGAGGCCCTTTCCCGTCTGCTGACCTGCGAACGCTCCGGCCTCTACCGGCCCTACTGGAGCTCCCCGGCCAGCACCAGCGCCTATCTGTATTATTTCCTGCCTTGGAACGTGCTGCGTCTGGCGCGTCTGTTCCGTTCCCTGCCCCTGCCCGATCCCCGCCTCTGGCTGGAGAAAGGCCAGACGCCCCTGCTGCTGGACGGCGGTTCCGGCCCCCTGAGCGTGCCGCTGGCCCTGTGGCTGGCCCGTCCCGAATGGCGTGCCCTGCCCATCCAGGTGCTGGCCGTGGACAATGCCGTGCAGCCCATGGAACTGGGCCGCGACGTCATGGCCGCCTGGGGCGACATTCTGGGCCAGCCCGTCTGGCAGGTGCGTGTGGAGCGGGGCTCGCTGGAGCACATGCCGCGCCTGGAACGCAAACTGGCCGATACGCTGGAGCGTCAGGAACGCCACCTGCGCCCCTGGCTGCTCACGGCGGCCAACGTGCTCAACGAACTGAGCGCCGAGAGCCGCCAGATGAACCGTGAAGACGACGAGGACGAGGAAGGCTCCGGCGGCGTGCGCCGTCTGGAGAACCTTCTGGATGAGCTGGAGCCCCTGTGCTGGCCCGCGCCCCTGAACGAGGACGAGACCGGCAGCGCCGACGAGGCCCTGCTGCCCGCGGCCCTTTTCGTGGAGCCCGGCACCCGTCTGGGCGGCAAGACCATCAGCCGCCTGCGGGATGCCGCGCTGGAGCGTGACCTGATGCCGATGGCCCCCTGCACGCACCGGGCCCCCTGTCCGCTGGCCCACGCCCATGCCGGGCGCGGCTGGTGCCACTTCACCTTCGACTGCGAAGGCGCGCCGCAATGGCTGCAGGAGCTGTCCTCCGCCGCCGGTCTGGCCAAAAGCGCCCTGAGTCTGGCCCCCCTGCTGCTGCGGGCCGATCCGGCCGCCGGGGAAAGCCTGTTCGACGATCTGGACGACCTTGATGACGACGCCCCGGACAACAGCCGCGAAGCTGCGGCCATGCTGCGCCGGCCCACGCCCGTGCGTGTGCTCTCCTCGCCCTTCGTCGTGCCCGGTCTGCGCGGCCAGGCCCGTTATGCCTGCTGTGCCGCCGGTCTGGCCGTGGTGCCCGATGCCGCCGCCCTGCCCTCTGGCGCGCAGCTCACGGCCCGGGCCCAGGCGGACGAACGGCCCGGCACGCCCCGCCGTGACCGCAAGAGCGGCGCCCTGATGCTGGCCCTGCCCGCCGTCCCCGGCGGCAGCCACGGCCCGGGACGCTTCGTGAAATCCGAAGAACAGCACCGAAACTTCCGTGACCAGCAGGAGGACAGATACGGGGACAAGCGCTTCGGCAGGCGCTCCGACGAACGCGACACCGCCGACGGCGCCTTCCGCGACCGCCGCAACGGCAATGACCGCCAGCCCCGCCGTGACGACCGGCGCGGGGCCCCGGAACGTCCGTCCCATCCTCAGGATCGGCGTCCCGGGCGGTATGAAGACGGCCGCCGTTCTGACAGGCACGACGATCCCCGTGCCTTCCCCCGGAACGACCGCAGGCCCGATGGACGCCGCCCTGACCGGAGCTCTGACCGGCGCTCCGGAGACAGGCGTCAGGGCAATGCCCCCAGACGAGGCCGTGGCCGCGGGGAGGACTAGCCGCCCTTCCTGCGAAGGGCCCGCAACGGGCAAAAGTGCCTCCATGCGCATGTCCGCAGGCCTGCTGCACGGGCGTTCCGTCTGACCGGCAGCGGCCGCGCCGCTGCTGCCTGTGATCTGGCGGATGCCCATGAAATAAAAGATATGGGGAAGGGGTCCCGCGCCCCTTCCCCTTTGTTTTGCCCGGCGCCCGATCCCGCCACCGGCAGCAGCACGACGCCTGCGGGCAAGCCCGGCTGGCTCTGCCGGAGCGGCTTTTCCGGCGCTCTGTGACAAAAATCTTTTTCCGGGCCCGGAAAAATTTTTCTTTCCCCGCCTTTTTCTTTGCAGGTCAAGGCCCTGCGGGGATTTTTCCCCCGTGGGCCCTCCGCCGGTGACAAGAGCCGTTTTCTTCAAAAAACATCCTGATTTTATTGAACAAGATCAAAGCGGGCTTTTCTTCTCCACTGGAAGAGGCCCTTTATTTTCCCCAGGGGAACGCGTATAAAGGGCTTTCGCCGTGCGGTTCCAGACCGCCCGGCCTGTGAAGCCGATCGATCCAGCGTGCCGACTTTCCCCCTGCGGGAGGCCAGCCGCTTTTCTTTTTACCCAAAGGTCTGCCATGATCCCTCCCATGCCTCACGATCTGCCCGAGCCGCAGCTCAAGCCCAACACGGAAGTGGTGCTGCAGAAACGCTATCTGCACAAAAAAGCAGATGGCAGCACCGAGACGCCCCGTGACCTCTTCTGGCGTGTGGCCAGTGCCATCGCCGCTGAAGAAGCCAAATACGAGCGTTCCCCCTTCACCGCCGACGACCTGGCCCGCCAGTTCTACGACCTGATGACCAGCTGGCGCTTCCTGCCCAACTCCCCCACCCTGATGAACGCCGCCAGCGAGCTGGGCCAGCTCTCCGCCTGCTTCGTCCTGCCGGTGGGCGACTCCATCGAAGAGATCTTCGATGCCGTCAAGTTCGCCGCCATGATCCACAAGTCCGGCGGCGGCACGGGCTTCTCCTTCTCCCGCCTGCGCCCCAAGGCCAGCCGCGTGGGCTCCACCGGCGGCGTGGCTTCCGGCCCGGTCTCCTTCCTGCGCATCTTCAATACCGCCACGGAACAGATCAAGCAGGGCGGTACCCGGCGCGGTGCCAACATGGGCATCCTGCGCGTGGACCATCCCGACATCGTGGAATTCATCCGGGCCAAGGAAAAGGAAGGGGAATTCAACAACTTCAATCTTTCCGTGGGCCTGACCGAAGCCTTCATGCAGGCCGTGGAGCGCGACGAGAACTACGAGCTGACCGATCCCCACACCGGCAAGGTCACCGGCAGCCTGCGCGCCCGCGAGATCTTTGACCTGCTGGTCTGCCGCGCCTGGCAGACGGGCGACCCCGGCATCGTCTTCCTGGACCGCATCAACCGCGACAACCCCACGCCCGCCCAGGGCGAGATCGAATCCACCAACCCCTGTGGCGAACAGCCCCTGCTGCCCTACGAGGCCTGCAACCTGGGCTCCATCAATCTGGCCTGCTTCTTCGTGCCCGGCCACGAGCATGACGAAGATCCCGCCGCGGCCGGTATCGGCTGGGACGGCCTGAAGCAGGTGGTGCACCTGGCCGTGCGCTTCCTGGACAACGTCATCGACGCCTCGCGCTTCCCCCTGGACCGCATCGACGAGACCGTGCGCCGCAACCGCAAGATCGGCCTGGGCGTCATGGGCTTTGCCGACCTGCTCTTCCAGCTGGGCATTCCCTATGATTCCGAGGCGGGCATCGCCCTGGCCGAACGCATCATGGGCTTCATCAATGCCGAAGGCCACGCCGCCTCGGCCCGTCTGGCCGAAGAGCGCGGGCCCTTCCCGGCCTATGCGGAATCCGTCTTCCCCCAGCGCGGCGAGGGCCCCTACCGCAATGCCACCGTCACCACCATCGCGCCCACGGGCACCCTGTCCATCATCGGCGGCTGCTCCTCGGGCGTGGAGCCCCTGTTCGCCCTCTGCTTCACCCGCAACATCCTGGACGGCGAACGCCTGGTGGAAGTGAACCCCTATTTCGAGGCCGCCCTCAAGGAAGCCGGTCTGGGCACGCCCGAACTTATGGAGCAGGTGGTGGAAAAAGGCTCCATCCAGTCCCTGGATGCCCTGCCCGCCGCCATGCGCAAGGTCTTCGTCACGGCCATGGACATCGATCCCGTCTGGCACCTGCGCATGCAGGCCGCCTTCCAGCGCCATACTGACAATGCCGTGTCCAAGACCGTGAACCTGCCCCACAGCGCCACCGAACAGGACATCCACGACATCTACTGGCTGGCCTACAAGGAAGGCTGCAAGGGCGTCACCGTGTACCGTGACGGCTGCAAGAGCCTGCAGGTGCTGGCCACCGGCGAAGGCCAGAAGAAGATGGACGGCGAAGCCCCCGCGCCTGCGGAAAAGCCCCGCCTGGGCGTGGTGCGCAAGCGTCCCGAAGTGGTGCAGGGCTTCACCCAGAAGATCCAGACCGGTCTGGGCGCCATGTATCTGACCGTCAACGAGATCGACGGCAAGCCCTTCGAGGTCTTCGCCACCATCGGCAAGTCCGGCCGCTCCATCACGGCCAAGGCCGAAGCCATCGGCCGTCTGGTGTCCCTGGCCCTGCGTTCCGGCGTGGAGGTGCGCGACATCGTGGCCCAGATCAAGGGCATCGGCGGCGAACACCCCGTGTTCCGCGGCAAGGGCCTGCTGCTCTCCATCCCGGACGCCATCGCCTGGGTGCTGGAGCGCCGCTACCTCAAGGACGAACATCTGGGTTCCGGTGTGGCCGATATCGAGGAACACCGCTGCCCCGAATGTGACGAGCCCCTGGTCTTCCAGGAAGGCTGCCTGATCTGCCCCGCCTGCGGTTTCTCCCGCTGCGGCTAGAACGATCTGCACGGAGGGGCTGCCGGACACTCCTGTCGCAATGCGACGGGAAGGCCTTCCGGCGGCCCCTTCTTTTCGCTGCCTGCCGCTCCACGGCAAGGACGGATGCCGCGCCGCGACGCCTGCATCCCCAGCCCCGCCTGAGCCCGGCAGTGCGCGCCCGCTACCGGAACAGGACAAGCGGAGACAGCCTCCGCCCGCCCCTTTGACCGCAGCCCGCGCCCGGCCTTCCGGGACGGTATCCCCAGTCTTACGGAGCTCCCATGAAATGGATCACCCACCAGACGGCGGGCGTCGGCGCCGCCCTGGCCCTGCATCTGCCGCTGGAAGGCGTGGTCGCCGCCTGTCTCGGCGCCATCCTGCCCGACAAGCTCGACCAGGCCATCGCCAAGCGCTCCCGCAACCCGCAGCGCACCTTCAACCAGATCCACCGCGGCACCACCCACTGGTTCGGCTGGTGGGTCGCCATCCTGCTGGTGGCCTGCAGCCATCTGGTGCCCCCGCACTGGCAGCCCGCCCTGCTGGGCATCGGCCTGGGCGGCATCAGCCATGTGGTGCTGGACATGCTGACCCCCTCGGGCATCCCCCTGCATCCCTTCTCCCGCAAGAACAAGCTCTCGTTCAAGGTCTGCTCCACCGGCAGCGTGGGCGAATATGTCTTTCTGGGCGTGATGCTCGTCCTGCTGGGCTTTTTGCTGGGCCCGGAAATGAAGGAGCTCATCCGTCACGTCCGCCAGCTGGGCATGCCCGTACTGCATTTTTAGATGAAGAAGGGAAAGCGTTCGCTTTCCCCTTTTTCTGTCCCGGCGTATGCGCAACAAAAAAGCCTCCCATGACGGGAGGCTTTTTTGTTTGCTCTCAGGTGGCAGCGTCCAGGCGGCCGCTACTTCTTCACCTTCACCGGCTCGGTATCCACCGGCGTCTCGTTGATGGCCACCAGCGCGGCCGTGCGGGCATGGATGAGCGTGGTATCGAACAGGGGCACGGCGATGTTCTCCTGCTGCACCAGCATGCCGATCTCGGTGCAGCCCAGGATCACGCCCTGCGCGCCCCGGGCGGCCAGATCCCGGATGGCCCGCAAAAAGGTCTCGCGCGAGCTGTCCTTGATCACGCCCCGGCAAAGCTCCTCGAAGATGACGCGGTTGATTTCGGCCCGATCTTCCGCCTCGGGCACCAGCACCTGCAGGCCGTTAGCTTTCAGGCGGCCGGTGTAGAAATCCTCTTCCATGGTGTAGCGGGTGCCCAGCAGGCCCACGCGCTGCACGCCCGCCATATGCAGCTGCCGGGCCGTCACGTCGGCGATGTGCATCAGCGGGATGCCCACGGCGGCGGCGATCTGCGGGGCCACCTTGTGCATGGTGTTGGTGCAGATGACCAGAAAGTCCGCCCCGCCCCGCTCCAGGGCCTGTGCGGCATCAGCCAGGATGCGGGCGCTCTTGTCCCAGTCCCCGGCCTGCTGGCAGCGTTCGATCTCGTCAAAGTCCACGCTGTAGAGCAGGCAGCGGGCCGAATGCAGACCGCCCAGGGTCTGGGCCGTCACCATGTTGATGATCTGATAATAGGTCAGCGTGCTTTCCCAGCTCATGCCGCCCAGAAGACCGATGGTTTTCATGTGGCTTCACCTCTGATGCTTCAATGATGCGCTGTCTGCCGAACGTCCCTGCCCGGTACGATGCCCCGGACATGGCGGCGGGGCCCCTGTACGGCAAGGCCGCGCCTTCTGTGGTATCAGCGTTCCCGGCAGGGATGCATCCGGATGCCGGGCTAGATGTCCAGCTCCAGGCCCACGGGACAGTGGTCCGAACCGTAGACGTCGTCCTCGATCCAGGCGTCACGGATGTACGGCTTCAGCTCTTCCGAAACGAAGAAATAATCGATGCGCCAGCCCACGTTCTTCTCACGGGCGCGCATCTTGTACGACCACCAGGAGTAGCGGCCTTCCACGTCGCCGTGCACATGGCGGAAGGTGTCCACATAGCCCAGGGCCGTAAAGCGGTCCAGAAAGGCGCGTTCTTCGGGCAAAAAGCCGGTGTTCTTCTCGTTCTGCTTGGGCCGCGCCAGGTCGATGGCCTTGTGGGCGATATTGAAGTCCCCGCAGACCACGATGGGCTTGCTTTTGCGGCATTCTTCCGCATAGGCCGTGAAGGCGTCGAAAAAGCCCATCTTGTAGGGCACACGCTTGAAACGGCCGGGGATGGGCTTGCCGTTCTCGTCCAGTTCCTCGGCGCCGCCGTTAGGGAAATAGCCGTTGAAGAAGTGGAACTTTTCAAATTCCAGATGCAGGATGCGCCCTTCGCCCTGCCACTCCGGCTGGGGCAGTTCGCAGCGTACGGCCAGCGGTTTGATGCGGCTGAACACGGCCACGCCGGAATAGCCCTTTTTCACCACGCTGGATGCCCAGTGGGCCTCCCAGCCTTCGGGGTTGGCCACTTCGGGCTTGAGCTGCTCGGGCATGGCCTTGGTCTCCTGCAGGCCGATGACATCGCAGGTGTTCTCGGCGAACCAGCGCCATTCAGGTTTGGCGGACACGGCACGCAGGCCGTTGACGTTCCAGGATACGAGTCTGATGGACATAGGACCTCCGCCGCCAGCATAGCGGCAGGTGGTGCCGGCCGCAAGCTCGGCATTGCGAACGGGCCGTTTTTCTGGCAAAATCGCCTGCGGCAATAATGCCAACATGAGCCAAGGAGAATCCGTATGGATATGCTTCCTATCCGCCGCGCCATCCTGAGCGTGACGGACAAAACCGGACTGGTGGAATTTGCCACCTTCCTGTCGCAGAACGGCGTGGAGCTGGTCTCCACCGGCGGGACCATGAAGGCCCTGCAGGCTGCCGGTCTGCCCGTGACGGCCGTCAGTGACGTCACCGGCTTCCCCGAGATCCTGGGCGGCCGCGTGAAGACGCTGCATCCCAAGATCCACGGGGGCATCCTTGCCAACAAGGACATCCCCGAGCACATGGCCACGCTGGAAGAAAAGGAAATCAAGCCTTTCGACCTGGTCTGCGTGAACCTGTACGACTTTGCCGGTGCCGTGGAGCGCAAGCTCTCGCTCGAACAGGCCGTGGAGGAAATCGACATCGGCGGTCCCTGCATGATCCGCGCCGCTGCCAAGAACTTCCACAGCATCCTGGTGCTGCCCGGAACCAAATGGTACGCCACCGCCATGCAGGAGATGAAGGAACACGACATGAAGGTCAGCCTGGACTTCCGTCAGGCCATGGCCTCGCGTGCGTTTGAAGCCACCTCGCGCTACGACGCCCTCATCACCTCCTACCTGCGTCCGGGGGCCTAGCCATTTCCAGGCTCGAAGGCAACCTGCAGGGGCTCAAGCCCAGCCAGTTGAAGGCCCTCAACCGGCTGACCACTCGACGTTTCCCGGCCACCGATGTCTATACCATCGACCAGGCCCGGGAACTGTCGCTGTTGTCGCGCGCCCTGGGGCGTCAACTGGGCATGCTCATCGACCGTAAAGGCCGCGTGGACATGGTACTGGTGGGCGAGGCAGGCGGGATCCTGATCCCGGAACTGCCCCGCGCCCGCTCCGGTGCCGACCGTCTGCGCGGCCTTCGTCTGCTCCACACCCACCTCACGCCCGACGGCCTCAGTCAGGAAGACCTCATGGACCTGCTCTTCCTGCGTCTGGACGCCATCATCGTGCTGACCGTCAATCCTGACGGCGACCCCGTGCAGTGGCAGGAGGCCCACCTGCTGCCCACACCCGTGGCCGGGCAGCCCTACCGTGTGGAGCAGCTCCGCCCCTGGGACCAGACCAGCGCCCATTTCACCGCCACCGCCGAAGCTCTGGAAGAAGAGCTGGCCCGCAGGAGCGACGACACGCGCGAGGCCTCGGACGCGCCCCGTGCCCTGCTGGTCTCCGTGGCGGCCCAGCCCCGCATCATCCAGGAACGCAACCTCGACGAGCTGGCCGAGCTGGCCCGCACCGCCGGTCTGGCCGTGGCCGGACGCATGGTGCAGCGCGTGGCCCAGGTCAATCCCAAGTTCATCCTGGGCAAGGGCAAGATGGCCGAGCTGGAAGTGCTGGCCCTGGAGGGCCGCGCCGGGACCCTGGTCTTCGACGGCGAGCTTTCCCCGGCCCAGCTCCACAACCTGGCCGACATCACCGAGCGCAAGGTGCTGGACCGCACCCAGCTCATCCTGGACATCTTCGCCCAGCATGCCGTGACCCGCGCGGGCAAGCTCCAGGTGGAGCTGGCCCAGCTGCGCTATACCCAACCCCGCCTCACCGGCAAGAACCGCGCCATGGACCGCCTTATGGGCGGCATCGGCGGACGCGGTCCCGGCGAGACCAAGCTGGAGACCGACCGCCGCCGCAGCCGCGAACGCATGGCCCGTCTGCGCAAGGAACTGGATCAGCTGCGCCGCCAGCGGGCCTTCACCCGCTCTCGTCGCGCCCGTCGCGGCATCCCCATGGCCGCGCTGGTGGGCTACACCAACGCGGGCAAGTCCACCCTGCTCAACAACCTGACCCGCTCCGAGGTCCTGGCCGAGAACAAGCTCTTCGCCACCCTCGACCCCACCACCCGCCGACTGCGCTTCCCGGCCGAACGCGAAATCATCCTGGCCGACACCGTGGGCTTCATCCGCAATCTGCCCAAGGAGCTCATGGATGCCTTCCGCGCCACGCTGGAAGAGCTGGAGTCCGCCGACCTGCTGGTGCATGTGGCCGACGCCTCGCATCCCGATCTGCTGCAGCAGATCACCTCTGTGGAGACCATCCTCGAGGAGCTGGAGCTGCAACATATGCCGCGCATCCTGCTGCTCAACAAGTGGGACCTGCTGGACGTGCCCGCCCGCGCCGAACTGGCCGATGCCTTCCCGCACGCCATCCCTGTCTCCGCCCGTACCGGCGACGGCCTCAAGCGCCTGCTGGAAGTGCTGGAGAACATGCTGCTCAGCACCCAGCAGAGCCAATTGCTCATCCCCTTCGAAGAAGAAGGCCCCGTCCTGCAGTAGCCCCCCCGACATACCGACCGATGCTGTGCCCCGCACTGGGGCGACCGTCGTACGGCCTGCCGTTACGGATCTTCTTTCGCCATCTTTCCGAGATCGGCCATCCCTCCTGACAGGCAAAGTGCAACGCGCTGTCGCTGCACGGTATTTTTGTTTTTTTCGTGTGTGGCATCCAAGGTGCCGACGCCATAAAAAAGGGCCGCTTCCCAGCGGCCCTTATGGCATCATAACGATGTTCTGCCGTCACACGACGGTGATCTTGCTTGTCTACAAAGTGACAGCGCCGTCTCCCTTGGGGGCGGGCTTAGGCGCAGGCTTGGCGGCGGGCTGCTGCGTCTTGGCCGGAGCGGCGGGCGCGGCCTTGGTCTGCGATCCCGCCTGGGCAAAGGCGCGGGCCATATTTTCCATGACGGCCCGCCCCACCACGCGCCAGGTCTCGCCCTGCTTCCGCAGAGCCAGCCAGGAAGTCATGCCGGCAGGCGTGGTCACGGAAGCTACGGCCGCATCAGGGCCCAGCTCCACTACCTTGGCGTTCCTGAGCGATTCCGGCACCCACGGGCAGTCGGGGCGTTCGGCCTTGCGGCAATGGGCCATGAGCTCACCGGTGGAGACACCGCGGGTCAGGCTCTTGCGGAGTTTGTCCTCCATGTTCAGGGCGCTGCCCAGCAGCTGGTCCATACCGCCCAGCCCCAGGTCCTGGCCCAGGGAATCCAGCATGTTAAGGGCCTCGTTCTCATTGGTCATGTTCCGCGCCTCGTTGGCGGCGAACAGGGGCATGTCCATCTGGGCCAGGAAAGCCGCGCTGTCGTTCTTTTCCATGGCGTCGGCCATGGCGCCGAGCGGTTTTTCCGGGCCGGACGAAAGGCAGGACGCCAGCAGGCCGCAGGTCAGGGCGAGCGACGCCAATAACAGGGATCTGCAATTCTTGCGCATAGGAGCCTCCATGCAGAAAATGACTTTTGGGCGACATACAAGATAGCGCAGACGCCGGTGGTTGCCAAGCGTTCGTCCCGCCGCCAATGGCCGGGAAACAAGGGCTTTTTTTCCGTCACGCCTTTTGCTAGCATCGCCGCCGGCTGACCGTGCCATCCCGGCCGGTCGGGATACGAAACCTTTGGCAACTGCTGTCCCGCCCCGTGGCGGACAGGCGGAGGCTGTATGAAAGTTATCATCATGTGCGGCGGCAAGGGCACCCGGCTGCGGGAAGAGACCGTCATCAAACCCAAGCCCATGGTCGAGATCGGCGGGCGGCCCGTACTCTGGCACATCATGAACATCTATGCCCGTTTCGGCTTCAAGGACTTCATCCTGCCCCTGGGCTACAAGGGTGAATACATCAAACAATATTTCCACGACTACAACATCCGCAATACGGATTTCACCGTGGACCTGCGCAGCGGCGCCATCACCCACCATCCCCGCGAGATCGAGGACTGGCGCGTGACCCTGTGCGACACCGGCCAGGAGACCCTCAAGGGCGGCCGCCTGAAGCGCGTGGCCCGCTACATCGATACCGACCGCTTCATGGTCACCTATGGTGACGGCGTGGCCGACATCGACATCGACAAGCTCATCGATTTCCACATGAAGTCCGGCACCATCGGGACCTTCACCGGCGTGCGCATGCCTTCGCGTTTCGGTACCGTGCGCACCGACGAGAACGGCAAGATCCTGTCCTGGGAAGAGAAACCCGTGCTCAACGAGTACATCAACTGCGGCTTCTTCGTCTTCAAGCGCGAGTTCCTGGACTATCTGGACGAAGACGAATCCTGCGATCTGGAAAAAGAGCCCCTGCAGCGCCTGGCCGCCGAAGGCCAGCTCTCCATGTACCCGCATCCCGGACAGTGGCAGTGCATGGACACCCTGCGCGACTCCATCAAGCTCAACGAGCTGTGGGACAGCGGCAAGGCCTTCTGGAAATAGATCCTCCCGGCGGGGCTGCGGCCCCGCCTTCCTTCAGGGCGCCGTCCGGCGACCCTCCCTTTTCCCGTCATGACGCCGGCGCGAACACGACCGGCAGGAGAAGACCATGTTTGCCAACTGCTATAAAGGCCGCCGTGTTTTCATCACCGGCCATACCGGTTTCAAGGGCTCCTGGCTGGCCGCGTGGCTGAGCCAGATGGGCGCTACCGTCTGCGGCTTTGCCGACTGCGTGCCCACCAGCCCGTCCCATTTCGAGGCCATGCATCTGGAACAGCATGTGCAGGACATGCGCGGCGACATCCGCGACCGTGATGCCGTGATCCGCGCCATGAAGGAATTCCGCCCCGATGTGGTCTTCCATCTGGCCGCCCAGGCCCTGGTGCGCAAATCGTACGAAGACGCGCCCCTGACCTTCGAAGCCAACATGCTGGGCACCCTCAACATGCTGGAGGCCGTGCGCCAGTGCCCCAGCGTGGAAGCCGCGGTCTTCATCACCTCGGACAAGTGCTACCGCAACGACGAGTGGGTCTGGGGCTACCGCGAGACCGACCATCTGGGCGGTGATGACCCCTATTCCGCCTCCAAGGGCTGCGCCGAGATCATCGCCCACTCCTATTTCAAGAGCTTTTTCAAGGACGGCCCGGCCTGCGCCACCGTGCGTGCCGGCAACGTCATCGGCGGCGGTGACTGGGCCGCCGACCGCATCGTGCCCGACTGCGCCCGCGCCTGGGCCGCCGGTCAGGCCGTGCAGATCCGCAGCCCCTGGGCCACCCGTCCCTGGCAGCTGGTGCTGGAGCCTCTGTCCGGCTACCTGTGGCTGGGCGCCCATCTGCTGGGTGCGCGCAAGGGGCCCTTCGAGACCCGCGGCGAGGCCTACAACTTCGGCCCTGCCGCCAACGTCAACAATACCGTGGCGGAAGTGGTGGAGGCCCTGGCCCTGCACTGGCCCGGCTTCCGCAGCGAGATGGACAAGGCCGGACAGGCGGGCATGAAAGAATGCACCCTGCTCAAACTCTGCTGCGACAAGGCCCTGGCCCATCTGGGCTGGAAAGCCACCCTGACCTTTGAAGAGACCATCCGCTTCACCGCCGAATGGTATCACCGTTTCTATCGCGGCGACGGCGCCAAGCAGGGCTCCATGCTGGACTTCAGCCTGGGCCAGATCGCGGCCTATGTGAACGCCGCCGAACAGCGCGAGCAGCTCTGGACGAAATAAGGCCGCCCGCCCGGTCTTCCGGGCGGGTCCGCTGTCCAGAAAGGACATCCCCATGGAACGTTCCGAAACTTCATGCCCGGACTTGGGCATCGACGGTGTCAGCTTCCAGCCCCTGAAGGTCATTGACACTCCCGGCGGCCCGGTTCTGCACATGCTGCGCCCCGACTCTCCTCTGCGCCCCCACGCCGAGACGGCGGACGGAGAACTGCATCTGGGCGAGGTCTATTTCTCCGAGGTCCTGCCCGGGGCCATCAAGGCCTGGAAACGCCACCGCCGCCAGACCCAGTACTACACCGTGCCCCACGGCCTGCTGAAGCTCGTGCTCTATGACACCCGCCCCGATTCGCCCACTTGTGGCGTGCTGCGGGAACTATATCTGGGCCGCCCCGACCATTACGGCCTTTTGCGCATCCCCACGGGGGTCTGGTACGGCTTCACCGCCGCCACGGACGAACCGGCCCTGATCTGCAACTGCGCCGACCTGCCCCACGATCCCGAGGAAGGCGAACGCCTGCCCGCCGATACGAAGGACATCCCCTACAGCTGGGACTAGAAAGGGATTTTTAAGGGGAGGGGAAACCACACACGGATAAAGGGATGTTTCCCCCCTTCGTCGCAACTAATTTGTTCTGCAATAATAACATGTTAGTTATACATAATGGCAAGAACAAAAACTGGCGGTCCTCTCTTTCCGGCCCGCATCACCCAGACATAAAAAAGACGGGCGGCCGCCAGTTGAGCGACCGCCCGCCTTTTTTTCAAATACCATTTTTACGTAAGGCCGGGGAACAGCATCGTGTGCCAACCGTCCACGGCAGATCGCCCAGCCTCCCTGCCAAGTTCGCCGGGAAAGGGGCCGGGGAAGGCTCTTTCCTCATGAACAAGGACCGTAAGGCAGCCCGGAGGGCTGTGCCCGGCAACAGTGTCCGGCTAGACCCCAAAGAAACGGCGGGCGTTGTCGCCGCAGAGCTGCCAGAGCTCTTCGGGCTCCATGCCGCGGACGGCGGCCATATGGCGTACGGTGAAGACCGTGAAGGCGGGCTCGTTGCGCTTGCCGCGCCAGGGCACGGGCGAAAGATAGGGGCTGTCGGTCTCCAGCAACAGGCGGTCGTCGGGGATGACGGCCAGGGCCTCGCGTACGGCCTTGTTGGCAGGATAGCTGACCGGGCCGGGGATGGAGATGTGCCAGCCGTTGCGGATGATGCGCCGGGCCATGTCGGCATCGCCGCCAAAGCAGTGCCACAGCAGCGGATACCCGGCAAAGCCGCGGGCTTCGAGGGTCGTCAGGGTCTCGGCCTCGGCGTTGCGGCAATGGATGACCACGGGCTTTTCCAGCTCGCGGGCCAGTTGCAGCTGGTCGTGCAGGGCCTGGTACTGGATCTCCTTGGGACAATCGTCCCAGTAGAAATCGAGCCCTATCTCGCCCACGGCACGCAGCCGGTCATCCTCGGCAAAGGCGTCCCGGATGGCGGACATCACCTCGGGCGTGCACTGCTGCCCGTCACAGGGATGGATGCCCAGCACGAAAAAGACTTCGGGATGCGCTGCGAAATACGCCCGCTTTTGCCGCCAGGTATCGGGATGCAGGAAGATATTGCCGATGGTGGCCACACCGGCGGCACGGGCACGGGCCAGCACGTCTTCGCGGTCGGCGTCGAATTCTTCGCCGTCCAGGTGGGCGTGGCTGTCGCAGCCCACGCAGGGCAGGGCCTGGGTCAGGGGATCGATACGTTCAACTTTCTTGTGGCTCATGGCGGATCCGGGATGGAGAGGATGCGGGATGCGGGCAGAACTGCCCCGTGGACGGGCACCGCCCCATCCCCGGCCGGGCGCCCGTCTGGCATGGCTTCTAGCAGGGGCAGGCACGGGACGCAAGCCCCTGCCCCGCCGCGAAAAAGCCCTGTTTCAGGCATTGCCAGTCCCGAAACAAGGGCGTACACTCTCTGCGCCTATTGGTCATTTTACGTTGAGAGGCTATCATGCATTTGCGAAAACGGGTTCTTGTCACTGGTGGTTCGGGTTTTCTGGGCTCGCATCTGTGCGCGCGTCTGCTGGACGAGGGGCACGAGGTCCTGTGCGTGGACAATTTCTTTTCCAGCGCCCGCTCCAATGTGGAAGAGCTCATGGACAACAAGCGCTTCGAACTGCTGCGCCATGACGTGACCTTCCCCCTGTTCGTGGAAGTGGACGAGATCTACAACCTGGCCTGTCCGGCCTCGCCCGTCCACTACCAGCACGACCCCGTGCAGACCATCAAGACCTGCGTCCACGGCGCCATCAACATGCTGGGCCTGGCCAAGCGCCTGAAGGCGCGCATCTTCCAGGCCTCCACCAGCGAGGTCTACGGCGACCCCGACGTGCATCCGCAGCCCGAGAGCTACTGGGGCCATGTGAACCCCAACGGTATCCGCTCCTGCTATGACGAAGGCAAGCGCTGCGCCGAGGCCCTGTTCTTCTCCTACCGCCGCCAGAACAATGTGAACATCAAGGTGGGCCGCATCTTCAACACCTACGGGCCCAAGATGCATCCCAACGACGGCCGCGTGGTCTCCAACTTCATCGTGCAGGCCCTGAAGGGCGAGCCCATCACCATCTACGGCGACGGCAGCCAGACCCGCTCCTTCTGCTATGTGGATGACCTGGTGGAATGCATGTGCCGCCTTATGGCCACGCCCGACGACTTTACCGGCCCCGTGAATATGGGCAATCCCGGTGAATTCACCATCCGCGAACTGGCCGAAAAGGTCATCGAGCTCACCAACAGCAGCTCCAAGCTGATCTGCGAGCCCCTGCCCGGCGACGACCCCAAACAGCGCCGTCCCGACATCAGCCTGGCCCGCGAGGTCCTGGGCTGGGAGCCCAAGGTCCAGCTGGAAGAAGGCCTGAAAAAGACCATCGCCTATTTCGACGAGCAGATCCGCAAGGGTCTGGCCTAAACGCCCGTGTCCGGAGCAGGGAATACCGACGAGCGCAAAACCGCCTTTGGGCGGACAGTGCGTCGCCGCCCTGTTCCGGTCGAACTCATATATGGATGCGCCGCCCGGGGAAGGCGACGCAAGGGGGAATCCGTACCGGCCGGTACGGACGCGCAACCACAACCCTTGACGGACAGGGAGTCCGTCTGTCCGTCCGGCATGGGCGCTGCAAGTCTCCGGGGAAGGAGCGCTCGGACCATGCCGCCAGAAAAGTTTTCACAGATGCGGTCCTGCCCACGGCAGGGCCGCATCGTGTACTTTGACGGTCTGAATGTCGGAGTGTGCTCATGTTTTTGATTTTACTGGCTCTGTGTGTACTGGCGGTCAGTGCCGCCGGTCTGGGGCTGCTGGCTTTTGCCCGCCCCACGCCCGCCACGACCCGGCTGGCCGATCTGTTCGGCCCTCTGGGGGCCGCCTGCGGCTGCGCCCTGGGCATGGCGGGCCTGTTCACGGACAGCTGGACAGGCAGCCTGCTGTGGACCCAAGCCTGGGGCCTGCCCGTGGGCAGTCTGAGTCTGGGGCTGGACGCCCTTTCCCGCGTCTTCCTGCTGCCGGTCTTCGGCCTGGGCTTCGTCTGTGCCTGTGCCGGGGGCATCTCGCTGCGCCATACCCGCGCCAGCGAACATAACCTGGCCGCCCACTGGCTCTTCTATTTGCTGCTGGTGCTGGGCATGGCCGTGGTCATGATGGCCCGTGACGCCGTGCTCTTCCTGCTGGCCTGGGAAGTCATGTCCCTGTCGCCCTTCTTCCTCATCGACTTCAACGACAGCGACCGCAACGTGCGCGACGCCTCGTGGGTCTACCTGGTGGCCGCCCATCTGGGCGCCGTGCTGCTGCTGGCCTTCTTCGGCCTGCTCTGGCAGAACTCGGGCGATACGGCCTTTGCGACCCTGGCCCTCAAGGAAGGCCCCGTGGTGCCGCTGGCCTCGGTCCTGTTCGTGCTGTCCCTGCTGGGCTTCGGCGCCAAGGCCGGTATCGCGCCCATGCACGTCTGGCTGCCCGAGGCCCATCCGGCCGCGCCCAGCCACATCTCGGCCCTGCTCTCCGGCGCCATGATCAACGCCGGTCTGTACGGCATCATCCGCAGCTGCGAATTCGTGGCTCCCCTGAGCGCCGCTCCGGCCTGGTGGGGCTGGCTGACCCTGTTCCTGGGTCTGGGCACGGCGCTGATGGGCATCCTCAAGGCCCTGGCCCAGAGCAACCTCAAGCGCCTGCTGGCCTACTCCAGCGTGGAAAACATGGGCCTCATGCTCATGGGTGTGGGCGCCTGGCTCATCGGCAGCCATAGCGGCAACAGCTGGATCGGTACCCTGGGTCTGGCCGGTGCCATGTTCCACATGCTCAACCACTCGGCCTTCAAGGGCCTGCTCTTCCTCACCGCCGGTGAAGTGCTGCACGCCACCGGCACCGTGCGCATGGAACTGCTGGGCGGCCTGCAACAGCGCATGCCCCTGGTGGGCGCCGCCTTCGGCATCGGCGCGGTCTCCATCGCCTGTTTCCCGCCCTTCAACGGCTTTGCCGGTGAGTTCGTGTTGGCCCTTTCCCTGCTGGACGGCTCCAGCCTGCCCGGTGTGGAACAGCAGCTGGGCCTGCTCATGGCGCTGGTGGTGCTGGGCCTGGTCTCCGGTCTGGCCGCCGCCACCTATGCCAAGGCCTACGGCATCACCTTCCTGGGCGCGCCGCGCAGCCGCTGCGTGGAAGAGGCGCACCGCCCCCGTCCCCGCGATCTCTGGCCCCTGGCCATCCCGGCCTTCCTTTGCGTGGCCGGCGGTCTGGCCTCCGGCCACTGCTTCCGCTGGCTCATCAGCACGGTCAACGCGCCCCTGCCCGATCCGGTAGCCGGACAGCAGGTCATGCTGCGTGTGGCCGACATGCTGGGCACGGTCTCGCTGGTGGGCATGGTGCTGCTGGCCCTGGTGGCCGCCCTGTGGTTGCTGCGCAAGGTCTGCATCGCCGGTCGCCTGCGCCGTGAGGAGACCTGGGGCTGCGGCTACCAGTACGGGACCCCGCGCGTGCAGTACACGGACGCTTCTTTCTCCGAGCCGCTGGGCCGCATCTTCGGCGGCGCCATGGGCCTGAAGGTGCATCAGGAGCTGGATGCCCATTACTTCCCCGGCAAGGCGTCCGTGGCCATCTCCGCCCCTGACCGTCTGCGTACGGGCCTGTTCACGCCGCTGTTCGAAGGCGTGGAAAAGCTCTGCAACATGTGCAAGATCCTGCAACACGGCAAGATCCATCTCTATATCCTTTACATCCTCGCCACGCTGGTGGCGTTGCTGGCCTGGGGGCTGCACGCATGAGCGATCTCGCCTTCTACTGTTTCCAGTATGCGCTGGCCCTGGTGCTGGCGCCGCTGCTGCCGGGCATCATAGCCCGTATCAAGGCCAAGGTGGCAGGCAGGCACGGCAAGCCTGTGCTGCAATTGTACTTCGATATCTTCAAGGGCCTGCGCAAGGGCGAGGTCATCAGCCAGGTGACCACGCCTGTCTTCACCCTTGGCCCGGTGGTGGGCCTGGCCACGGTGCTCTGCGCCCTTGCCCTGCTGCCCCTGGGCGGCATGGCCTCGCCGCTGCGTTTTTCCGGCGACTTTTTGCTGGCCGCCTACCTGCTGGGCCTGGGCCGTTTTTTGACCATGCTGGCCGCCCTGGACACGGGTTCGTCCTTTGAAGGCATGGGTGCCAGCCGCGAGGCGGCCTTCTCGGCCCTGTCCGAGCCGGTGCTCTTCCTCTGTCTGCTGACCCTGGTGGGCGTGGGTTCCACCCTGGGCATGCACGATGCGCTTTCCCTTTCCGGCATGCTGGGCGGCCGTCCGGCCCACGAATGGCTGCTGGGACGTGCCGAGCTGCTGCTGGTGCCGGTGGTCTTCTTCGTGCTGCTGCTGGTGGAAAACAGCCGCATCCCCGTGGATGACCCCACCACCCATCTGGAACTGACCATGATCCACGAAGTCATGATCCTGGACCACTCCGGCCCCAGCCTCTCCTTCATCGAGTACGGCGCGGCCCTCAAGCTGTGGTTCTTCGCGGCCCTGCCCGCGGGCATCCTGGTGCCCGACCTGCCCCTGTGGCAGCAGAGCCTGTGCTGGCTGGCCTGCATCTTTGCCGTGGCCGTGCTGGTGGGCATCGTGGAATCCGTCATGGCCCGTCTGCGCATGCAGAAGGTGCCCGTGCTGCTGGGCGGCGCGGCCGTGCTTTCGGCCCTGGCCCTGATCCTGACCCAGGTGAGGTAAATCATGAGCGCTCTTTTCCAGTTCTTCCTCTTCCTGCTGACGCTCAACAACCTGGCCCTGCTGGGCATGGGCCGCCTGCGCACGCTCATCAATCTGGTGACCGCACAGGGCATCCTGCTGGGCGGCCTGCTGCTCATCCATGACCATGCTCTGCTGGCCGTGGCCGTGCTGCTCATCAAGGGCGGCCTGCTGCCCTGGCTGCTGCACCGCACCCGGCGCCAGATCGGTGCCGATCCGCACATCAAGCCCCGTCTGGGCTTTGGCCTGGCCGTGCTCACCGGTCTGGCCTGCCTGGTCTTCTCGCTCTGGCTAGAAGGCCGCCTGCCCATGACGCCCGGCCTTTTCCCGCCCCTGCTCCTGCCCGCCGGCCTGACCACGCTGTTCTGCGGTCTGCTGCTGGTAGTGGGCCGTGCCACGGCGCTCTCGCAGGTCATGGGCTATCTGGTGGCCGAAAACGGCATCTTCCTGCTGGGCATCCCGCTCATGACGGCCGGTGCCGTCTGGTTCGAGCTGACCCTGCTGCTGGATATCTTCGTGGCGGTCTTCGTCATGGGCATCGCCATCAACCACATCAGCCACACGTTCGAATCCATCGACGTGGGCTTCCACGACCTGCGCGACTAGGGGGCGACCATGCTGGAATGTCTGCTGTTTGCGCCCCTGTGCGCCGGACTGCTCATGCTGCTGCTGGGCAATACCACCGTCTGCCGCGGCCTGCTCGTGCTCACCGCCGTGCTGCACACGGTCCTTTCCGTCAAACTGGCTGCCGACGTGAACGGCGGCCTGCATCCGCAGGCCCTGGCCGGTCTGCTGGCGCCTGACGCGCTGGGCACGCTCTTCCTCGTGCTGGCCAGCGTGCTTTTCCTGGTGGCCTCGATCTACGGCGTGGGCTACCTGCGCGACGAGGCCCTGATCACCGAACGCACCAGCATCCTGGACGGCCGGGCCTTCACCAATGCCCCGGAACGCCGTTTCACGGCCTGCCTGTGCTTTTTCCTCTCGGCCATGACGCTGGTCACCACCACGCGCCATCTGGGCGCCCTGTGGGTGGGCATCGAGATCACCACCCTGTCCAGCGCGCCCCTGATCTACTTCCATCGCCATAAGCAGTCGCTGGAAGCCACCTGGAAATACCTCATCATCTGTTCCGTGGGCATCGCCCTGGCCCTGCTGGGCAACATCCTGCTTTCCGTGGCGTTCTACGAGCCCGGTGTGCCGCCGGTGGAGAGCATGGACCAGGTGGAGGCCTTCCGCCATCTGGCCCAGCAGCGCGCCGAAGCCCTGGCCGTGCTGGATGCGCCCCAGAGCGCAGCCACCTACCTGCCCTGGCTCAAGGCGGCCTTCATCTTCCTGCTGGTGGGCTACGGCACCAAGATGGGCCTGGCCCCCCTGCACAACTGGCTGCCCGACGCCCACAGCCAGGCCCCCTCGCTGGTCTCGGCCCTGCTGTCCGGCGCCCTGCTCAACTGTGCCTTCCTGGGCATCCTGCGCGGTCACCAGATCATGCTGGGCGCGGGCCTGGGCGGGTTCAGCGGCACGCTGCTGGTCTTCTTCGGCCTGGTCTCCATGTTCGTGGCCGCCATCTTCATCGTGGGACAGGGCCACTACAAGCGCATGCTGGCTTACTCCAGCGTGGAGCACATGGGCATCCTGGCCCTGGCCGTGGGCCTGGGCGGCGCCGCGGCCTTCGGCGGCATGCTGCACGCCATGTGCCATTCGCTGACCAAGTGCATGCTCTTCCTGCTGGCCGGCAACATCCTGGCCCGCTACCACACCTATTCCAGCTACGACGTGCACGGCCTGCGCTGGACCATGCCCGTCACCGGCGCCCTGTGGATGGGCGGTTTCCTGGCCATCGTGGGTTCGCCGCCGTTCGGCCTGTTCGTCAGCGAGTTCCTGATCCTCAAGGGCATCCTGCAGCAGGGCCAGTGGCTGGTGGCCGCCCTGTACATGCTGGCCCTGGCCATCATCTTCGTGGGCATGTCCGTGGCCGTGCTGCGCATGTTCCAGGGCACCCGCCCCACCGACATGCCCGAGTGCCCGCGTGAGTCCGCCCTGAGCGTGCTGCCGCCCATGGCCCTGGGCCTGTGCGTGCTGCTGCTGGGTTTCTGGATGCCCGACGGCGTCGAAAAGCTGCTGCGCGCCAGCGCGGCCCTCATTGGAGGCTAGACCATGCGTTTTTCCTATGCTTCCCCGGCCAGACTGGCCGACATCCCCTGTCTTGACGCGGCCTCCCTGCGGGCCGCCATCCTGACGCAGGTGGCGCACGGCTGGCGCGTGCTGGCCTTCTTTGGCCTGCCCCGGGCCCTGTACGCCCAGGGCGAACTGGCGCTGGTGGCGGGCAATACGGCCGCCGCCGGCCTGTGCTGCGTCATGGCCCATGACCAGCAGCAGGAACTGTGGGCCTCCCGCTGCCTGCCGCTGGAACGCTATGCGTCCATGAGCCAGGAATGCCCGCAGCTCCAACGCTTCGAGCGTGAAGTCTACGAGGCCTGGGGCATCATGCCCGAGGGCCACCCCTGGCTCAAACCCGTGCGCTACACCACGCCCGCCTCGGGCGCGGAACGCCCCGGCCCGGCCCAGTGCGACCACTACCGTGTGGAAGGCGGCCAGGTCCACGAAGTGGCCGTGGGCCCCGTACACGCGGGCATCATCGAGCCCGGCCACTTCCGCTTCCAGTGCTACGGCGAGAACGTGCTCAATCTGGAAATCAGCCTGGGCTTCCAGCACCGCGGCGTGGAAAAAATGCTGGCCGGCGGCCCGCATCTGCGTGATGCCGCGCTCATGGAATGCGTGGCCGGGGATACCAGCGTGGGCCACTGCACGGCCTACAGCGTGGTGCTGGAACGACTGGCGGGCGTCAGCGTACCGCTGCGCGCCCAACTGTTGCGGCGCATGGGCCTGGAATTCGAACGCCTGGCCAACCACACCGGCGATCTGGGCGCCATCGCGGGCGATACGGGCTTTTTGCCCACCTCGTCCTGGAACGGCCGCATCCGCGGCGACTTCCTCAACATGACCGCCGAGATCTGCGGCAACCGCTTCGGGCGCGGCCTGGTCTGCCCCGGCGGCGTCAACTGGGATCTGGACCCCGCTGCCTGCCGCGGCTTGCTGGATCGCCTGCGTGCGGGCTGGCGTGACGTCAAGGGCGCCGTGGACGTGATGTTCGCCTCGCCCAGCGTGCTGGACCGTCTGACCGGCACGGGCTGTGTCAGCCTGCGCACCGCCGAGGACTTCGGCATGGTGGGCGTGGCCGCGCGTGCCTGCGGCCTGCCGCGTGATGCCCGGCGCCATGCGCCCCTTTCCCGCCTGCCGCTGGAAGATACCGACATCCGTACCGCCCAGGGCGGCGACGTGCTGGGCCGCGCCACGGTGCGCCGTCTGGAAGTGGCCGACTCCGTGCGTCTGGTGGAAGCCGACCTCCAGCATCTGGCCCGTCTGGGCGAGGAGGAAAAGCTCAACGAAGGCGAAAGCGATACCGCCCTTTGGCGTGCGCCCATGCCCGATACCCTGCCCGGCGGCATGCTGGCCGTGGCCCAGGTGGAAGGCTGGCGCGGCGAGCTGTGCCATGTGGCCGTCACGGATGCGGAAGGCCGCTTCGGCCTCTACAAGATCTACGATCCTTCGTGGCACAACTGGAGCGGTCTGGAGATGGCCCTGCGCGGTGAACAGATCTCCGACTTCCCGCTCTGCAACAAGAGCTTCAACCTTTCCTATTGCGGCCACGACCTGTAGGCAGGAGGACTGATATGCTGGACATCTTCAAGGAACGCCTGCACCAGAAATACAGGACGCTGGATTTCCCCCATAAGGCGCCGGGCCTTTCGCCCCGCTACATGGGACGCCCCGAGATCGCGGCCGGGGACTGCGGCTCCTGCCGCGCCTGCCTCGACGTCTGCCCCACCGGGGCCCTGCGCAAACTCTCGCCCGCCGAGCCCGGCCCTGCCGGCGAGACCGGCGGCATCGCCCTGGATATGGGACGCTGCCTGTTCTGCGGAGCCTGTGCCCGTACCTGTACCGCGGCACGCGGTGAGGGCCTGATCCGCTTCACCAAGGACTATCGCGTGGCCGCCTTTGCCCGTGAGGACCTCATCGTCACGGCCCAGCCCCGCCCCCTGCACAAGCCCAAGGCCTGCAACGGCCTGTTCTCCCGCTCGCTCAAGCTGCGCGAGATCAGCGCCGCCGGTTGTAATGCCTGTGAAGCCGATACCAACGTGCTGGGCACCCTGGTCTACGACCTGGGCAAGTTCGGCATCAACTTCGTGGCCTCGCCCCGTCATGCCGACGGCATCCTGGTCACCGGCCCCGTAAGCCGCAATATGCGCGAAGCCGTGCTGGCCACCTGGGCCGCCGTGCCCGAGCCGCGCATCGCCATCGCCGTGGGCTCCTGCGCCATCTCCGGCGGCCTCTTCGACGACAGCGACGAATGCTGCGGCGGTCTGCCGCCCCTGTGCGACGTGCAGCTCTTCGTGCCCGGCTGCCCGCCCAGCCCCTGGAGCATCCTCGACGGCCTGCTGCGCCTCAAGTCGGAAAAAGACGTGCTGTAAAAGATGGATGAGGGGAGGGGGACCCCCTCTACTGACGCGAGAGGGGCTTCCCCCTCCCCTCAAACTCCCCTCCCCAGCGCGTTTTATTCTGTTCTGCGGGGCAGATAAAAAATTGCGGATCTTCCCCGGCCCCTCCTGCCGCAGCGACGAACCTCTTTTACGTTGCCTTCCCCCCGGGCCGGTGGCATACTGCCGCCATGTCCATCTTCACCACATCCACTCCCGTCATCGGCGCGCCGGAAAACGGCGAATGGCCTCTGGTGCACCCGCTGGCCTGCCTGCCCGAACCGGCCCTGGAGTCCCCCACGCAGGGCAGCATCCCCGACGATGCCGCCTGCATGGCCCTTTGGGACAAATATGGCATGCTGGACAATATCCGCGCCCATTCGCGCATGGTGGCCCATATCGCCACCGAGCTGGCCCAGCGGGCCCGCGCGGCCGGGTTCCCGGTCAATGTGGCCGCCGTGCGCGCCAGCGCCATGCTGCACGACATCGCCAAGACCTACAGCGTCCTGCACGGCGGCAGCCATGCCCAGCTGGGGGCCAGCTGGGTGGTGGCCGAGACCCGCAACCATGCATTGGCGCAGGGCGTGCTGCTGCACGTCCACTGGCCCTGGGCCGTCCCGGAGCAGGAGCCCGAGCGCCTGTTCTCCATCCCGTTTTTCGTGATCTACGCTGACAAGCGGGTCAAGCACGACCAGTGCGTGCCCCTGCGCCAGCGCTATGAAGACCTGCTGGTGCGTTACGGCCATACGGAAAAAGCCCGCAAGGGCATCCGCCTTTCGTGGCAGCAGGGCGAATGTATCGAACGCGCCTTCGAGGCGCATTTGGGGTATGCCATCCATGAAGATTCTTTTGATAGCGGGCGGCTGGTCCAGCGAGCGTGAGGTCTCCCTGACCGGTGCCCGCGGCATGCAGGAAGCCCTGCTCAAACGCGGCCATGCCGTGACCTTCTTCGACCTGCTGGAAAATTTCGACGAGCTGCTGGAGACCGCCCGGCAGCATGACTTTGCCCTCATCAACCTGCATGGCTCGCCGGGCGAAGACGGTCTGGTGCAGGCCATGCTGGAAAAGGCCGACTGTCCCTACCAGGGCTCCGGGCCTTCCGGTTCCTTCCTGGCCCTGAACAAGGCCGCCGCCAAGCAGATCTTCCGCATGGCAGGCCTGCCCACGGCCGACTGGGAATTCCTGCCCGTGCGTCCCGCCGAAGGCTGGGAACCGCGCCTGCCCTGGCCGCTCTTCGTCAAGACCACCACGGGCGGTTCTTCCCTGCGTCTGGGCCGTGCCACCAACCGGCAGGAACTGAATGCCCTCATGGACGAGATCTTCGCCGCCGGTGAAGGTGTGCTCATCGAACCCCAGCTGCCCGGCAAGGAGATCACCTGCGGCATCCTGGGCGAAGAAGCCATGCCGCCCATCCTCATCGAGCCCGTGGCGGGCGACTACTTCGACTACGAGAGCAAGTACGCCAGCGGCGGCGCACGCGAGCTCTGCCCCGCGCCCGTTTCCCCGGCCGTCACCGCCGAGGTGCAGCGCCTGGCCCTGGCCGCCCACAAGGCCCTGGGCCTCAAGGGCTACAGCCGCGCCGACTTCATCCTCGGCCCCGACGACAGCCTGCACCTGCTGGAGGTCAACACCCTGCCCGGCATGACGCCCACCAGCCTCGTGCCGCAGGAGGCCGCCCAGCTGGGCATGGACTTTGGCCAGCTGCTGGAAAAACTCATCGAGCTGGGCATGGAACAGCACGCCAAAGCCTGATCCCTGCCCCCACTGTTTGCCTTCAGGCGCGCTGTCCCCGGGCAGCGCGCTTTTTCGTTTCCGGCCCGTCCGGGAGCGCCCCTGTTTCGAGCGCCCCCGGCGCACGTCTGCCCAAGGAGGCAGCCCCATGAATCCCACTCTTGCCGCCCACGCGGCCGCCATCCTGACCATCCTCATCTGGGGCGCCACCTTCACCTCCACCAAGGTGCTGCTGCAGGCCTTTGCGCCCATCGAGATCCTTTTCCTGCGCTTTCTGCTGGGGGCCTGTGCCCTGCTGCTGGCCTGTCCCCGCCTGCTGCATGTGCGTGACCGGCGCCGGGAAGTGACCTTTGCCTTGGCGGGCCTGTGCGGCGTGACCCTCTATTTTTTGCTGGAAAACATCGCCCTGAGCTACAGCACGGCGTCCAACGTGGGCGTGCTGGTGGGCATATCGCCCTTTTTGACGGCCCTGCTGGCCCGCATCGTCCTGGGAGAGAGCCTGCATCCCGGCTTTTTCGTGGGCTTCGTCTGCGCCATGTCCGGCATCATCTGCATCGCCGTCAACAGCAATGCCGTGCTCCGGCTCAATCCGCTGGGCGATGTCCTGGCGCTGCTGGCGGCCCTGACCTGGGCCTTCTATTCCATCCTGACCCGCAAGATAGGCGACTACGGCTACAATACCTTGCAGGTGACACGCCGTATCTTCTGCTGGGGCCTTATCTTCATGCTGCCCACCCTGCCGCTGTCCGGCTTCCGCTGGGGCCTGGAGCGTCTGGCGCAGCCCGAGATGCTGGCCAACCTGCTCTTCCTCGGTCTGGGAGCCTCGGCCCTGTGCTTCGCCACCTGGAATTTCACCATCCGCATCCTGGGCGCCATCAAGACCAGCGTCTATATCTACGCCGTGCCCGTGGTCTCGGTCATCACCGCCACCCTTTTGCTGGGCGAGCGCCTGACCGGCCTGGCCCTTACCGGCATGGTCCTCATTATCCTCGGTCTGGTCATCTCCGAAGGCCGTCTGCCCCTGCGCCGCAAAAAAGCCTGACCGCAACCGGGCCGCGTCCCGAGATGCGCCCCCCTGCCCCCGAAACGACCAAAGCCCCGCGCCGTCATGACGACAGCACGGGGCTTTTCAACAACAGGCCCGCAAGGCGGTATCCGTTTAGTTCCAGATCAGGTGCAGCAACCAGTAGGAACAAAAGCCCACGGTGGCCGCAGCGGGCAGGGTCAGCACCCAGGCCGTGACCAGCTGTCCGGCCACGGTCCAGCGCACGGCGGAAAGGCGCTTGGTGGAACCCACACCGAAGATGCAGGCCGAGATGGTGTGCGTGGTGCTCACGGGAGCGCCCAGCACGGATGCCCCGGAGATGACCAGAGCGGCCGAGGTCTCGGCGGCAAAGCCGTGCACGGGCTCCAGCTTGAAGATGCGGTGGCCCATGGTCTTGACGATCTTCCAGCCGCCGATGGCCGTACCGGCGGCCATGGCCATGGCGCAGGCCAGCTTGACCCACAGGGGCACGGCAACTTCGTCGATCTCGCCGAAGATGAACAGGGCCAAGGTGATGATACCCATGGTCTTCTGGGCGTCATTGAGGCCGTGACTGGTGGCCATGAAGGCCGCGGACACCAGCTGCATCTTGCGGAAGATGCGGTTGACCTTGCTGCGCATGACCCGCGCGAAGATCCAGTAGATGAGCCACATGATGAGGAAACCCACCCCAAAGCCCGCCAACGGCGAGAGCACCAGCGGCAGCAGCACCTTGTTGACGATGCCGGCGAAATTGAGGGCCTCGGGCCCGGCATGGGCCAAAGCGGCACCCACCAGGCCGCCGATGAGCGCATGGGAGGACGACGAGGGGATGCCGAAATACCAGGTGAGGCAGTTCCAGAAGATGGCGCCCAGCAGGGCCGCCAGCACGAGGATATGGCTGCCCTGGACCACTTCGGGCAGGACAAGGCCCGCCCCGAGGGTCTTGGCCACCTCGGTGCCCAGCAGGGCCCCGGCCAGGTTGAGGGCGGCCGCCATGCCCACGGCAAAGCGGGGCGTCACCACCTTGGTGGAGACCACGGTGGCGATGGCATTGGCGCAGTCGTGCGCGCCGTTGGTAAAGTCGAATACCAGGGCGACAAGGACGATCAGAATGAGCAGGAGAGGGATCTCAAACATTCTTCAGCACCGCTTCTTCGATGGTTTCAGCCAGATTATTGACGTTTTCCAGAAGCATGCTGATGCGGTCGTAAGCCTGGCTCCACTTCATGATGTTCATGAGCCGGGCGGGGGTGATCTCCTGCTGGTCGTCCATGAGCTCGGCCAGTCCCACGGCCAGCAGCATGTCGCACTCGCCGCGCAGGTAGCGGAAGGCGCGCGTCTTGTGGCAGTCCTCACGCCGGGTCAGGCCGTCCAGCATCTCGCCGGTCAGCTCCAGCATGGAGCAGATGGTGCGCACCAGCTGCACGGCGGGGAAGCGCATGGTGGGGAACTCGAAGATGTGCAGACGGGTGCTCAGGGTGTGCAGGCCGTCCAGAGCCTCTTCCTGTTCCTGGTTGATGCGCAGGATGTCCTCACGGTCGATGGGCGTGATGAAGGTCTGCGACAGGTCGCGGATGATGCGCACATGGAGCTTGTCCGCCTCTTCCTCGATCAGGGCGATCTCCTTGTGGGCCTCGTCCATCTTGGACAGGTCCTCCAGCATGTCGAGCAACAGTCGCGACATGTGGCGCAAATGGCTGTTTTGCTCCAGCAGCATTTCAAAGAACGGAGCGGATTTGGGAAGCAGGGATGCGAACATGCGCCCTCCTCTTGATGTGAAAGATCCCTGGACGGGGTTCCCTGTCCCTGCGGCAGACGGCCATAAGGGACTGTATTATCGGGATCCCCTGACTTCATTCCTTATCGTGTACGCCCGGCATACCTGTTCCCGGGCGGGTACCGCCTTTTGTTACAATAGATAATGATACCTGTTTATTATCTTTGTAGTGATTATACGGTGTCCATGAAATCGTTTTCAAGCCATTTCCGGCCTGCTGCTGCGATTTCCCCTTCCGGCAGCCAGTCAGGCGACAGCAGCCAGCGGGCCTCCGGCAGATGCAGGGCGCCGTGGTGCAGAAAAAAATATCCCTGCCCGTCTTCTGAGGACTGCGGCAGGGAGGAAGCATACAGGCCATCCAGCCACAAGGCATGGCCCAGAGCGGCAGCATGGGCCCGGATCTGGTGTCGGGCGCCTCGGTGGATGGTGCAGCCCGCCAGGGTCAGACTGTCGGGCAAAGAGGGGACGGACAAAGAAAAGCGTCGGCACAGTTCGCGGGCGAAAGCACGGCAGGACTCGCCCTGCCAGCGGTACAGGGGCCGGAACCAGGTCCAGCGGGCAGCGTCAGCGGCTTCGCTGTCCAGCACACGGACCACACGGCGCTGCGCCATATCCAGGGACCGGCGCACGCAGGCTTCCTGCTCCAGGGAACCGGACAACAAAGCCAGATAGCCCTTGCAGCACCGCCCCCCGGCTTCGGCCTGACGAAAGTCCTGCACCGTGGCGGCCAGGCTGTCCGCATCATCCGCCACGGCGGCACAGACGATGCCCGACGTCCGGGCATCCAGGCGTTGCAGCAGAGTCCAGGCCGAAGGGACGGCGCCCTCGGGCCACAGCGAAGGGATGGCGGCCTCAAGGCTGCGGCCGCTGCCCCCGGCCAGGCTGACGCTGTGCCAGCCTGCGGGTTTGAAAAAAGCCTGCCAGCGCCCCTGACGGGAAAGGGCCCGGGGAGCGTCCCCATCGGCAGAAGGATCAGGAGAAACTTCCGGGAAAGCCGGAGACAGGCTGATACTGTCGCCCTGGCGGACACGGTAGGCCGCGGGAGCCTGACGGCCGTTGACCCGCACCCGCCCTTCTTCCAGCAGGCGCCGACGGCCGCGCAGGCCGGGCACGGGCTGGCCCAGGGCCTCCAGTACCACAGCCAGGGCCGCGTCCAGCCGCTGGCCGGCAAGAGCGGCATCGGCCACATGACAGTCTTGGTGCAGGGCGTCCATCAGGCATCCTCTTCCGGGATCACGGCCGTCTCCACTTCCGGGGCACGCTCACGGGCACGCAACTCTTCCACCAGTTCCAGCAGGGCCACGGACGTCCGCTCGGGGTCGTGGTGTTGCGGGTCGCCGGGGCAGACCATCTCACGATCCACCACCTCGATGCCGCGGCGTTCCAGTTCCTTCCATTCGATGCCGCCGGGATAGCGGCCGTGACGGCTGTCCAGCAGCACGGCATGCAGCAGGTCGCCGGGGCCCGCCTGCGGCGCGTCCTGCTGCAGATGGCGCAGCAGCATGTCCACCTGGGCGGTGAGGGTCAGCCCCTGGGCCTCGGTATCCTTGCCGGAATTGGGGATGTAGATCTTGGGGCAGCGCGCCGCGGCCACGGCACGGCCTACGCCGTCGGGCAGCAGATTGGAAAGCACGCTGGTGTAAAAACTGCCCATGGGATAGCAGATGGCCCCGGCGCTTTGCAGATAGGTGGCCGCCGTGGCCGACAGGGGCGGACGGCAGGGCGTGAGGGCCGTGGAGGTGCGCCCCGGTTCGTGGACCGTGAGGTAGAGGCGCCGTACCGGCTGGGTCAGGCGGCAGAAGTGGTGCTGTCCCACCAGGACGGAGCCGTCGGCCAGCTCGGCAGCCAGATGCAGGCAGGCATTGACGATGGGCAGGACCACGCCGCGCACCTGCAAAAGACGGCTGAACAGGCTCAGCACCGGCGTGAAATTGCGCTGGAAATGCAGATAGCCCCCGGCAAGCAGCAGGTTGCCCATGCTGGCTTTCTGGGGGCGGAAATCATCGGGCATGCGCTCCAGAAAATAGCCCAGATGCACCCGCATCACATCGGCCATGACCGACGGCAGGGGACGCCAGCAGGGATGCCCGGCGCTGCCCATGGCGCGCAGACGGGCACGCAGGGCCTCGGAATCTCCTTCCGCGGGCAGGCGCATCTCCCAGAAGTCCAGCACGCTCTGCGGGATCATGCTGTCTGCCAGGGCGGCCAGACGATTGCGGATGTCCCCCACGGCGGGCAGGGCAAAAGCTTCGCGCAGGGCGGCGGAGCTGCCGCCCGAATCGAAGGGCGTCACCAGATGGACGGAATTGTGGGTGTAACGGGTAAGACTGCGACTCAGGCCTCTGAGGGCCGTACCGCCGGTGAAGAAGACCAGCCGGGGACCAAGGGCGGGCAGGAGGACGCTCACGCCGCTTCTCCGGTCATGCCCAGTTCGCGCATCCTGAGGTAGATGGCGCGGCCGATCCAGGCATCGGTGGCGGCGTAGATGACCTGGCGCTTGCTCAGCTCCATGACGCTCCAGTTGGAACACTGGGGCCCCTTGGAGATGCGCTGCCCGAACAGGTTGGCGGCCAGGGTGCGCAGGCCCTGCGTGGTTAACTGATGGGCCCGGGCCACCATGCCCAGATCCACCATGCCCGCAGGTTTGAAAGGATACAGACGGGCCAGTTCGCGCATGTCGTCGCCGATGGCCACCCCGGCCTTGATGACCGCGGGGTCGGCCAGCAGGCCCGCCAGTTCGGGCCCGAAAGGCCACCAGGAAAGCTGCACCAGATACACGGCCCGGGCCGTGGCCAGCTGCACCAGGGAAGGGGTGTTGACCCGGCCCTTGCGGAAGGAAGGACGGGTCTCGGTATCGAAGCCCAGCACCTGTTCCTGCCGCAGATCCGGCAGGGCTTTTTCCCAGTCTTCCAGACTGCGCACCAGATGGATGGGCCCTTCGTAATGGCACAGGGGCAGGGCGTTGATTTCGTCGCTGCTCAGGCGGCGACGCAGACTTTCCAGATTCATGCCGTTCGGGGGTTTGTGTCCTAAGGGAGGTACCGCGTACCTGCGGCACGCGCATACCTGCTCCTTATAACACAAATCACTTGCCGATGCAAAAGCTTGAAAAGACGCGATTCAAGACCTCTTCCGGGCTGTCCAGGCCGGTGACCTCGCCCAGCAGGGCCGCCGCGGCGTCCAGACGGACGGAGCAGCAGTCATAAGGACTGCCTGCGGCGATGTCCGCCAGCAGGGCGTCCAGCTCGTGCAGGGCACGCTCCAGCACCAGCGACTGGCGCGCGTTGGGGGCCAACCCGTCGGAGGGCGGCGTATGGCTGCCGTCGTCCAACAGCAGGGCCCGCAGACGGCGGGCCAGGGTATCCACGTTGTGACCGGTGCTGGCGCTGATGCGCACGCAGGGACGGCCATGGCCCCAGACAGGCGGCCAGACGGCGGGCTCGGCCAGGTCCACCTTGTTCCAGACCAGCAGCACGGGGATGTCGCCGGCCTGTTCCAGCACTTCGCGCACGGCCTCATCGGGACAGATGTCGGCAGCGGCCCCGGCAGGACCCAGACGGCCGCCGTCCACCAGCAGCAGGATGGCGTCGGCCTGACGCACCTTCTGGCGGCTCAGGGCCACGCCCATCTCTTCCACGCTCTCGTCGGTCTCGCGCAGGCCCGCCGTATCGGTCAGGCGCACGGGCAGGCCGTCCAGCTGGCAACTTTCCTCAAGGAAATCGCGCGTGGTGCCGGGGATGTCCGTGACCAGAGCGCGGTTGCGGCCCAGCAGAGCATTGAGCAGGCTGGACTTGCCCGCATTGACGGCACCGGCCAGTACCACCACGGCGCCCTGCTGCATGACCTGCGCACGGCGCTGGCCGGTCAGCAGGCCGCGCACGGCGGCGGCCACGTCCTCCACCACGGCGGCGAAAGCTTCGGGAGCGAGGCATTCCACCTCTTCGTCGGGAAAGTCCACGGCCAGGCTCATCTGCACGCGCAGCTCTTCCAGACGCTGACGCAGGGCCGTGACCTTGCGGCCCAGCAGGCCGTCCAGACGGTTGAGGCTGTAGCGCAGGGCCTCGCGCGAAGGCGCGGCGATGAGTTCGGCCACGGCCTCGGCCTGGCTCAGGTCCATACGGCCGTTGACGAAGGCCCGGCGCGAGAACTCGCCCCGCTCCGCGGCCCGTGCCCCCAGGCGCAGGGCCGTCTCCAGGATGGCCTGCACGATGAAGGGGCCGCCGTGGCAATGGATCTCGGCCACGTCTTCCCCGGTGAAGGTGCGCGGGCCGGGCATGAACACGGCCAGCACATCGTCCAGCGGCGCGCCTTCATGGTCCAGGGCACGCCCGCGGTGCAGCACCCAGGGCCGGAAGCCCGAGAACTTTGCCGACGCGGGGCTGAACATGCGGGACAGGATCTCCCGGGACTGCGGGCCGGAGATGCGGACGATGCCGATACCCCCCGCACCGGGAGCCGTGGCTATGGCGGCGATGGTAGGCATCAGGAACGCTCGGGACGGCGACGCATGATGACGACCCGCTTCATGGGACCATCACCGGAACTGCGGGTCTGCACTTCCTCGGCATCCTGCAGGCAAAGATGCACGATGCGACGGTGATAGGAGCTGAGCGGCCGGGTGGAATAGGAGCGGCCGGTCTGGCGCACCTTCTCGGCCAGGGCAAGGGCCATCTCACGCAGTTTCTCATCCTGGCGCTGGCGGTAGCGTCCGGCATCCAGCTGCACGCGCACGGCGGCGTTCATGCCGCGCGAGACCACGCGCGAAGCCAGATACTGCAGGGAGGCCAGGGTCTGGCCCTCGCGCCCGATGAGCAGGCCGGAATCTTCCTCACAGTCCACGGCCACGCGCACACGGCCGTCGGCCACGGTCACTTCCAGCGTCACTTCCTCGCCCACGATGGGGCGGACGAGCTGGCGCACGGCTTCCTTGGTCAGGGCTTCGAGACGCTGGGGATCCAGTTCCTCCACAGGTGTGAAGGGCAGGCTCTCCTCCACTTCGTCCAGCACGTCTTCGGTGTTCTCGACAGGCGCGGACACGGCCGGGGCCTGCGGACGCTGGCGACGGCGACCTTCGCCCTCACCGCGCACGGAAGGACGGGGACGGGCACGGCGGCCCTCGCCGCGACGGTTGCCGGCTTCAGGAGCCGCATTTTCGGCAGGGGCTTCCTCGGCCGGGGCTTCGGCCGGAGCGGCGGCACGGGCCTGGTCACGGCCACGACCGCGACCACGGGGCTGACGGGCGTTCTCGGCGGGCTTTTCCTGCCGTTCGGCCTTGTCGGCCCGGGCGGGCTTTTCGGCCCGTTCGGTCTTTTCGCTCTTCTCAGCCTTCTCGTCCTTGCGGGCGGGCCGTTCTTCAGCAGGAGCGGCCTCCTTGCGCGCCTCTTCCGGGGCGGGCGCGGCCGGTGCGGTCACGCTTTCCTCACGGGCGGCAGGGGACATCTTTTCGGCAGGGCGACGGGGCGCGTCCTCACGGCCCAGGGACGGCCGTTCCAGCCGGACATCGCAGCGCTTCTTGCCGAGGACGCTTTCCACGGCTTCGCGCAGAGCGGCACGGCGCGCACGGATCTTGGCCTTGCGGGCCCCCACGATACCAAAAATGCCGCTCTTGGCGTCCTGAACTATCTCAATTTCCAGCTTTTCGCGGGCGGCATTGTAATAGCTGCAGGCCTCCTGAATGGCGGCATCCAGATTCTTACCCTGAAACTCTTTGAATCCGTCCATAAACTCTCCCAAAAGGGGCGGCAGCGGGGAGACCCCGCTGCCACCACATATGGACTCTTTTCCGTGTCGCAAGACCGCTCACGCGGTCATGGGCCGTGACCCTACTGGGCCAGCAGCTTGCTTCTGCGGCCCATCCGCCACTGCTGGGCAATGGACAGGATGTTGTTGACCAGCCAGTACACCACCAGACCGGAGGGGAAGCTCAGGAACAGGGCGGTGAAGACGATGGGCAGGAACATCATGATCTTCTGCTGCGTGGGATCGGTGGCCGGCGGGCTCATCTTCTGCTGCAGGAACATGGTGATGCCCATGATGATGGGCGTGATGTAATAGGGGTCCTTGGAGGACAGGTCAGCCAGCCAGATCAGGTCCGTGCCGGGCAGATAGGTGATGAAGGGCGCGTGACGCAGCTCGATGGAGGTCAGCAGCGCCTGATACAGACCGAAGAACACGGGCAGCTGCACCAGGATGGGCACACAGCCGCTGGCGGGGTTGACGCCGTAGGTCTTGTACAGGGCCATGACTTCCTTGTTCATGGCTTCCTTGTCGTCCTTATACTTTTCGCGGATGTTGGCCATCATGGGCTGGAGCTTCTTCATCTTTTCCATGGAAGAATAGCTCTTGGCCGTCAGGGGCCAGAACACGGCCTTGATGACGATGGTCAGCATGATGATGGAAAGACCCCAGTTGTGGGTGTACTGCTGGAAGAATTCCAGCAGCCACAGCAGGCCTTTGGCGATGATGCTGAACATGCCCAGGTCCACGCTGAGGGCCAGCTGATCGGACACGGCGGCCAGCATTTTGCGTTCCTTGGGACCCATCCAGTAGGAAACTTCGAGGGTGGTCTCCTGACCGGGGGCCACCACCACTTCCTTGGGCTCCAGGGCCACACGGTAGACGCTGCCCTGCATGCGGCCCACCATGCGGGCCTCATCGGCGTCACCAGGCATGACGGCGGACAGGAAGTAGGTGCTCATGGGACCGGCCCAGTAGAGCTTGCCGCTGGCTTCCACGCCTTCCTTGGTCAGCTTGTCGGTGGAGTTTTCTTCGCCCAGCGAACCGCCGTTGTCCCAGGCCACGCGCATGGCGTCGTAGTTGGTGTTGGCGGCATTGCTGGTGTCGGCGGCCACGGTGTAGCGCACGCGCACGCTGCGGGTGTCGGTGCCCAGGGTGGCCAGGCTCACCTTTTCGGAAATCAGGTAATTGTCGGAATTGAAGGTCAGTTCACGGGTCACGCGCAGGTTGTCGACTTCGCCCACCAGGCGGACGACGCCCTTGCCGCCTTCAGACACGGTCACACCGCTGTCGGACTCCAGGGCCCACTTGCCGGTGCTCCACGAAGGCTGACCGTTGATGACCAGACCCAGAGGCGCCACAGCGGCGGTCTGGGGGTCCACCATATTGATACGGGGAGAATCCTCGTCCAGGCCGGTGGTGTACTTCTTGAGCTCGAAGGAGCGCAGTACACCGCCGCCGGAATGCAGCACGGCCTTGTACAGGGGGGCATCCACCGTCACGTCCACGCCGGGGGCGGGAGTGAAGGCAGGCAGGGGCTCGGCCTGGGCCTTCTGCTTGGCTTCGGCTTCAGCCTGGGCCTTCTGGGCCTGCTCGGCCTGGGCAGCCTCCATCTTGGCTATCTCGGCCGGATCGGGTTTGACCACCCAACCCATATAGTCGGCCAGATAGCTCCAGCCGACGACCACGAGCAGACACAGGACAATTGCCATGATAAGATTTTTGCCGTCTTGCATGCGGGGAGGTACTCCATGAAGCAGAGACTACGGGTGACGCCGCGCAGGGGGCACGGGATCATATCCCGAGCCGCCCCAGGGGTGGCAGCGGGCCAGACGACGCAAGGCCAGCCAGCCGCCGCGCAATACGCCATGGGTCATGATGGCTTCCAGGGCGTAGGCGGAACATGTGGGGTAAAAACGACAGGCAGGGGGCAGGACCGGAGAGATGAACAGCTGGTAGAAGCGGATGGGCAGGACAAAGAGACGGCGCAGCATGGCTAGTCCCTGTTCCGGCCGCCGTTGTTCCTGGCCGGGTGCAGGCCCGGCAGGCGCTGCAGCAGCGGCAGCAACTGGGCGTTGACGCGGTCCTGGCTCAGGTCCGCCGCGCCGGTGTGCTTTTTGGCCACAGCGACGATATCCAGATGTTCGGGCAAAAGTGCCCGGTGCAGGCGAAAGAATTCCCGCAGCAGACGTTTGACCCGGTTGCGCGTGACCGCTTTGCCCACCTTGCGGGATACAGCCATGCCCATACGCGTACAGGCCCCGTTTTCGCGGGGCCGTACAAAAACAAGGAAATGCTCCGTATGGTAACGCCTGCCCCGCTCGTAGCACGCGGAATACTCCGCTTGTTTGCGGATGCGGCTCTGGCGGGGCAGAAAAAGGCGTTCGGCCATGATGGCTCGCTTCTGGGATCGCGGGGCGCAGCCCCCAATCGACTAGGCGCTCAGATGCTTGCGACCCTTGGCGCGACGACGGCGCAGGATGGCGCGGCCGCTGGGGGTGGCCATGCGGGCGCGGAAACCGTGGGTGCGGGCTCTTCTGACTTTACTGGGCTGGTATGTTCTCTTCATTGCTCTAGCTCCTTGCGTGTGGCTGCGGCGACGGACAGCAGGCCAAGTGGCCCGGCGCGAGTTTTGCGCGACATAAGCGGGAAGGCTTGCCCGTGCCCGCAGCACTGTCGCTGCACGGAATACGCCTTGCAGCCTGTAAATTTGAAAGGGTTACATACACGGCATAAGGCCCGCCGTCAAGGCTTGTTCACCATCCCCGGGCGGGACAATGAACAAAAAAACGCCGGCGGGACCGCTCCCTGCCTGTCGGTAAAGGCCTTTTGCGCCTTGACAGGATGTGCCTGCGACGGCACAATTTTTCTTCCATTATCACCAAGGAGACCGCATGTCCACGCCAGAACATCTGCTGCCCCCGCCGCCCGCCTGCCCCTGTGTGGTCCTCATCGGCATGGCCGGCGCGGGAAAATCCACTGTGGGCATGGCCCTTGCCCAGACCCTGGGCTGGGCCTTCATGGACAGCGACTATCTTATGGAAGCCCTGTACGCCGACCGCCTGCAGGCCGTCACCGACGCCCTGAGCAAGGAAGCCTTTCTGGATCTGGAAGCCGTTGTTTTGGGCTCCATCCGCGTCCAGCGCACGGTCATCGCCACGGGCGGCAGCGCCGTCTACCGGCCGCAGGCCATGGCGCATCTGGCCACGCTGGGGCCCGTGGTCTTTCTGGACGTACCGCTGGAGACCATCGAAGAGCGCATCGCCCGCAACCCAGACCGCGGCCTGGCCATCGCCCCGGGGCAGACCCTGGCCGACATTTTTTATGAGCGCGAGGCCCTCTACAACCACTACGCCACTCTGCGCTGTGACGCCCGCCAGAAGACGCCCCAGCAGTGTGCCCGCTGGATCGCCGAGCATCTGCCTCCCCTGCCCGGCCTGCCCACGGCCTGATCCTCTTTGCCGCTTTCCGCGACCATCCTCGCATGACGGGCCTCCGCCTTTCCGGGCGGAGGCTTTTTTTATGCCCTTTTCCCATGACCGGGATGGCGCATTGCGCCCCGACCTGCCTCCAACGTCCGCCACGGGCTGATAGCACTTTCCGCTTGACATTTTTCCGGACGCATGTTTCCGATGTATCATCGGTCAATAGGCACTTTTATCTGCAGGAAGCCTTTTGAACCCATGTAAAGATATGGATACACGCAAATATCTCCTTCCTCCACTGAGCGGAAGTCAGGCAGGGATACTTGTTGCCATCTGTCTTGCCGCAGCCATGACGACATTTCACGGCCGTCTTCTTATCTCATCACTGCCTGATTTGCGTGGTATATGGGGATTATCTTATGATGAAGGCTCCGTCATCAGTACTGTTGCATCAGCATCACAGCTCATTCTTGCGCCCATACTGCCTTTTTTCCTGACAGCACTGGGCCTGCGGCGTCTGCTCCTGCCGCTTTCCCTCGGCTTTGTCTGCGTCGCTTTCTGCATCCCCTTCATCTCCGGCTACGAGAACCTGCTCGTGGCCCATGCCCTCATGGGGCTGCTCATCGGTTCCTTCGTGACGGCCACCATACAGATCATGCTCAAGCATCTGCCGCCGCCGTGGTGGGTGGTGGTGCTGGCCTTTTTTACCTTCCGTGTCTCCCTGGGCATCAATTCCGGCGTCTCGCTGGGAGCCTTTTATCTGGAATATATGGGCTGGCAATGGATCTACTGGCAGTCCGGGCTCATCATGTTCGTCTACTTCGTCCTGCTCCAGCGCCATCTGCCCCCGGATACGCCCATCAAGGAACTGCTGCACAAGCCGGACTATTCCGGCATGGCCTTCTATTGCCTGAGCGCCGTCCTCATCTATGCCGGGCTGGATCAGGGCGAACGCCTGGGCTGGTTCGATTCCGGCATCATCACGGTGTTCCTGGCCGGTGGTATCGTCAGCTTTCTCCTCTTCCTCGCCAACGAGGCCTTGGTGGAACGCCCCTGGGCCCCGCCCCGGCTGTTCGCGGACTTCAACATCATCATGTCCGTAGGGATGGTCATCATCTATATATTCATCCTGTCTGCCAATTCTCTGCTTATCACCCTGTTCCTGGACACGGTGCACGATCTGCGGCCCCTGCAAAGCGGCCTGCCCCTGCTGCTGGTGGCCCTGCTGCAACTGCTGGCCACGCCCTTCTGCGCCTTTCTGGTGCTCAAGGCGGACACACGCCTGCTCTGCGCCACGGGCGTCCTGCTCATGGGGCTGGCCTGCTATCAGGGCACCTTCATCACCGCGGACTGGGTGGCCGCCGACTTTTTCCCCATGGCCATCCTGTTCGCCATCGGGCATCCGCTGGTCTTCCTTTCCCTGATGGCCTTCTGCATGGCCTGCTTCACGGCCAAGACCGCCGTGGGCCTGCTGGCCTATATCCAGGTCTCACGCATCTCCACGCCCATCGCGGGCAATGCCCTGTTCCTGCTGCTCATCCGGCAGCGGGAGGATCTGTACTTCAGCCAGACAGGCAGCCGCCTGACCGGCGACGCCCCGGCCGTGGCCCGTTTTCTGGACAGCGGCGGCTCGCTGGACCAGCTCAGGCAACAGTTGCAGACCGATGCCTTCATCCTGGGGATCAACGATGTTTTTGCCCTCTGTGTCTGTATCGCTTTGGGCACCATGCTGCTGCTGGCCTTCGTCAAGGCCATGAAACCAACGCCGGTCAGCCCCGTGGATCTGGGCACGCCGGAAAACTGAACGCACGGGGACCGTCATGAACAGCCTCAAACCCGGTTTTGCCGACGAACTGCTGAAGCTGGCTCTGTATGACCGCCTGCTGGCCCTTTTCCGGCTCTCGCCGTGGATCATCCTGGGCATGCTGCTGCTCGTCATCCTCTTCTTCCTGTTGAACTTCAACCGGCTGGAGAGCGGCAAGCGCATCCAGGAAACGGACAATGCCTACACCCAGCTTGACCGTGTGGTGCTGGAGGCCAAGGTCAACGGCTATGTGGCCCAGGTGGGCTTTGGCGATTTCCAACAGGTGAAGGCCGGGGACGTGCTCCTGCGCGTGCAGGACGCCGACTACCGGGCCCGTACGGATCAGGCCCGGGCCGTCAGGGACAAAAGCGCCGCAAACCTGGAGCGTCTTGATCTGGAGATAGGCTTGCAGGAAGCCTGCATACGGCAGGCCCGCGTAGCTGCGGAGAACGCGGCGGCCCGCCTCGATCTGGCCAGCCGCGAGAATGCCCGCGTGCAGAAGCTCTTCAAATGCAATGCCGTCTCCACGCGTGAGGCGGACTCGGCCGAGATCAACCTGCGCACGGCCCAGCACAGCCACCGCGAGGCCCTGGCCGAAGTCCGGGTACAGGAGCGCAAGCTCGAACTGCAAAAGGCGGACAGGCAGCTGCGCGAGGCTGACCTCCGGGCTGCGGAAGCCCAGTTGCAGAGCGCCCTTATCGACCTGGGGCACACCATCATCACCGCCCCCGGCAACGGACACACCGGTGCCCGCAAGGTACAGGTGGGCGATCTGGTCAGGGAAGGCATGCAGGTCGTCTCTCTGGTGCTGGATATGCCCCCCTATATCGTGGCCAACTACAAAGAGACCCAGATCGGCAACATCCGGGTAGGCCAGCCTGTGGAGATCCTCATCGACACCTTCCCCGGCCATACCTTCAAGGGCCATGTGGAGAGCATCTCGCCCGCCACCGGGGCCACCTTCTCCCTGCTGCCCAAGGACACCTCATCCGGCAACTTCACCAAGGTCGTCCAGCGCATCCCGGTGCGCATCGCCTTCGAGCCCGGGCAGGAGCGTCTGCCGGAGATCCGCTCCGGTATGTCGGTCATCACCCGCATCGACACCGGCAGCGGACAGACAGGAGCCTGAGCCGGGAACCAGCTGCCGAGGGCAGTGCAGAATGCATCGGCAAAAAACGGCTGGTCTCCTCCCCTTCCAGGCGCGGGTACCGCCTTACGCCTGGCTGCGCGTGCTCCCGGCCTCTTTCCCCAGACTTCCTGCCCTCAAGTTTTGCCGGAACTCCACGGCCCGGACGCTTCCCGCTGCCCGAGGTACCCGCGCCAAAGCGGCCTCCTGCCGCCGCAGGGCGCCCACAGCCCAGAAAAAAAGCCCCCTTCCCATGCAGGGAAGAGGGCTGTGGCATCAGACAGGATGCGGCAGACTAGTACTGCCACTTCTTGCCGTCGTAACGGATCATTTCATTCAGATTGCGGGTCTTGATCTTTTCGCAGGGAGCGGAAAGGGCACCGCTCTTGCTGGCACCACGGCATTCATAGACATGCTCGGAATAGCGGATGAAGCCCACATAGCCACGGGAGCCCTTGCGCACTTCGGTGGTCAGGCTGTCGGTATCCACTTCCACATAGGTGGCCACGTATTCCTTGCCCACCTTGCGGACTTCCTTGTGGGCCTTGGAGGGCATCACCGTGCGGGAAGCACGGCCCACCAGGCTCTGACCGGTCTTGTACAGATCGGCTTCCAGTTTGGACTGGGACACGGGGGCCGCCTTGGCCGGAGCCTTTTCAGGGGCTTTGGCGGTCTCGGTGGCGTTTTCTTCAGCAGGGGCGGCCGTGGCCGGGCTGGAGCCCTCGTCCCCGCCGAACAGGGCGCAGCCGCCGCACAGCAGGCTGGTCAGCAGGCTGACTGCCAGGATCTTTTTCATCTGTTATCACTCCTTAATGGAAAAACCCGGCGTTTCCGCCGGGTTTCATTCAAAGGGGGAAAGGGGCGCCGTTTAGTCGAAGGAGATCTCCGTACGACGGTTCATGTAACGGCCTTCTTCGCTGTCGTTGCTGTACTTGAAGGACTTGCCCTTGCCGATGGCGGTCATGCGGCTGGCGGGCACGCCCTGCTTGGCCAGGTAGCCCTTAACGGCTTCGGCGCGGTTCTTGGACAGCTTGGCGTTGTAGGCGTCGGTACCGCGGGAGTCGGTCCAGCCGGTCAGCACGATCTTGGTGTTGGGCTTGGACTTGATGAGGCCGGCGGCTTCGTCCAGGATGCCCATGGCCTTGCTGTCCAGGGCATAGGAGTCAAAAGCGAAGTTGACGCCGCGCAGCACGATCACGGTTTCTTCCTGGCAGAACACGGCCAGCACGAAGCGTTCCACTTCGGCGTCGCTGGTGGCCAGGTCTTCAGCGCGAACCAGCACGGAGGCGGGGTTCATACCGGCAATGGCCTTGACGGTGGCTTCGCCCTGCGGGGTGTCGGCCAGGGAGATCACGTGGATGACCATGTTACGCTGGGTGGCGTACACCTGACGGGCCACTTCCACCAGATCCATACCGCGGTTGTTGTCGCCGTCGGTCACCAGGATCAGGGCAGCGCTGCGTTCCATGGAGCTCAGGAAGGGCTCGTAGGTCTGCAGGCCGTCGCCCATGTTGGTCATGCGGCCGAAGGTGGCAAAGCCGCTGCGCAGGGTGTCGATACCGCTATCCATGGCGGCGCGGTTCCAGGGGCCCTGTTCGATGACGGTGCCGTTAGGAGCGATGGTGTGCAGGCCGCCCTTGAAGTCCAGGGCGGGGATGGCGGCGTTGACGCGCTTCAGGGCGATCTTGGCCACTTCGATCTTGTCCTGCTTCATTTTGTCATTCTTCATCATCATGGAGCCGGAGTAGTCCACGACGAAGTCGAAGCTGTTGACCTTCTTGCTGCAGACAGGAGCGGCCACGGCAGCCACGGCGAAGCTCAGAAGAACCGCGGCGGTAAGGGCCAGCAGGCGGAAAGATTTCATGATGCCTCCCAAAAAAGTTATTGTTTTGCCTGCAACATGCCAGGCAATATGCGCCAGCTACCTTTTTCCTTTATGGGAAAGGGTATTGACACCTTTAAAAATTAGCGCGTTTCGCAGCAAAGGGCAAGCGTTCTTTCTTTCAGCGTCCTCTGTACCGCAGCTCCCGGCAGGGAGCGGAGTCGCCCGGCAGTCACCCGGCACCTGCCGGGCATGCCCGGTGGCTGGACAGTCGGGCCCGCCTGTAGCATACTGAATAGATACAAAAGGATGGGTTATGCCAGCACTCGATTTTTCCAAATGGAGCCCCGGCGGCAACACGACGCTCTTTTTCCCCGCCGCAGGCCTGGATGCGGCCCGGCAGGCGGAGCTGGCCCGGCAGGCCATGCGTCCTGACAGCCTGGGGGCGGAACAGGCCGGTTTCGTCTCAGTGGAGGAACGCCGTCTGCGCATGGCGGGCGGTGAGTTCTGCGTCAATGCCACCCGGGCCTTCGGCGCCCTGCTGGCCTTCCGCGAGAGTGCCTCGCCCGAAGCCACGCTCCAGGGCATCGCCCGCCAGAAACTGACCAACGAGCACCGCTATGAGGTGCAGGTCTCCGGCTGGCAGACCCCCATCCGGCTCCAGGTACGCGGCACGTCCCCTTCCTGGCAAGTGCGCGCCGAGCTGCAGCTGCCGCCCTGCCCCATCACCCACCCGGAACAGGGCATCCATCTGGTGCGCCTGCCCGGCATCTGCCACCTGCTGCTGGACGGCGAGGTCCACATGCAGCCCGAGGACTGCATCGCCGCCTCGCGCATGCTGCGCCGCCAGTACGGCATGACCGGCGAAGTGGCCAGCGGCGTCATCTGGTGGGGCCGCCGCGCAGGCCTGCTGGACATGCTGCCCGTGGTCCACGTGCGCGATGCCCACACCACCTGCATCGAGAATGCCTGCGGTTCCGGCGCCCTGGCCCTGGCCCTGCTGCTGGCCGCCAAGGGCAACCGCAAACCTTTGGACATCATGCAGCCCGGCGGCAGCTCCCTGCATGTCCACATCCCCGACGATGACCAGGGCAAGGCCTTCATCGACGGCCCTGTGGACCTCGTGGCCCGCGGCCGCGTCTGGCTGCCCGACGCGCAGGCCTGATTTTTCAGGGCGGCCGCCCGCCGGGCTCGCGTCCGGTCGTTGCGGCTGCCCTTTTTTGCGCGCTTCGCGCGTCCTGTCTCCGCTCCTTTTCAACCAGAGATACATGAAACAGCAGAACCTCCTCCCCGGCATCAGCCTGCCCGCTCCCCGTCCTTCCCGTCCGGCCGATACCCCGCCGGCACCGTCCCCGGCCGCTCCGGCCGTGCCCGATACGGATACCTGGTCCCCGCAGGAGAGCCTGCTGCACTCCGCCTTCGTTTTCGAACCTGCCGGTACGGCGGCCGAACCCGTCCTGATCCTGGGCCTGGACTGCGCCCAGCCCCTGCGCGAGGGGCTCGCCCCCGCACGCCTGCGCCTTATCGAGCAGGCTGACGTCCTGTGCGGCGGCCGTCGCCTGCTGGCGGCCTTCGAGGATCTCCCCGCCCGGCAGCTGCCCCTGACCGCACCGCTGGAACCGGTGCTGGCCCGCATCAGCCATCTGCGTGCCGGCGGCAAAAAAGTGGTGGTGCTGGCCGACGGCGACCCCCTGTTCTACGGCATCGGTACCACGCTCCTGCGCCAGCTGGGCCCCGAAGCCGTGCGCATCCTGCCCGGGGTCAGCTCCCTGCAGCAGGCCTGCGCCCGTCTGGGCCTGCCCTGGCATGACGTCATCTGCCTTTCCCTGCACGGCCGCGACGATCTGACGCCCCTCCACACCGCCGTGCACCGGCAGCGGCCCATCAGCCTGCTCACCGATGCCCGCATGACGCCCGACCTGCTGGCCCGTCACCTGCTGGACAGGGGCGTGGACTGGTTCGCCATGCATGTTTTTGAACACATGGGGAGCGACGAGGAACAGGAACATCATCTTACGCTGGCCGAAGCCGCCGTTGCCCGCTTCGGCACTGTCTGTACCGTTTTGCTGACGCCCGCGGGCGAGATGCGCCGTCCGCATCCCGGCCTGCTGCCTGCCGAACTGCGGCACGAGGACGGCCTGCTGACCAAGCCCGCCGTGCGTGCCGCCGCCCTGGCCCTGTTGCGGCCCGAGCCCCGGCATACGGTCTGGGATCTGGGCGCCGGCTCCGGTTCCGTGGCGCTGGAGGCGGCCTGCCTGGCCCACGAAGGCCGCGTGGTGGCCGTGGAGCGGACCCCTTCCCGCGCGCTGGACATCCAGGAGAACCGCCGCCGCTTCGGGGCCGCCTCGGTGGACGTCTGTCTGGGTACGGTACCCCAGTGCCTGCCGCGCCTGCCCGACCCGCACCGGGTCTTCATCGGCGGCGGTCTTTCCGGCGACGGGGCCCACAACCTGCTGGAACAGGTCTGCCGTCGCCTGCTGCCCGGCGGACGGCTGGTGGTGAGCTGCATCTTGCTGGACACGCTGGCCCGCTGCCGTGCCTTCTTCGAGGGCCTGGGCTGGCCCGCCGAGGTGATGCAGATACAGTCCGCCCACTCCCGGCCACTGGGGCAGGACATTTTCCTGGCCGCCGCCAACCCTGTTTTCCTGCTGGCTGTGGACAAGCCCGAACAGGAGAAGGACGAAGCCTAGAAAAGGACATTGGGGGCATATATTTATGAAGGAGGCAGCCCTCCTTCTGGACGCCGTTCCCCCGGCATGACATGACAGGAACGCGGGGGGCGATAACAGGCCCCGCCTACTGGAGGAGACTATGGAAAAGCAGCCAGGCATGGTCAGTTTCGTCGGCGCGGGTCCCGGTGACCCGGAGCTGCTCACCCTCAAGGGGAAGCGCCTTATCGAAGAGGCGGCCCTGCTGCTCTACGCCGGTTCCATGATCCCGCCCGCCCTGCTGGATCTGGCATCGCCCCGGGCCAGTGTCATCGACGCCGCTCCGCTGGATCTGGAAGAATGCCATTCCCTCATGCTCCAGTTCGCCCGCGCCGGTCAGCCCGTGGTGCATCTGCATACCGGTGACCCTGCCGTCTACAGCGCCCTGCGCGAACAGCTGGCCCTGCTGGACAGGGACGGCATCCCCTGGCAGGTGGTGCCCGGCATCACGGCCGCCAGCGCCGCCGCTGCCGCTGCCGGATGCAGCTTTACCGTGCCCGGCGCCACCCAGAGCCTGATCATGACCCGCATGCCCGGCCGCACGCCCATGCCCGAGCAGGAGGCCCTGCGCCATCTGGCCAAGCACGGCACCACGCTGGCCGTCTACCTTTCCGCCATGCAGGCCCGCGCCATGCAGGAAGAACTGGAACAATCCCTGCCCGCCGCCACGCCCGTCATCTGCGCCTTCCGCCTGGGCTGGCCCGATCAGCAGCTCATCCGCACCCGCCTCGACCTGCTGGCCGAGACTATCGAAAAGAACGGCCTCTCCCGCCAGACCGTGGTCCTCGTCCTGCCCGGCGAGGGAGAAGACGCCCCGGCGCCGCGTACCTGCGGCCCGCATACCGATCACGATTGACACGATCCGGGAAAGTGCCCTGGCCTTTCCCGGATCATTCCTCTCTCAGTCTTCCTTCCCATCCGTCACCAGCCAGGCACGGCAGCGTGCTATGGCCGCGTCCCTGCCCAGCCTGCGTGGCATATGTTGAGGGTACCCATGCCCCACGCCCACAGGACGCCCCTCTTTTCACAATTCCTCATTTCATACCGCAATGCTTGCAAGCGGCAAAAAGCTTGGGTAAGCTGGCACTTTCCATTATCCCGCAGCAGGAGTGCAGGAACATCATGCCAACCCCCATTCTGGAAAAAGAAAGCCTCATCCCGGGCAAGACCAGCAAACTGGTGCTGCATGCGCCGGCCATTGCCAGCCACGCCCGGCCCGGTCATTTCGTCATGCTGCGCATGAGCCCCACGGGCGAGCGCATCCCCCTGACCATCGCTGATACGGACCCCGAAAAGGGCACCATCACCATCGTCTATCTGGTCATGGGCAAGAGCACGGCCATCCTTGAGGACCTCAAGGCCGGCGACGAGATCCTGGACGTTTGCGGCCCCCTGGGCAAGCCCACCCACATCGAGAAAAAGGGCACCGTCATCTGTGTGGGCGGCGGTACCGGCATTGCCGCCATGCACCACATCGCCAAGGGCCATTCGCGCATCGGCAACAAGGTCGTGGGCATCATCGGCGCCCGCAACAAGGACCTGCTCCTGTTCGAAAAGGAACTGGCCAGCTTCGTGGACGAGCTGCTCATCTCCACCGACGACGGCAGCTACGGTCACAAGGGCCTGGTCACCGACCTGCTCCGTGACCGCCTGGAATCCGACAAGGACGTCTTTGAAGTGGTGGCCGTGGGCCCCGTGCCCATGATGGCCGCCGTGGCCAACACCACCCGTCCCTACGGCGTGCACACCACCGTCAGCCTCAACCCCATCATGGTGGACGGCATCGGCATGTGCGGCGCCTGCCGCGTGACCGTGGACGGCAAGACCAAGTTCGCCTGTGTGGACGGCCCCGAATTCGACGGCCACAAGGTGGACTTCGACGAACTGCGCCGCCGTCTGGGCGCCTACCGCGATCAGGAAAAGGTCTCCATCGACCAGTACAGGAGCACCCATGGAAACTAAGCCCAAAAAGACCATTGCTCCGCGCGTGGACATGCCCTGCCAGCCCGCGGACGTGCGCGCTCACAATTTCGACGAAGTGGCCACCGGCTACACCAAAGAGATGGCCATGCAGGAAGCCTCCCGCTGCCTGCAGTGCAAAAAGCCCCTCTGCATGAAGGGCTGCCCCGTGGAAGTGCCCATCCGCGACTTCATCGGTGAAGTGGCCCGCGGCAACTTCGACGCCGCCTACCGCATCATCAAGACCACCAACAGCCTGCCTGCCGTGTGTGGCCGCGTCTGCCCGCAGGAACACCAGTGCGAAGGCAAGTGCATCCTCAACGCCAAGGGCCAGCCCATCGCCATCGGCCGCCTGGAACGCTTCGTGGCCGACACCTACATCGCCACCAGCGCCTGTGAACAGGTGACCGGCACCAATTCCTGTGCCATGCCCGTCAAGGGCAAGAAGGTGGCCTGCATCGGCTCCGGTCCTTCCTCCCTGACCTGTGCGGGCGTCTGCGCCGCCAACGGCCTCAAGGTGGATGTGTTCGAAGCCCTGCACGAGCCCGGCGGCGTGCTCATCTACGGCATCCCCTCTTTCCGTCTGCCCAAGAACGTGGTGGCCACCGAAGTGGACGGCCTGCGCCGTTCCGGTGTGGACTTCCACCTCAACAGCGTGGGCGGCCGCACCTTCACCGTGGACGAACTGCGCAAGGAATATGACGCGGTCTTCATCGGCGTGGGCGCCGGTCTGCCGGTCTTCCTGGGCGTGCCCGGCGAAAACCTGGTGGGCGTCTTCTCCGCCAACGAATACCTGACCCGCGTGAACCTGGGCCGCGCCTATGCCTTCCCCGAACAGGACACCCCCGCCTACCTCGGCAAGCATGTGACCGTATTCGGCGCCGGTAACGTGGCCATGGACGCCGCCCGCACCGCCCTGCGCATGGGCGCGGAAAGCGTGCATATCGTCTACCGCCGCACCAAGGCCGAGATGCCCGCCCGCCGCGAGGAAGTGGAACATGCGGAGGAAGAAGGCGTGAAGTTCGAGATGCTGGCCTCCCCCGTGAAGTTCAACGGGGATGCCGAAATGAAACTCACGTCCGTGACCCTGCAGAAGATGGAACTGGGCGAGCCCGACGCCTCCGGCCGTCGCCGCCCCGTGCCCGTGGAAGGCGCCACCTACGAACTGGCCACCGACCTGGCCATCGTGGCTCTGGGCACCCGTTCCAATCCCATCCTGCTGGAAGCCACCGAAGGCCTGGAAAAGACCGAACGCGGCTACATCAAGGTGGATGAAGCCACGGGCGAGACCTCGCTGCCCAACGTCTTCGCCGGCGGCGACATCGTCACCGGCGCGGCCACGGTCATCCTGGCCATGGGCGCCGGACGCCGGGCCGGTCAGGAGATCTGCCGCCGTCTGCTCGGCTAAACGTCCATAGCGTCAGCACATCACGGGGAGGGTCCGCCCTCCCCGTTTTTTTCCCTCGGGCCCTGCCCCCATCTCAGCGCGTCCGCGACCTGCCGTCATCACGGCCATCCCGTCTGTCCCTGACAGGCCGGGGCGCTCCCGGAGACCATCATGATCACCGCCGACCTCCACAGCCATACCCGTTATTCCCACGGCGCCAGCACGCCCCAGGAGATGTACGCCGCCGCCTGCACGGCCGGGCTCAAACTGCTGGGCTTCACCGAACATTCCCCGCGTCCGCTGGGCTTCGACTATACCAACGAATACCGCGAACAGCTGAGCCGCTTCATGCCCACCTATGCCCGCGAGGTCTGCGAGCTGCGCGACAACGCCGCTCCCGATGCCTGCCAGGTGCTGTTCGGCATGGAGATGGACTGGCTGGAAGGACAGACGGACTTTGCCCGCCAGGCCTGCACCGCCTATGATTTCGACTATCTGCTGGGCAGCGTGCATTTCATCGGTCACTGGGGCTTCGACGACCAGGCCTCGGACTGGGACATCCTTTCGCAGGAAGAGTGCGAGCGGAACTATGTGCGCTACTTCCAGAGCTGGCGCGAGATGATCGCCTCGGGCATGTTCCAGATCGCGGCCCATCCCGACCTCATCAAGATCTTCTCCGTGGACCGCTTCCACATCTGGCTCAACAAGCCCGGCAGCCTCGACCTCATCCGCACGGCCCTCACCGAGCTGCGCGATGCGGGCATGGCCATGGAGATCTCGTCCGCCGGGCTGCGCAAGCCCTGCCGCGAGATCTATCCCTGCGCGCCCATCATGCAGCTGGCCGCCGAGCTCCGCGTGCCCGTGACCTTCGCCTCCGACGCCCACATCACCACCGACGTGGCCTTTGCCTTCCCCCGCCTGGAAAGCTACGCCCGCGCCTTTGGTTTCACCCAGAGCGTCTGGTACAAACAGGGCCGACAGTACGTGCTGCCGCTGTAGGAAGGGACACGGCGCCCGGATATTTTTCCGGGGGAAGGGGAGCCCCTCTCCGCTGTCGATGCCCGTAACGCTGCTTCGTCGCTAAAGGGCACGGCTCTGTGGGCCGCCTTCGGCTACCGCCCGCACGAAAGGAGTTTCCCTTCCCTCCAGCTCTGTCCCTTCCCCAGCGCGCTTTATCCAATAATGGCGTGCGGGAGGGTCCGGACTTTCCTTCAGCCCGGATTCCCCGGTCACCCCTGGCAAGCCCGTTCCCCTGCCAGGTCGATGATCCGTCCGTCTCCAGGCTCCCTGAGCCCGATGGGGACAGGCCCCGCCCGCTTGCGTGCATATGTTTTCAGTCTGTCCGGGCTTCGGACAGTTCCCATCTCTCAGCGGTCCGCAGGACGGATACGCACCGCCAGTTTTACGAGCCTCTCATGGAAACCCAGTCTCCCCTCCTTCCCGGCAGTCCCCTGGTGGACATCGAAGACCTGAGCCTGTTCCTGCCCGGCGATGCCCGGCAGAAAATGATCCTGCACCACATCGACTGGCATCTGTGCCGCGGCGAGCACCATTTGCTGCTGGGCCACAACGGTGCCGGCAAGACCACGCTCATGCGCCTCATGCACGGCCTGCTCTGGCCGGCGGAAGGCCGCATCGTCTGGCACACCAGCGAAGGCGCGGAGACCTCGCCCATCGCGGGCCGCGCCGTCAGCGCCCTGGTCTCGCCCGACCAGCAGGAGAACTACCAGCGCCAGCGCTGGTACATCACCGGCCGGGAACTGCTGCTCACGGCCTTTGAAGATACCCCCCTGCTCTACACCAACACTTCCGAGCAGCGTCATGCGCAGGTGGAAGACATGGCACGGCGCCTGCGCGCCCTGGACCTGCTGGACAGGATGGTGCCGGAAGTCTCGCAGGGCCAGCTCCGCCTGCTCCTGCTGGGCCGGGCCCTGGTCCGGCAGCCCGACCTGCTCCTGCTGGACGAATGCAGCGACGGTCTGGATGCCGACCACAGCCGCCGCTTCTATGAAGTGCTGGACAGCGTGCGCGAACACTGCACGGTCATCATGAGCAGTCACCGCCCGGAACAGGTGCCGGACTGGTGCCGCAAGACGCGCGTCATCCATCAGGGCCGTCTGCTGGCCCCGGGAAGCACCCTGCCGCCGCAGGAAGGCGAATATGAGGACATCAGCCTGGCCGGCGCCGTGACGTCCGCCCCGGAACCCTCCGCGCCGCTGCTGGACGTGCGCCATGCCACGGTCTTCATCGACGGACAGGAGATCTTGCACGATGTGGACTGGACACTGCGCAAGGGCGAGCACTGGCGCATCGAGGGCGAGAACGGCTCGGGCAAGTCAACCTTCCTGCGTCTGCTGGCCGGGGACGAATTCGTGGCCGTGGGCGGTACGCTGGTGCGTCATCTGCCCCATCACGGCGGCGAGACCGTGCTGCTGGAAGAGATCCGCAAGGGCGTGCGTCTGGTCTCCGACCTCTCCCAGGCCCTTTACGGCTACAGCATCACGGCGCTGGAACTGGTCTGTACCGGTCTGGAAAACACCGTGGGCGTCTACCGCGACTACAGCAAGGCCGAACAGGAGCAGGCCCGCCGCGTCATGCGCGAACTGGGCGTGGGCCATCTGGCGGAACGCTCCATCCGCCTGCTCTCCACCGGCCAGCTGCGCCGCCTGTTCCTGGCCCGTGCCCTTATGGGCGAACTGGACATCCTGCTGCTGGACGAACCCTGCTCCGCCCTGGACGAAGACTCCCGCCGCCAGTATCTGGATCTGCTGGACCAGCTGGCCGCCCGCGGCATCTCGCTGGTCTTCGTCTCCCACTTCGAGGGCGACGCGCCGTCCTGCATCAACCGCCGGGCGCGCATGCATCAGGGCCGTCTGGAGATTTTGGCATAGGGGCACACGGGGGAGGGAACCCCTTTTGCTCGCGGCAAAAAGGGGTTCCCTCCCCGTACCCCCTCCTTCCCCAAAACCCGCCCACAAAAAAGCCCCGCACAGTGCGGGGCTTTTTGCATGGCAGCGGCGGGAGAGCAGACAAGCGCAAAAAACATATGGATTGTTTTTTCAGCGTCAGCGGGAGACAGAAGCCACGGACACATCCTCCCGCACCACGTTGCCCGTCAGGGACCGGAACAAAAGTTTTCGGAGAGGGATGGGCGTCCGGGGGAAGGGAGGCCCCTTTTC